>JAHDYE010000026.1 GCA_023383035.1 Burkholderiaceae bacterium | reverse complement strand
CTGCGTGCGCGGCATCACCGCCAACCGCGAGCGGCTGCGCGCGATGGTCGAGAACTCGATCGGCATCGTGACCGCGCTCAACCCGTACATCGGCTACGCCAATGCCACCGCGGTGGCCGCCGAGGCGCACGCGACCGGCGGCAGCGTGTACCGGATCGTGCTCGAGCGCGGGCTGATGTCGAGGGAGCAGCTCGACCGGGTGATGCGCCCGGAGGAACTGACGCGGCCTCAGCCGATCACGGTGGCACGCGGACCATCGTGAGGCGAGAGCGGGCGACGCGACCGCAGCCGCTCAGGGTGGTGAGCGCAAGAACGTGAGGGGAGAGCAGGCCCCCGCGGCCGCCGGCCGCCTGTGCGGGGCTTACTTCCGGTCGCCCGGCGGCGCGCTGCGATACGGCTCCTCGAAAGGCAGGAAGTCCTTCTCGGCCAGCGCGCCTTCGATCCACGCAGCGACGCCCTCGCATTCGACGATGCGCCGCGCGTAACCCACGCAGGCCGTGTCCAGCGGCACGCCGTAGGTACGAAGGCGCAGCACGACCGGTGCGTAGAACGCGTCGGCGATGCCGAAGCGGCCGAACAGGAAAGGACCGCCCGAAGCGGCCAGACATTGGCCCCACAGCTCCGAGACGCGCGCGATGTCGGCACGCAGCGCCGCGTGCTCGGCGCGCAGACGCTGGCCGATCTGCGGGAGGTTCGCTTCGACGTTGAACGGGAAGTGGCTGCGCAGCGCCGCGAAGCCGGCATGCATCTCGGCCGTGACTGCGCGTGCCCTTGCACGCGCAGCGGCGCCGACCGGCCACAGCTGCAGCGCGGGGAAGCGTTCGGCGAGGTATTCCGCGATCGCCAGCGTGTCCCAGATGACCAGCGGCGCGCCATCGATCGCGGTCTGCAGCACCGGCACCTTGCCGGTCGGGCTGAGCCCCACCAGCCGGCGCTTGAACTCCGAGCCCGCCTCGAACGAATCGAAGCGGATCATGACCTCTTCGAAGGCGATGCCCGCCTGGCGCATCAGCACCCACGGGCGCATCGACCACGACGAGTAGTTCTTGTTGCCGATATGCAGCTTCAGCTCGCCACTCATCGCCGTTGCCTCCCGCGCGCGCTCCGTTATCATCGGCTGCCTGTTGCCGGACCGGCTGACCCGGTCCGCCGCGGCCGGCGCGCCATCGCCGCGTCCCGTCCGGTTTTCCGGCATTGTCCCATGAGCACTCCGCGTCGCCGCATCCGACCCCGCAAGCTGATCGACCTCGCGTTGCAGGGCGGCGGCGCGCATGGCGCCTTCACCTGGGGCGTGCTCGATCGACTGCTCGAAGACGAGCGCCTCGAGATCTCCGCGGTCAGCGGCACCAGCGCCGGCGCGATGAACGGAGCGGTGCTCGCATCGGGCCTGATGGCGGGCGGGCGCCGCGCGGCACGCGAGGCACTGCGCGGGTTCTGGACCGACGTCGGGGCGGCCGCCCGGCTCAATCCGCTCAACGGCGGCGGCCTGTTCGACTACACGCTGGGCGGCGCGCTGTCGACCTGGTCGCCGCTGGGACCGTACCTCGACCTGGCCAGCCGCATGTTCTCGCCGTACCAGTTCAATCCGTTGAACGTCAATCCGCTGCGCCGGGTGCTCGAGAAGGCCGTCGACTTCGACGCGGTGCGACGCTGCGACAAGGTGCGCCTGTTCGTCGGCGCCACGCACGTGCGCTCGGGCCGGCTGAAGATCTTCCGCAACGAGTCGCTGAGCCTGGAGGCCGTGCTCGCGTCGGCCTGCCTGCCGATGCTGTTCCAGGCGGTGGAGATCGACGGCGAGGCCTACTGGGATGGCGGCTACATGGGCAACCCGACGCTGTTCCCGCTGGTGGCCGACGGCGGGGCGCGCGACCTGCTGCTGGTACAGCTCAATCCGCTCGAACGCGACGAGGTGCCGACGCAGGCGTCGGACATCCTCGAGCGCATCGACGAGATCACCTTCAACGGCAGCGTGCTCAAGGAACTTCGCCTGATCGCCATGCTCAAGGATCTGCTGCGCAGCGAAAGCCGCCCGCTGCGCGAGTACCGCCAGCCGGTGATCAGGCACCTTGGCGCACTGCGCATGCACCGGCTCGACGGCGCGACGGCGCTCGCACGCCTGGGCCGCTCGAGCAGGCTGCACGCCGACACGGCCACGCTGACCCGGCTGCACCGCGCCGGTCATGCCGCGGCCGACGAGTGGCTGGAGCGCAACTTCGCGCACCTGGGCCGACGTTCGACCGTCGACCTGGCGCGCGAGTTCGGCGGCTGAAACGCCCGGGAAGGCGCCCACGCATGAACAGGCGCAGCCGGACACGAGCAGGCGCGGCCTCACCCTGTCGCCGTGCCCGCGAGCCGGATCGCTGCGCGCGGCGGCAACGAGGTTAAGATCGCTGCATGACCCCCGACGATGCCGAACCTGCCCGAACGCGCGGAGCGCCGCCCGTGAACCGCCTGGCCGACCGGCTGCGCCTGCTGCCGCCCGAGCTGCTGGGCACGCTTGCGCGCGGCATCGAGAAGGAGAGCCTGCGCGCGCGACCCGACGGCCGGCTCGCCGATACGCCGCATCCGCAAGGGCTCGGCTCGGCGCTCACGCATCCGCACATCACCACCGATTTCAGCGAGTCGCAGCTCGAGCTGATCACCGGGGTGCATACGGCGGCCGGCGCCTGCATCGCCGAGCTCACCGCCATCCACCAGTTCGTCTGTCGCCAGCTCGGCGACGAGCTGCTGTGGGGTGCGAGCATGCCGTGCGGCCTGCCTTCCGACGACGCGATTCCACTGGCGAAATACGGCACCTCGAACGTGGGCCGCGCCAAGACGGTGTACCGGCAGGGGCTGTCGCATCGCTACGGCAGGCGGATGCAGACCATCTCGGGCATCCACTACAACTTCTCGCTGCCGGAAGCCGCCTGGCCGATCCTGCAGCGCGCCGACCGGCACGACGGCGACGCGCAGGCCTATCGCACCGCCGCGTACTTCGCGCTGATCCGCAACTTCCGTCGTCACTCGTGGCTGCTGCTGTACCTGTTCGGCGCCTCGCCCGCCGTGTGCAGCACGTTCCTGGCCGGCCATGCGCACGCACTGCAGCCGCTGGAAAGCGGCACGCTGTACCTGCCTCATGCCACTTCGTTGCGCATGGGGCCGCTCGGCTACCAGAGCGATGCTCAGGCTGCGCTGGCGGTCAGCTTCAACGGCCTGGACAGCTATTCGGAATCGCTGGCGCGCGCGCTGACCGAACCGTATCCGGCCTACGAGCGGATCGGCATTCACGACGGCGGAGGGCTGTACCGGCAGCTGAACACCACGCTGCTGCAGATCGAGAACGAGTTCTACGGCACCATCCGTCCCAAGCGCAGCATTCGCCCGGGCGAGCGGCCGCTGCGCGCGCTCGCCGGGCGCGGGGTGGAGTACGTGGAGGTGCGCTGCCTGGACCTCGATCCGTTCGATCCGGTCGGCATTCCGATCGGCACGCTGCACTTCCTCGATGTGTTCCTGCTGCACTGCCTGCTCGCCGAGAGCCCGCGCGACACGCCGCAGGAGATCGCCGAGATGTCGCGCAACCAGCATCAGGTTGCCCAGTTCGGTCGCGAGCCGGGCCTGCGCCTGCGGCGCGGCGGCGCGGAAATCAGCCTGGTCGACTGGGGCAGGGCGTTGCTGCGCGAATGCGCGCCGATCGCCGAAGCGCTCGACGCGGCCGTGGGCGGCATGGCAGGTGGCGGGCCGGCCACCGCGGGCGGCGCAGCGGCGAACGCGACGCGCGGCGAGCGCGACACGCCGCATGCGGAGGCGCTCGCGGCTGCCGAGGCGGCGCTGGCCGATTCCTCGCTCACGCCGTCGGCGCGCTCGCTGCGCGAGATGGCGCAGCGCCACGACCATTCGTTTCCGCGCTTCGCGCTGGCGTATTCGCAGCGGCATCGCGAAGTCCTGCTCGCGATGCCGCTCGCGCCCGACACGCAGGCCCGCTACGCGCGAATGGCGCAGGAGTCGCTGGACGAACAACGACGCATCGAGGCCGCCGACGCCATGCCCTTCGAGACCTACCGGCAACGCTACCTGGCCGGCGAACTGCCGTTGCGCGATGCACGCTGAAACTCCGATGACCACGGCCGGCCTGGCCGCGTTGCTCGAGCGCTTCGCGCAGGCGGTCGCCGCACGCGACACTGCGGGATTCGCGGCGTTGTTCACGCCCGACGGGCGCTACCACGACGGCTTCTTCGGCGCACACGACGGGCGCGACGCCATCGCCGCGATGCTCGACCGCTTCTACGTCGGCGGCGAAGCCTTCTTCTGGCAGTTCTTCGATCCGGCGGTGGGCGGCCACACCGGCTACGCGCGCTACGTGTTCAGCTACCGCTCGCGCCAGCCCGAGAGCGCGGGGCAGGTGATCGTCTTCGACGGCGTCGCGCAGCTGCGCCTGCGCGACGGGCTGATCGCCGAGTACGACGAAGCCTTCGATCGCGGCATCGCGTTCACGCAGCTGGGCTACGAGACGGCGCGCATCGGCAAGCTGCTCGGGCGCTACAGCCGGGAGTTCACCGCGTCGCCTCGCGCCCGCGCGCATCTCGCGGCGCGACCGGCGCCGCCGCCCCGTCCAGGCGACGCTTGAGCCCGCCGAAGCGCCGGCGGTACTGCGCCGGCGTGAGCGCGACGCGGCGCCGGAACAATCGCGAGAAGAAGCTCGCGTCCTGGTAGCCCACTTCCAGCGCGATCATCTCGACCGGCTCGTCGCCGGCCTCCAGCATCTGCTTGGCCTCCTCCAGGCGCAGCGTGTGCACGTACTCGAGCGGGCTCATGCCGGTGGCCTGCGCGAAACGCCGCTTGAAGGTGCGCTCGGGCAGCCCCGACAACGCCACCATGCGAGCCACCGGCGACTCGGTCTGATAGTGCAGCGCGGCCCATTCCTGGCAATGCGCCACCACCGGATCGGATGCCTGCGCGCCATGGCGCAGCGATGCGTAGGCGATCGGGCTGGTGGTGTTCCAGTCCATCAGGTTGATCCGCGCGACCTGCATCGCCGCCTCGGCACCCGCGTGGCGGGCGATCAGCGACAACACCAGCTGGTGCCAGGCGATGCCGCTGCCCGCCATCACGATGCGCTGGTCGGCCCCCGAGACGACCAGGCCACGCTCGGGATGCCAGCGCGTGCGCGGATACTGGCGGCGCAGCGCGTCGCAATAGGCCCAGTGGGTCGTGGCGTCCAGCCCATCGAGCAGGCCGGCGTGGGCGAGCAGCACCGCGCCCGAGCAGGAGGAGGTCACGATGGCGCCGTCGGCGTGGCGCTCGCGCAGCCATTGCGCTTCCACGTCGTACCGATCGTCCAGCGGCTCGCCGGGCGGGATCGCCAGATCGGTCACGCACACGATGCCGGGCGCCGGCATCGCGGCGAAGCTCGCGTCGGGCGTGATGCGGATGCCGTTGGCGGCAGTGAAGGGACGGCCGTCGCGCGACGCCACCATCGGACGGAACGGCGACTCTGCACGGCACCCGTGCACCATCTGCCAGTCGCGGCAGGTGCTGGCGAACGTGTCGTAGTAGCCGTACAGCGTGGCGGCCGTGGCATCCGGCACGCCGAGCAGGGCGACGACGATGGGCACGCAGGAGGGTCGCGACGGATCGGCCATGGCACGAACGTCCGCTTTGTTGCACGAATGACTTTAGTCGATCGGGCGTCGGAGCGACAGACTTCGCACTCGGGTGGCCGACTCGCGGCATCCGTCAACCACCGGAGCAACCGAAATGATCCAGAAGGACGATGCCGGATACCCCGTATCCGGCGCCAACGCCGAAAGCCTCGCCTGCTTCGAGCAGGCCTCGCACGAGCTGCGCTGCATGATCGGCGATCCGCTCGCCACCGTCGATCGCGCGCTGGCGGCCAGCCCCGACATGACGATGGCGCACGTGCTCAGGGGGTGGCTGCACCTGCTCGGCACCGAGCCCGATGGCCTGCCGGTGGCGCGCGCATGCGCCGCGGCCGCGGCCGCGCTGCCCGCCACCGATCGCGAGCGTCGCCACGTCGCGGCGATGCGCCTGGTGGCCGACAGCCGCTGGCGCGACGCGGGACAGGGGCTGGAAGACCTGAGCGCGCGGTATCCGCGCGATCCGCTGGCGCTGCAGGCCGGCCACCAGGTGGATTTCTTCACCGGCCATGCGCGGATGCTGCGCGACCGCATCGCGCGTGCGCTGCCGGCGTGGAGCCGGAGCATGCGCGGCTATCACGCGCTGCTGGGCATGTACGCGTTCGGGCTCGAGGAGACCGGCGACTACGAGCAGGCCGAGCGCTGCGGACGGCTGAGCATCGAGCTCGAGCCGCGCGACGGCTGGGGCTGGCACGCCGTGGCCCATGTGCACGAGATGCGCAACCGCCCCGACGACGGCATCGCGTGGCTGCGCCCGAATTCGGCGATCTGGTCGAAAGAGAGCTTCCTCGCAGTGCACAACTGGTGGCACCTCGCGCTGTACCACCTCGAGCGCGACGAGACCGACGAAGTGCTGCGGCTGTTCGACGGGCCGATCTTCGGTGCGCGCTCGACCCTGCTGATCGAGCTGGTCGACGTCAGCGCGATGCTGTGGCGGCTGCAGCTGCGCGGCGTGGACGTCGGCGATCGCTGGCAGGCCGTAGCCGACAACTGGACACCTGCCGCCGCGGCCGGCAACTACGCGTTCAACGACCTGCACGCGATGCTCGCCTTCGTCGGCGCGGGGCGCCGCGACGCGCAGCAGGCAGTGCTCGAAGCACAGCAGCGGGCGCTGGAGGAGGGCGGCGACAACGTCGACTTCATCCGCGAGGTCGGCGCGGCGACGGTACGCGCCATGCAGGCGTTCGGCGACGGCGATTACGCACGCACGGTGGCGCTGCTGCGGCCGATCCGCAGCAGCGCACATCGCTTCGGCGGCAGCCACGCGCAGCGCGACCTGCTCGAGCTGACGCTGATCGAAGCGGCGCTGCGCGGCGGCGATGCCGCGCTGGCTGCGGCGCTGGCGGCCGAGCGCATCGCGCTGCGGCCGCGCAGCCCGCTGGCGCGCCTGTTCGCCGCACGCGCGAAGGTGCTGGCCGATGCGCCGACGCGTGACCGAATCGTCGCGCCGGAAGGCGCCATACCGGCCTGATCGGACATCGGGCCGGCGGATCGCCGACCTGTGCGCAGACCTCGACCGGGATCGCCTGCGCCCCTTGGGAGTGCGCGGGGGCCGGTCCGCGCGCGGGTGGGCCCGACCTGACTCGGGCCAGACGGGGCGGCGCCCGATGTGGCAAGCTGCGGTTGCCCGTTCGCCAAGGAGGAGGTGCCTGCCATGAACCGGACTCTCGCAGACCAGCTGTTCGAGCAGCTTCAGGGCGCGCCGCTGCAGCAGATGTCACGCCAGATCGGGGCCGACCCGCAGCAGACGATGGGCGCCATCGGCGCGGCCCTGCCGCTGATCCTCGGCGCGCTGGGCCGCAACGCGGCGCAGCCGCAGGGGGCCGATGCGCTGCTGGGCGCGCTGCGGCGCGACCACGCCGGCATCGATTTCGGCAGCGTGCTCGGCGACATGTTCGGCGGTGCGCGCCAGGACGACGGCTCGGCGATCCTCGGCCATATCTTCGGCGATCGCGAGCAGCGCGCCGAGGCCAGCCTGGGTCAGGCCACCGGCCTGGGCGGCGACCGCGTCGCGACGCTGCTGCGCGCGCTCGCGCCGATCGTCATGTCGTTCCTCGCTCAGCGCTTCGCCGCGGGCGGCAACGCCGGCGACCTCGGTCAGGCGCTCGACGTCGAGCGCGAACATGTCGACCGGCAGGGCGGCGGCATGCTCGATGCCCTGCTCGACCAGGACGGTGACGGCCAGGTCGACCTGGGCGACCTGCTCAGGAGGGGCATGGGCATGTTCGGCGGCCGGCGTTAGCCGGGTCGGTTCGCACGGACCGGGTGCGGCAGCAGCCTGCCGCGGCTGCCGCGACCCGGCACGGCGCTTGCCGCCCCCAAGGTTTCCCGGCCGGCGGCGTGTCGAAATCGGAGCCCTCCGATCGTCGTATCCATGCATCGGCACGCCGATCCGCGCACGCCGGTCGTGACGCGGCCGGTCGAGGCCGATCCCACCCAATCCGAGCAGGAGATCGATCATGAGCTACTACGTAGACGGATTCGTCGCCGCGGTGCCGACCGCGAACCGCGAAAGCTACCGGAAGCACGCCGCCGCCGCAGCACCGGTGTTCAAGGAGCACGGCGCGCTGTCGGTCGTCGAGTGCTGGGGCGACGACGTGCCCGAAGGCACGCTCACGTCGTTCCCGATGGCGGTCAAGCGCCAGGCCGACGAAACGGTGGTGTTCTCGTGGATCACCTGGCCCTCGCGCCAGGCGCGCGACGAAGCCTGGAAGAAAGTGATGGACGACCCGCGCCTGAAACCGGAAGCGAACCCGATGCCGTTCGACGGCAAGCGCCTGATCTACGGCGGCTTCGAGACCATCGTGGAAGCGTGAGACGCGGCACCACCGGAGGAACATCGTCATGCCCAACGTCGTCCAGCCCTATCTGTTCTTCGGCGGCCGCTGCGAGGAAGCGCTCGGGTTCTACCGCGACGCGCTCGGCGCGCAGGTCGAGATGCTGCTGCGATTCAGCGAGAGTCCCGAGGCACCTCCACCCGGCACGGTGCCGGCCGGATTCGAGAACAAGGTCATGCACTGCGCCTTTCGCATCGGGGAAACCACGCTGATGGCCTCCGACGGATGCGACGAGGGCAGCCGGTTCGAGGGATTCTCGCTGTCGATCTCGCTGCCGGACGAGGCAGCGGTCGACCGCGTGTTCGCCGCGCTCGCCGAAGGCGGCAAGGTGCAGATGGCGCCCGACAAGACCTTCTGGTCGCCGCGCTTCGGCATGGTCACCGACCGGTTCGGCGTCGGATGGATGGTGGGGGTGTGACGCCGCCCCCGGGCTCACCGGCCTGAAGGATATCGAGCCGCCGCGTCCCCGTGCCGTTCGGTGCCGACGGCACGGCCCACGGCGCGGCGATGGCGCTGCGCACGCGGCGATTCCTCGGGAACGCGGATTGCCCGCTGTCGCGCTGCGCGCGGGTCGCAGGATGGCGCGCGCGCCCGGTGGAGAATGTCGACATGCCCGCACGCTCGCTCGCCTCGCTGTCGCTGACCTTCGGCCTGGTGTCTATCCCGGTGAAGCTGTATTCGGCCACCGAGAACGCCGCGTCGGTCAGCTTCAACTATCTGACGAAGGACGGCTCGCGGGTCCGGCAGCAATACGTCTCGGCCAGGGACGGAAAAGCGGTCGAGCGCTCCGAACTGGTCAAGGGTTACGAGTTCGAGAAGGACCGCTTCGTGGTGTTCTCGACCGAGGAACTGAAGGCGCTGCAGGAAAGCCCGAGCCAGACGATCGACATCGTCGCCTTCATTCCCGAGAAGGCGGTCGATCCGATCTTCTACGACAAGGCCTACTTTCTCGCCCCCGACAAGCGCGGCGCCAAACCCTACAACCTGCTGGCCGAAGCGATGCGCCGGAGCGGGCGCTGCGCGCTGGCCAGATGGGCCTGGAAGGGCAGGCAGTACGTGGTCCAGGTGCGTCCGGCCGAAGACGGGCTGGTACTGCAGCAACTGCTCTACGCCGACGAGGTGCGCTCGATGAAGGAGCTCGACATCGAGAAGGCGAGCGTCTCGGAGGCGGAGCTCAAGCTGGCGCTGCAGCTGATCGACCAGATCTCGGCCGACGAGTACGATCCGCGCGAGTTCGAGGACGAGGAGAAGAAGCGCATCCTCGCAGCCATCGACGAGAAGATCGCCGGCAAGCGGGTCGTGGTGCACGAGGAAGCCGAGCCGGCCGCCGGCGCCCAGGTGATCGATCTGATGGACGCGCTGCGGGCTAGCCTCGGCCGCAAGCCCGGCGCCGCTGCGAAGGGCGCCCGCGCGGCGGGGGCGGGCGCCCCTGCGCCCGCGAAGGAACGCAAGGGCGCGCGCCGCGCGCAGGCATCGGCGGAGCCGGCCGCCCGGACCCGCGCGAAGAAGTGACCCGGCCCGCCGTCGAGACGCCGTACACGCTGCGACGCATCCAGGCCATGCTGGGCATGTCGCGCGGCGTCATCCGAGGCCTCGTGGACGCCGGTTTCGTCTCTCCGGCGCGCGGGCCGCGCAACGAGCTGCGCTTCTCGTTTCGCGACGTCGTGCTGCTGCGCGCCGCGCACGGACTGAAGGCGGCGAACCTGCCGCCGCGCCGGATCCTGCGCGCGCTGCGCCAGCTCAAGGCGTCGCTGCCCGACGAACTGCCGCTGACCGGCCTGCGCATCACCGCCGTCGGCAACACGGTGGCGGTGCGCGACGCCCACGCCCGCTGGGAGCCGGAATCGGGGCAGCTGCTGATGGACCTGGACGTCGCGCCGGCCGAGGACGCGTTGACCGTGCTGCCGCATCGCAGGTGCTCGCCGCCGCCGAAGCCGCCCAGCGCCGACGAGCTGTTCGCCCGTGCGCAGCGCCTGGAGGCGGAGCAACCCGGCGCAGCACGCGCGATCTACCGCCGGGCGCTCGCGCTCGATCCCGGCCACGTCGACGCATGCCTGAACCTCGGGGCACTGCTGTGCGACGCGGGTCGATGCGACGAGGCGGTGCGCCTGTACGCGCAGGTCCTGGAAAGCCGCCCCGACGTCGCCGCGCTGCATTTCAACCTGGCCATCGCGCTGGAGGACCTGCACCGGCCCGAAGCCGCGCTGGCCAGCTACGAGCGCTGCCTGGCGCTGGATCCGGGGTTCGCCGACGCGCATTTCAACGCGGCGAGACTGCACGAGCTGATGGGACAGACGCAGAAGGCGCTGCGGCATTTCAGCGCCTATCGAAGGCTGCAGCGGTAACGCGCCAGCTGCCTGTTGTCGTAGCGGCGACAGACGGCCGCGGGAATAGGGCGGCGGCTGCGGCCGGCATCGTGCGTCCCGTCGACAGAACGTCCACGTTCGCTACAATGGCCCGCCAGCAAGGTCGCCCATCCCCTTCGCATTTCCCGGGCAATCACCCGCACCGGAGCTCCCGTGGCCAAGATGAAAATCGAGGGCTCGTTCGTCGCCCTGATCACTCCCTTCAACCAGGACGGCTGCGTCGACTTCGGAGCGTTCGGCAGCTTGCTTCGCTTCCATGAACAACATGGCACTTCGGCCGTGCTGATCATGGGCTCGACCGGCGAAGTCTCGATGCTCTCGCAGGACGAACGCCAGAAGATCATCGTCGAGACGGCAAAGCTGAAGAACGGCCGGATGAAGTTCTTCTACGGCTGTACCGGCAACAACACCGCGTCGACGATCGCGAACCTGGAGTTCGCCAGGGCCAATGGCGCCGACGGCGCGATCCTCGCTGCCCCGTCGTACATCTGCGCATCGGAGGCGGACGTCGAGTCGTTCTTCCTCGAAGCCGCCGATGCCACCGACCTGCCTCTCGGCATCTACAACAATCCGCCGCGGGTGAAGTCCGACCTGCACTGGGACCACCTGCTGCGGATCTTCAGGCACCCGAACTACGTGATCCACAAGGAGTCGACCACACGCGTGGGCCAGGTGGCCCAGGTGCTGGCGGCGCGGCCCGATGTCTCGGTGATGTGTTGCGACTCGCCGAACCTCGGTCTCGTCGTACCGACGATGAGCCTCGGCGGGCAGGGCACGGCCAACATGTCCGGCAACATCGCGCCCGCCGAAATGGCGCTGCTGTCGCGCCCGTGGACGACGCCCGACGTGTCGACGAGCTTTCGCGAAACCTACCTCGCGCTCCTGCCGATCCTGCACTTCGCGTACTCGGCCATCAACCCGGTTGCGATCAAGTCGCTGATGAGGGCGGTGGGCATGCCGGCCGGGGAGCTGCGCAAGCCATTGACCGGGCTGCAGGGCGAAGCGCTCAAACAGGGACTGCGCGCCGTGCGCGAGCTCGGACTCGATCGCAAGTACGGCTGGACTTCACCCGAACTGCGATCGATCTGAACACGACCCATCCCCGCTCCCTTTCTCAAGACGAGGACGCTCATGCACCTCCATCGACGGCTTGCCCTCACGGCCGCTGCCGCAGCCACGCTGGCCTGCAGCCTGCCGCTGGCCGCGCAGACCACCGACGGCGACTATCCCAACCGGAACATCACGATCGTGGTCCCGCATGCTCCGGGAGGCCCGGTGGACAGCGTGGCACGCCAGTTTGCCGCCCGACTGAAGGACGAACTCGGCCAGGCCGTCGTCGTCGAGAACCGCGCCGGCGCCTCCAGCATGATCGGCGCGGCCCATGTCGCCCGCTCGGCACCCGATGGCTACACGCTGTATATCAATGCGTCGATTCACTCGATCAACCCGCTGCTCTACAAGGAGAAGATCCAGTACGACGCCGTCAAGGACTTCACCGGGATCAGCCTGCTCGCCCGGGGCCCGCTCGTCTTCGTCGTGAATCCCGGCGTCGAGGCCACCAACGCCGGTGATTTTGCGAGGGCCGTCAAGGCCGATCCGGCGAAGTACCCCTTCGCGACCGGCGGCTTCGGTGCGGCCGATCACCTTGCCTCGGCCTACTTCCTGCACGAAATCGGCCTGAAGGACGTGCCGATCGCGCTGTACAAGGGCGGCGCGCCGGCGCTGCAAGACCTGGTCGGCGGCTCGGTCAAGGCCAAGATGGACGCCATCCTCACTGCGCTGCCGCTCGTGAAATCGGGCAAGTTGCGCGCGCTCGCCGTTACCGGCGCGCAGCGCAGTCCGTTGCTGCCGGACGTACCGACGATGCAGGAAGCCGGCTTCAAGGACTTCGAATTTTCGACCTGGTACGGGCTGTGGGCTCCGGCCAACCTGCCGGCGCCGATCGTGGCGAAGCTGAACGCGGCCGCCGGCCGGATCATGGGTCAGGCGGAGATGCAGGATCGCCTGTCCCGTCTCGGTTTTTCCGTCGACTATCGCGGCCCGGACGGCTTCGTGAAGTTCATCGACAGCGAGATGAAGCGCTACGACGCGATCATCAGGACCGCCGACATCAAGGCCGAGTGATTCACTTTCCCTTTCCGGTATCACGATCATCGGCCGACGAGGTGGGCTGCCAGGCAACGAGCATTGCCCAGCGGGCGAAACGCTGATGCAGGCGAGGCGAGCCAGAAGGCGTTCAAGCCGGGGACGGATTCTCTCCGGCGTCGGCCGGCTGGAATCCGGCACGAAATGGTGGGACAGGGGCTCGAGCGATGTACGCGATCGGGTCGTTCGCTGCGACCGCGCCACCGGCGCACGCGAGCGCTTGGCGTAGCGCATGCACTTCGCGCTCGGTCGCGGCCAGGCGCCGCGACAGCGCATCGGTCAGTCCGTACAGGCTGGCGATCAGGTTGCGCTCATCGATCGCGATCGATTCGCGCCCGAGCGGGCTGGACCACCACAAGAGGGCGGCGGCCAGGTACGGCGCCTGATCGTCGCACCAGCGGCGCACCGTGCGCGTGCTGGTGTGCAGGATGCGCGCGGCCGCCTTCGTGCCGCCCACGCTGGCGACCAGCGCAGCGAAACCCAGGCAGACATTGGCGGGCGGATTGATCATGGCCGGTGCACGGTCGCGGCGCGCGCGCTATGCGCGCTGGGACGGAAGGCGCTCAGGCGATGGCCAGCCGGAGCGAGCCGATGAATGCGGCGGCCACGGTGCGCAGGGCGCTGGCGGTCTTTCGACGCCTATGCGATTTGACATAATACACATTATGCGCATTATTAGAATAATCGCGCCGTGCCCACGCAAGTGCGTCGATCGAACGCTGAGCGGAAGTTCTCCTCCCTTCCCCGGTAAAGTGACATTCCGCGCCGTCGCCGTGCGCGTCTGCAAGTGAGGGACTGACGATGTCGGAACCGAAGCGGATCGGATTGATCGGGGTCGGCCTCATGGGGCACGGCATTGCGATGAACATCGCCCGGCACGGCTACCCGCTCGCGTTCCTCGAGCATCCCGGCAACCAGCCGGTGGACGACCTGCTGGCGGCGGGCGCGCGCCCGATGTCGAGCGCCGAGACGCTTGCCGCGGAATGCGACGTGGTGATCCTGTGCGTGACCGGCACGCCCGAAGTCGAGGACGTGCTGTTCCGGCCCGACGGCATCATCGCCGGGCTGCAGCAGGGAACGGTGGTGATCGACTGCTCGACCGCGGTGCCTTCGTCGACGGTGCGCATCGCCGCGGCGATCGACGAGGCCGGCGGCCGCTTCCTCGATGCACCGATGACGCGCACTCCGAAGGAAGCCGCCGAAGGGCGGCTGAACCTGATCGTCGGCGGCGATCGGGCACTGTTCGACGAATGCCGGCCGCTGCTGGCCTGCTATGCCGAGAACATCGTCCATGCCGGCCCGGTCGGCGCCGGACACCGGCTGAAGCTGCTGCACAACTACGTGTCGCTCGGCTTCACCGCGGTGCTGGCCGAGGCGGCGGCCTGCGCCGCGCGCGCGGACATCGATCTGGCCGTGCTGCTCGACGTGCTGTCCAAAGGCGGCGGCCACAGCGTGGTGCTCGACCGCATGCGCCCGTTCCTCGAGGCGCGTGACGATTCGGGCTTCCGCTTCACGCTCGCCAATGCCGCGAAGGACACCGGGTACTACGTGGCGATGGCCGAAGAACTGGACGCCGCGCGCACGACCGCCGAGGCGATCAGGCAGACCTACGTCTGGGCCGCGCAGGCGCACGCGCAGGCGGCGGTTCCAGCGCTGGTCGACCTGCTCGCTGCCCGCCCTTAGTGCAGTCCCTTACTGCAGTCCCTCAGCGCAGTTCCTCGGCGCAGTTCCTCGGCGCAGTTCCTCGGCGCGCGGTCCTTGGCGCAGTCGCGCCCTGCTCAGCTGCGCGAACGCCCGTCCACGCTCAACGCGCCGGCGCCCCAGGCCACGAGGAACAGCAACCCGCCTGCGATCGCCAGGTTCTTGTCGAACATGATCTTCTGGATCATCTGCTGCTCGGCAGGCATCGCCCAGTAGTTGTGGAAGAACAGCGCCGCCACGAGCGTGAAGACCACCAGCGCAGCGGCCGCGATGCGCGTCCGGAATCCGATCAGCACGGCGATGCCGGCCAGCACCTCGATGAGCAGGGCGATCACCGCCAGCACCGACGGCATCGGCAAGCCCCTGGACGCGATGTAGCCGACGGCGCCGGAGAACCCGCCGATCTTGCCGATGCCGGCGGGCACGAACAGCCAGGCGATCGCCAGGCGGCCGATCAGGGGCGCATATTTTTCGACTGCGGTCATGGTCGGTTTCCTTGTCAGAGGCGTTCGATGCACGAACGAACGCCCCGACACCTTATACGCAGGTGCTTTCGTTGATAATCTGCGGAAATCTTAATCCACTGTTAAGTGAATCTTCACGATGGAACGCCTGCGGCGCATGGCCATCTTCGCCTCGGTCGTCGAACGGCGTTCGATGCGCGCCGCCGCAGCCGAGCTCGGCCTCACGCCGTCGGCGGTCAGCCAGCACCTGCGCCGGCTCGAGCATGAGCTTGGCCTTGCGCTGCTCCACCGCACCACCCGCAAGCTGACCCTGACGCCGGCCGGCGAGCAATACTACGAAGGCTGCGCCGAGATGGTTCGCGCGGCGCGGCTCGCCGACGAGCGACTGGCCGAACTGCGCGACGAGTTGGTGGGCGAGCTGCGGGTGGCGGCGCCGGCCGGCTTCGCCGGTCCGGTGCTCACCGAGCCGTTGGCGCCCCTGCTCGCGGCCCACCCTCGCCTGCGCCTGACGCTGCTGCTGCACGACGAGAACATCGACCTGGTCGAGCACCGTGTCGATCTCGCGGTGCGGGTCGGCATGCTCGACGATTCGGGCCACGTGGCGCGCCCGCTCGCGCAGTGGCGCGCCCTGCTGTGCGCGGCGCCCCACTATCTCGCGTCGCGGCCGTCGATCGATTCGCCCGATGCGCTCGCCTCGCAGCAGTGGCTGCTGCACGGACGCGACAACGGCACGATCGAGCTCTCGGGGCCCGAAGGGCAGACGCACCGGCTGCGCGTGGAAGCACGTCTGAACGTCAACAACATGCCGGCGCTGCGCGACTTCACGCTGGCCGGCCTGGGCATCGCGCTGCTGGCCGAGCCCGAGGTACGCGCGCTGCTCGCGCGGAACCGGCTCGCGCAGGTCCTGCCGGCCTGGTCGACGCCGCCGATCACGATCCACGCGGTCACGCCGCGGCGCGACGCGCAGCCAGCCACGGTACGCGCCGCGATCGCGGCGTTTCGCGAATATCTGGCGCATTAGAATCGCGCGGGTGATCACGTTCGCCGCTCTCCAGGACGCGTCGCCATTGATGCTGGCCTTGCTGGCCAGCCTGATCGGCGGTGCATTGGCCACCACGCTGGGCGCGCTGCCGGTGCTGGTGGTCGGCCGCCTGTCCGCGCGCACCAGCAATGCGATGCTTGCCTTCGCCGCCGGCGTGATGCTGGCGGCCACGATCTTCTCGCTGCTGCTGCCCGGCTTGGCGCTGGCCGAACCGATGCTGGGCGGACGCAAGGCCGGCGCGCTGGGCGTGATCGTCGCGATGGCCGCGGGCGGGCTGGCGATGGCAGCGATTCACTGGTTGCTGCCGCACGAGCACTTCGCCAAGGGCCTGGAAGGGCCCGAGCATTCGCGCATCGGGCGCGTCTGGCTGTTCGTCGCGGCGATCGCCGTGCACAACTTTCCGGAAGGCCTGTCGATGGGTGTGGGCGCGGCCAGCGGCGACGCCTCGATCGGCCTGGGCGTGACGCTCGGCATCGGCCTGCAGAACCTGCCCGAGGGCCTCGCGGTGGCGATGTCGCTGGCGGGTCTGGGCTACCGGCGCCTGCACGCGCTCGGCGTGGCCGCGTTGACCGGCGTCATCGAAGTGGCCGGCGGCCTGCTCGGTGCGGGGCTGCTTACGATCTCGCACGCGCTGCTGCCCGGGGCGCTGGCGTTCGCCGCGGGCACGATGCTGTTCGTGATCAGCGACGAAGTGATTCCCGAGACGCACCGGGCCGGCTTCGGTGATACCGCCACCGCCGCGCTGTTCGTCGGTTTCGGTCTGATGTTCTTCCTCGACGTCGCGCTGGGCTGACATGCCCCTTCGTTGTCAACGAGCGCGAGCCCGATGGCGTGCGGCTCAGTCGCGCGTGCCCGGCAGACGCGGCGCTGTGCTCCGCCCGGCGGCATCGCGCCTTTCCGCCTCGATCGCCTCGACGGTGCGCGGCCGTTCGAGCGTGCCGTAGCGGCGTACGTAGTCGGCGGCGCGCTCGCGCACCCACGCCGCGAGTTCTGTCTCGCCCTGGCGCTGCAGGTAGGCGGCCGCGTCCAGGCCGCTTTCGTTGCGCACGCTGGGATCGGCGCCGGCCTCGATCAGCAGGCGCACGACATCCGGCCGCTTGTGGCGTGCCGCCATCATCAATGGCGTCGTCCGGTTCGGCGATTGCGCGTCGATGTACGCATGCTCGTCCAGCAGGTAGCGCACTACCGCCACATGGCCGTTGGTGGCCGCATAGTGCAGCGGCGTCCAGCCGGCGCGGTTCACTTCGGCGCCGCGGCCGTGCAGCAGTTTCACGCTGTCGAGATCGCCGTGCAGCGCCGCCAGCATCAGCGCCGTTTCGCCCAGCCGGTTCGGCGCGTCGACCTTCGTGCCCACGATGCCGGCCAGCAGCCTCAGGCTGTTCCAGGCACGCTCGCGGGCCGCCACCACCACCGCCGGTCCGTGCTCGGGATGCGCGGCGTTCGTATCGGTGCCGCGCAACAGCAGCGTCTGGACGCGATCGGCATCGTCGCGGCGCAGCGCTTCCCAGAACTCGGCGGGCGCCTGCTGCGCGGCGCGCTGGCCGACGCGCGGCGTCTGCGCAAGCGCATCCAACGCGACCAGCGCCACCCACAGCACCGCCAGCAGCCGCAGCAGCGCACCGTTCGATTTCAGGTCATGGATCAACGATCTTTCCTGCGTCACGGAAAAGATTGAAGAAATTCTCCGTCGTGATCTCGCCCACCCGGCTCGCCGGTTGTTGCCTGAGCTCGGCCAGGCAAGCCGCCACGAAACGCACGTAGGCCGGTTCGTTGGTCTTGCCGCGATACGGCACCGGCGCGAGATAGGGCGCATCGGTTTCGATCAGCAGCCGGTCGTCGGGGACCTTCGTCGCCACTTCGCGCAGCGCCGCGGCGTTCCTGAAGGTGACGATGCCCGAGAACGACAGGTGAAAGCCGAGGTCGAGCGCCGCACGCGCGGTCGGCCAGTCTTCGGTGAAGCAGTGCATGACGCCGCCGGCGGCGTCGGCGCCCTCCTCGCGCATCAGCCGCAGCGTATCGGCCGCGGCCGCACGCGTATGCACGATCAGCGGCTTGCCGGCGCGTCGCGCCGCGCGGATGTGTACGCGAAACCGCTCCCGCTGCCACTCGGTGTCGCCCTCGGTGCGGTAATAGTCCAGTCCGGTCTCGCCGATCGCCACCACTTTCGGGTGGGCGGCCAGCCGCACCAGGGTTTCGACATCGGGCTCGGGCGTATCGGCAGAGTCGGGGTGCACGCCCACCGAGGCGCAGAGCCGCTCGTCACGCATCGCCAGGGCGAGCACCTGCTCGAAGTCCGGCAGCGACACGCACACGCACAATGCGTGTCCGACATCGTGTGCCGCCATGCCCGCGAGCACCTCGTCGAGGCGTCCGGCGAGATCGGGGAAGTCCAGATGGCAATGGGAGTCGACGAGCATTGCGCGGTATCGGGGAGCCGGCCCTCATTGTATCGGCGGGCGACCCGAGGCTCGCGGTCGAGGACGCGGGCCGCAGCCGGTGCGCCGCCTGGAGCCGGTTGCAGGGATCGACCTGCCGATTGCGCCGGCGGGCGAGGTTGCCGCGGGCAGCCGCGATTCGCGCGGCGAGCGCGCCTCAGATCGTGTGGGTCGGCCGGTTGGTCTTGAGCACGCCGCCCAGCAGGGTTTCGATGCGGTTGCGCGCCTGCACGCCGGCATCGTCCTTGGTGAACTGCACGCCCAGCCCCTGCTGGCGGCCCGGTGTGCCCGCGGGCGTGACCCAGACGACCTTGCCGGTCACCGGCAGCTTGTTCGGATCGTCCATCAGCGTGAGGATCAGGTAGAGCTCGTCGCCGATGTTGACCGTGCGGGTGGTCGGCACGAACAGCCCGCCACCGTCGATGAACGGCATGTACGACGCGTAGAGTGCTGCCTTCTCGCGGATCGCGAGCTGCACCACGCCGGGCCGTGCGCCTGCGCGAGCCCCCTGTCCGGCGCCGGTCGCCCCCGCGGCGGCAACCTCCTTCGCTTCCGCGCCCGCCGGCCTCGTCGTCAGTTCGAGCGCTTCGTCCGGCGCCGGCGGCTCGCCGAGCCTGGTGTACGTCGCGTTCGTCGTCGAATCCATGCATCCCCCGCTTCGCCGGTTTGCCGTGCCCGGTTCAGTCCGCCAATGCGGCACGAACCCGCAGCAGCGCGTCTTCGATCACCAGCCGCGGATTCAGCGGATGGTCGGCCGTGCGCACCAGCTCGTCGATCTGGCGGGCGAGCCGCTCCAGCGCCGGCAGGCCGGTACGCCGCGTCAGCGCCTGCAGCCGCGGCGCACGATCCGGAAAGTAGCGCGGCTCGGCACCGGCGCGAACTCGTTGCAGATCGACGATCCAGCGCTGCAGCATCCCCGCCCACACCGGCGTCTCGATCCCGGTGAGCGCGTCGGCTGTCTGCTCGATGCCAGTCTCGGGAATGCCGGCAAGCGCCTCCATGACCGTCCGATGGATGGCTGCCTGCGCGGGATCGGCGAGTCGGCGCGCGTGCAGCGGCGCACCACCGGCCGCCGCGAGCCAGGCGCGCGCCTGCGCGGGTTCGACGCCGGCATCGCGGGCAAGCCAGTCCACGGCGGTCGCCGGCGCGGGCATCGGCAGGCTCACCAGGCGGCAGCGCGAGCGGATCGTGGCCGGCAAGGCGTCGGGCCGGCTGGTGACCAGCACGAAGCGCGTCGAGCCGCTCGGCTCCTCGAGCGTCTTGAGCAGCGCATTGGCGGCCACGACATTCAGCGCGTCGGCCGGATCGATCACGATGATCTTGTGCCCGCCTCGATGGCCGCCCACGGCGGTGAAGCGCTCGAGCGCCCGGACCTGTTCGACGCGAATTTCGCGCGAAGGTTTGCCGGTGCCCTTGCCCGCGGATTTGCTCGACCCCTCGTCGGTGGCGCCCTCCTCCGACTCGCGCGCTTCCTCCATCGCGGCGGGGGTCAGCAGGCGGAAGTCCGGATGGTTGCGCTGGTCGAACCAGCCGCATGCCGCGCACCGGCCGCACGCCGCACCGTCCGGCAGCGGTGCGTCGCACAGCAGTGCACGCGCCAGATCGGCCACGAAGCCCGACTTGCCGATGCCACCGGGCCCATGGACGAGCAGCGCGTGGTGCAGCCGATCGCGCCCGGCGAGCAACTGCTGCCAGGCCGGTTTCAACCAGTCATGAACCATGTATTACAGAGAGTTGAGATTTCTTATTGAAGTAAAACTCGAATACCGGAAGCGGCCTGTTCACCCCTTCGGCACGATCATGCGCATTGTCCCCCGAAACCGCATCGCGGGCCTGCCGGACCGCCGCCGCAGTCAAGCGGTTCAGACGATGGCCCGGTCCCAGCCTCCGTAGTGCTCGTCGCTGCGCGTTCCGCGCGGCAGGCTCAGGCCGACCAGGGCAAGGCCGATCGCAACGTCCGCCGCCGTTTCGATGCCTGTGCCGCCGAGCACGAACGGGGACGCGGCGACCCAGGCGCCGAGCGCCACGTTGATGAAGCGCACGGCGCGCACGACCTCGGCCATGGCAGTGACCGCCACCATGACGACGAGGCAGCCCACGACATGGTCGCTGAAGTAGAGGGGCGGTTCGGTGCCGAAGACCAGCGGTGTGGTCATCAGCAGGATGCCCAGCAGCGTGCTGGCGACCAGGGTCCAGGGGAAGGTCACGCCGCCGGTGACGAAGTCGCGAAGGAACTCCCGGACGGATCGATCGAGATCAGGATGCGGCGTCTGGTTCTCCGACAGGGCCGGTCCACCCTTCCAGAAAGTGCGCCAGAACGGTTCGCCTGCCCGCCTGGCGCGCCAGAGATACTGGACCGTTGCCAGCACCTCGTCGACCGAGTACGGGATCAGGATGACCGTCACCGCCGCCTGGACGATACAGAGCGTGCACAGTGCGCCGATGAGCGGGGGCTGGATGATGATGAAGGAAACGCTGACCACGCCGAGCGGAATGATGAGCAGGCCGAACAGGAAGACCATCCACGGCATGGTTCGCCAGCGGCGCCGGTCGCCGATGGAGCCGGCAAGGATGTCCAGCCCATAGGCGAACGCGCCCAGTCCCGCATCCGCGATCGGAAAGCCTTTCGATACCCACGACGTCACGACCGCTTCGCTGCCATTGCGCACGGGCGCGCTCGCCGGGCCGAAGAACGGGTCCCACAAGCCGTCGATATGGCCCATCTGGTAGGCGGCGAGATAGCGCGAGACGAACAGGCCGACGAAGGCCAGCGCAACGATGGGGATGCGCTGGGTGAAGGACGACGGGGAATAGCTCCAGCCGAGCGGCCGGTCGTCGTCGGCCGCGAGCGCGCGGCGGCTGATGCCCGATGTCGGCGGCACCATCACGGCGAAGACCACCACCAGCATGCCGACCAGCGTGTCGAAGCCGTAGGCGGCCGCGCTCGTCGTCCAGAACACCAGCGGCGCCAGCATCACCCACAGCCCGATCGCGGCGGTGAGCCACTGCATCGCCTGAAACCGGCGCACCATTCCCGTCAGGGCCAGCAAGGTGACGAGCAGTCCCGAAAGGATTTCGCTGATGCCGAGCCACGTGTTGCGGATCCGCGGCTCCGCGACCTCATGGCCGAGGGCCGGCGGCGCCGCAACGGCTGCCGGATCGAACAGGCCGAGCGTCATCGGCGAGCTCACCAGCCACAGCCCGAGGGCCGCATTCACCATGGGTGCCCACAGCGTCCACGAGCGGTGCCGCTCGATCGCCTGCTCGACTTCTTCCCTGCTTCGTTCGAGCGGCTGCTTCAGGCGCTCCCTTGCCTGATCCAGCTCGGGCCCCGATGCAGCCACTGCGGAAGGATCGAGCTTGTTCCTCTCGTACCAGTCGGTCGGGTCCTGCTCGAGCCTGCGGATCATCTGCGGAAGCGTCCCGGTCAGGCTGTGCCGTGGCTCCCATCCCAGCAGCGCACGGGCGCGCGAAATGTCGATCTCGTAATGGTCGTCCGAGTTCTCGATCATCCACGGCTTGATGTCCGTCTCCTCGTCGAGGATCCCGGTCTGGACCCAGGCGCCTGCCTTCGTCAGGCCCTTGGGCAACGCGAGCGTGCGCCAGTCCTCGTCATGGACGAGGCGGCCGATACGCTTCTGCATCTCGCCATACGACGGCGTCTCTTCCTCGCCGAGCAGGAGCACCGTGTGGTCGGGAAGTCCGGCCCGCCGGTCGACGATGCGGACGATTGCGTCCACCAGATCGTCCTTGTGCAGGTAGGGCTGGCCGGCGCCCGCGTCGCCGGCGAACAGGTAGGCCGTGGGAAGACGCTCGAAGATGCGCGCGATCTGCTGGGCGATGAACGCGGCCCGGCAATCCTCGTCGTAGACGCCCGCCAGGCGCACGATCACCGTCCGGATCTCGCCCCGCTCTGTCGAAATGAGCGCTTCGGTGTCGGCTTTCGATCGGGGATAGGCCCAGGCCGGATCGATCGGCGAATTCTCGTCGATGCGCGCGCCCTTCGCCGGGCTCGGCGCATGAACCAGCAGGGTGCTGGAGAACACGAATTGCTCGGTGCCGACCTTCTTCAGCGCGTCGAGCAGCCGGCGCGTGCCCTGCACCGTCACGGCTTCGTATCTGGGATCGTCTTCGCCGGTCGTGTCGTAATAGGCAGCCAGATGGATGACCGAGGCAATGCGCCCGCCCGCGCTGCCGGCCGCCTCATCGATCGCGGCATCGACACTTTCGTCCGAAGTGAGGTCGACCTCGATCGTCTCCATGCCGTCGACGGACTTGTCCGGCTTTCTGACGTCGAGGCCGATCACCCGGTAGCGGTCGTGCAGGCCCGCGGCGATGGCCCGGCCGAGGAAGCCGCTGCTGCCCGTGATGACCACGGTCGGGCGGCTTGCTGTGTCCTGTGGCATCGGCTCGTTCCAGGTGGTGGGAGCCGATCGGGCAATTCACGCGCCCGTGGGAGCGCTGGCGTGTCTGCCCGGGCGAGCGCGCATCGCCGCGGCCGTTCGGCAGGCCCGCTTGTGGCCAAAGCAGGCTTCAGCCGTGATGAATCATGTGTTACAAAGAGTTACGATATCTTCTTCGAGCAACACTCGAAGAGTCGATACCGCCTGTTCGCCGTCCAGCACGACGAAACGGGACGGATCGGCACGTGCGCGATCCTGGTAGCCGTGCCGCACCCGCTCGAAGAATGCGGTGTCTTCGCGCTCGAAGCGGTCGGGCGTACGCACGGCGGCGCGCCGCTGCGCCGCCAGCTGCGGGGCGAGATCGAACAGGTAGGTGCGGTCGGGCTGCAGGTCGCCGTGCACCCACGCTTCCAGCCACGCGATCCGCTCGCCCGGCGCACCCCTGCCTGCCCCCTGATACGCGTAGGTGGAATCGGTGAACCGGTCGCAGATCACCCATTGCCCCGCGGCCAGCGCGGGGCGGATCAGGCGCTCCAGGTGATCGCGGCGCGCGGCGAACATCAGCAGCAGCTCGGTCTCGATCGGCATGCGCTGCGCGAGCAGCAGCTCGCGCAGCGCCTCGGCCAGCGCAGACCCGCCCGGCTCGCGGGTCTGCACCACATCGATGCCGCGCGCGCGCAGCCGCTCGATGTACCAGCCGATGTGCGTGCTCTTGCCCGCGCCGTCGATGCCCTCGAACGTGACGAAACGACCCTTCATCGGCCGCCGCGCTGGTAGCGGGACACTGCCCGGTTGTGGCTGGCCAGATCGTCGGAGAACTCGCTGGTGCCGTCGCCGCGCGATACGAAGTACAGCGCCGGCAGGGCGGCCGGTTTCAGCGCGGCCTCGATCGACGCCCTGCCCGGCAACGCGATCGGCGTCGGCGGCAGGCCGGCACGGGTATAGGTGTTGTAGGCCGTGTCCGACTGCAGGTCGCGCTTGCGCAGGTTGCCGTCGAAACGCTCGCCCAGCCCGTAGATCGTGGTCGGGTCGCTCTGCAGCATCATGCCGATGCGCAGGCGGTTGACGAATACCGCGGCCACCTTGTCGCGCTCCTCCGGCTTGCCGGTTTCCTTCTCGACGATCGATGCCATCACCAGTGCCTCGTAGGGCTCGCGGTACGGCAGGCCCGGCACCCGCGCGCCCCAGGCCGCGCCCAGCACCTCCTGCTGCCGACGGTACGCCTGGCGATAGATCTCCAGGTCGCTCGCGCCGGGCGAGAACGCGTAGGTGTCCGGAAAGAACAGCCCCTCGGCGCGCTGCTCCTGCGCGCCGATGCGCGCGAGCAGGACGGCCTCGTCGAGACCCTTCGTTTCGTGGACCAGGTCCGGGTGCGCGTCGATGGCCTCGCGCATCTGGCGGAACGTCCACCCTTCGATGAAGCGGATCTCGGTGAGCAGGGTCTCGCCGCGCACCAGCTTCTCGAGCAGCGCGTCGACCGTGAGCGGGGCGGCGAACGCATAGGTGCCTGCCTTCAGGCGGCCGTCGTAGCGGCGCAGCTTGTACCACAGCCACAGGCGCGCCGGCGAGAGGCCGACGCCCTGCTCGCGCAGCCCGGCAGCGATGGTGCGCACGTTGGCCCCCTTGGGCACGGTGTAGCGCACCGGAGAAGCGGCGAACTCGAGCGGTACGGCGGTGAAGCTGTGCCAGCCCCACGCGCCGGCGCCCGCCACGAGTGCGAGAAGCAGCAGCAGCACGCCTGCGAATCGGCCTTTCGGCACGGCGGTCATCGTCCCTGCGGTTGGAGGGGCTGCCTATAATAATCCCGCCATGCTTGCCGCCCCTGCCCCCGCACTGGACGAAACCGCGCTTCGCGCCGCCATCGAAGCCTGCGGCGCCCGCTTCGCCAGCGACGAATACGGCCCGCAGGCGCGGCGTGAGCCGCCGATGGTGCCGCTCGAACGCCTGCTGGCCGGCGCCGTGGCGCTGCTGCCCGACCACGGGCTGCTCGAACTCACCGGCGAGGACCGGGTGCGCTTCCTGCACTCGATGACCACCAACGACGTGGAACGTCAGCCGGCCGCGCAGGCGCGCTGGCACGGCCTGTGCACGCCCAAGGGCCGGCTGCTTGCCACGATGCTGGCGTGGCGCGACGACAGCGCGATCCGGCTGCTGCTGCCGCGCGCGCTGGCCGAGGCGGTACGCAAGCGGCTGTCGATGTACGTGCTGCGGGCCAAGGTGCGCGTCGAGGATCGCTCGGACGCCCACGCGGTGCTCGGGCTGTGCGGGGCGCCGGCCGGCGAGGTTCTTGCGTCGCTGGGCCTGCCGGCTGCGGCACCGTACGAAATCGGTCGCGGCGAGACCGGCACGGCCGATGCCGCAACGTCGATCGGACTGCCCGCGATCGACGGGCCGGCCGCACAGCTGCTGCGCTGGCTGCTCGTCGTGCCCGCGGCTTCGCTGCCGGCGTTGTGGCCGCAGCTGGCGCAGCGTCTGCAGCCGATCGACAGCGCGGCATGGCGCTGGACCGACGTACGCAGCGGCATTCCGCGCATCGTGCCGGCCACCGCCGAGCAGTTCGTGCCGCAGATGATCGACTTCGACCTCGTGGGCGGCGTGAGCTTCGACAAGGGCTGCTACCCGGGCCAGGAGATCGTCGCGCGCAGCCACTACCTCGGCAAGGTCAAGCGCCGGCTGTTCCTCGGCC
>JAHDYE010000025.1 GCA_023383035.1 Burkholderiaceae bacterium | reverse complement strand
GATGGGCTTTGGCATCAGCATGGACGTGAACGACCTGAGCTACGCCGTGCTGGACCGCGACCAGTCCTCCCTGAGCCAGAGCTACACGTTGAGTCTGGCCGGTTCGCGCTATTTCGTGGAGCGTCCGCCGATCAGCGACTACACGGAATTGGACCGTCGCATGACCAGCGGCGAGCTGTCCCTGGCCATTGAGATCCCGCCAGGCTTCGGCCGCGACGTGCTGCGCGGCCGAGAGGTGGCGATCGGCGCCTGGATCGACGGCGCCATGCCGCAGCGCGCCGAGACCGTCAGGGGCTATGTGCAGGGCATCCACCAGCACTGGCTGGCCGAGCAGGCGGGCGCGCGCACGAGCGCCGCCTCCACGGGGCTGGCCGGCATCGAGACGCGCTTTCGCTACAACCCGGACGTCAAGAGCCTGCCCGCCATGGTGCCCGGCGTCATCCCGATGCTGCTGCTGATGCTGCCGGCCATGCTCACGGCGCTGGCCGTGGTGCGAGAAAAAGAAACCGGCTCCATCATCAACCTGTACGTCACGCCGGTCACGCGCGCGGAGTTCCTGCTGGGCAAGCAGTTGCCCTACGTGGCACTGGCCATGCTCAACTTCGGGCTGATGACGCTGCTGTCGGTGACCGTCTTTGGCGTGCCGGTCAAAGGGAGCTTCGCCGTCCTTCTGCTGGCCGCGCTGATCTTCAGCTTCTGCGCCACCGGCATGGGCCTGCTGGCCTCGAGCATCACCAAGAGCCAGATCGCGGCCATGTTCTTCGCGATGATCGGCACCATGATCCCCACCGTGCAGTTTTCGGGGCTGACCGATCCGGTCTCTTCGCTGCAGGGTGGTGCGCGTCTTGTCGGCGAGATCTATCCGGCCACGCACATGATCGACGTCAGCCGCGGCGTGTTCAACAAGGCGCTGCATTTCGGCGACCTGGGCGCGTCGCTCGTGCCGATGCTGATCGCCGTGCCGGTGATCGTGGGCGCGGCGATCGGGTTGCTGCGCAAGCAGGAGCGCTGAACGATGCGGCAATTCCTCTCCAACACCTACCGCCTGGGCATCAAGGAGCTGTGGAGCCTGTGGCGCGACCCGGCGATGCTGGTGCTCATCGCCTATGTGTTCACGATAGGCGTCTACACCGCCGCCACGGCCATGCCCGAAACGCTGCACAACGCGCCCATCGCGATCGTGGACGAGGACCACTCGCCGCTGTCGCAACGCATTGCCTTCGCCCTGTATCCGCCACAGTTCACCAAGCCGCAGCTGATCGATTGGCCGCAGATGGACCCCGGCATGGACGAGGGGCTCTACACCTTCGTGATGGTGATCCCGCGCAATTTCCAGCGCGACCTGCTGGCAGGGCGCAGTCCTGTCATCCAGCTCAACGTGGATGCCACACGCATGAACCAGGCCTTTGTGGGCGGCGGATACGTGCAGCAGATCGTCATGGGCGAGATCAACGAGTTCGCGCAGCGCTACCGCGCCAGCGCCGTGCCGCCGGTGGACCTGGCGCTGCGCGCGCGCTTCAATCCGGCGCTCGAGCCGTCCTGGTTCGGCAGCCTGGTGCAGGTCATCAACTTCATCACCATGCTGTCCATCATCCTCACGGGCGCAGCACTGATCCGCGAGCGCGAGCACGGCACGGTGGAACACCTGCTGGTCATGCCGGTGACACCCGCTGAGATCATGCTGGCCAAGATCTGGGCCATGGGCGCCGTGGTGTTGCTCGCGGCGTGGATGTCCCTCACCTTTGTTGTGCGGGGCGCGCTGGAAGTGCCCGTGGCCGGGTCGCTGCCGTTGTTCTTCGCGGGCTCGGCACTGTGCCTGTTCGCCACCACGTCCATGGGCATCTTCATGGCCACGCTGGCGCGCAACATGCCTCAGTTCGGCATGCTGATGATGCTGACCATCATGCCCCTGCAGATGCTCTCCGGCGGCAACACCCCGCGCGAGAGCATGCCCGAACTGGTGCAGAACCTCATGCTGGCGGCGCCGACCACGCACTTCGTGCAACTTGGGCAGGCCATCCTGTTTCGCGGCGCAGGTCTGGATGTGGTGTGGCCGCAGTTCGCGGCGCTACTGCTGATCGGTGCCTTCCTGTTCGCGCTGTCACTGCGGCGCTTTCGCAAGACCATTACACGGATGGCCTGATCAGTCGTGCCAAGGGCTGTCGGACGGGCGCCCAGGTCGTCCGCGGAAGTCCGACGGCGCGGCGCACCAGCTCGACGACGTCCCGATGAACGTTCTTGAGACTCCCGCCGGTCAGCACCAGGTCGTCCATCACGCCGAGCAAGCCTTTCTGGATGAAGATGGCCGTCTTGTACGGATCCTTGACGTGCCAGCAGCTTTTCCTGTTGCCCAGCCTGAGCAGCGCGACCAGAAGCTTCAGGTGCCCATGGTGGCGCGGCGTCCACCGGAAGCCGTCGCTCGCGAACGCGATGTCCTGGCGCGAGATGATCATCGCGTAAGCCTCGCAGGTTGCCCGCACCCAGGTTTCCAGGCACACGACCGGATCGTCGCAGGGCACTGCCGCCAGCGCCGTTTCGACGTGGGCCTCGAAGTCCTCCAGGACGGCCGCCTTTATCGCGAGGAGCAGAGCGGCTTTCGATTCGTAGTGGTGATAGAAGGTGCCCTTGGCGATCCCTGCATGCGCCACGATGTCGTCGATCGTCGTTTCGTCGATGCCTTTCTTGATGAACAGATCGGTGGCGATGTCCAGTAGATTGCGGGCGCGTTTCACGCCGCGCGGCTGGGATCGTTTCGGCGCGGCATCGCCAGGTGGCTCTACTGCTCTTGTCCTCGTGCTCAATGCCTGGCCTCTCGATCGATGAGGCCGCCCCTGGACAGCGGCGGCGCCCCAGCGTACATCATGGTCGCGCGTCGCGGGGGGCTGCCGCGTCCGTGCCGGCGCGGGGATGGAGCCGCGTGGGCGCTTCGCCTTGCCAGCCGCCGCCCAAGCTACGGAACAGCGTCGCCAGCGCGATCTGTCGCTGCGTTTCGACCTGCACCAGCGCCATCCGGCTGGCGAAGTCGTTGCGCTGTGCGTCCAGATAGCGCAGGTAGTCGTCCGCGCCGCTGCGGTAGCGAGCCTCCGACAGCCGAAGCGATTCGGCGGTGGACTGGACGAGCGCCCGCTGTGCAGCCTCCTCGCGACGTAGCGTGTCGGTGGCGGCCAGGGCATCGGAGACTTCCCGGAAGGCGGTCTGGATCGTCTGCTCGTAGGCCGCCACCGCCATGTCCTTGCGTACCTCGGCCAGATCGAGGCTGGCCCTGTTGCGCCCGCCGTCGAAGATCGGCAGCGTGATCCGCGGCGCGAAGGACCAGGTTCGCTGGCCCGACTCGAACAGGTCGGACAATTCTGCGCTGGAGCTGCCGAACAGCCCGGTCAGCGAAATGCGCGGAAAGAACGCTGCGCGCGCGGCGCCGATGCTGGCGTTGCGGCTCTGCAGCCGATGCTCGGCGGCGCGGATGTCCGGCCGTAGCGCCAGCAGTTCCGACGGCACGCCCGGTGCAAGGTCTTGTACCAGCAGGGGGTCCGTGCGCGGGTGCGCCGGCATCTGCGGGCGCACGTCGGTGACGCCCACCAGCAGCGCCAGCGCATTGCTCGCCTGACGGATCTCGCGATCGATGCGCTCCAGCTCGACGCGAACCTGCTGCGTCAGGCCCAGCGCCTCCTGGTAATCGAGCTCGGTGGCGGCGCCCAGCCTGCGGCGCTGCGCGATCAGTTCGAGCGAGGTCTCGCGCGCCTGCAGCGTTCGGGTCGCGAGCCGATATCGCTGCTGTGCACCGTCGCGCGTCAGGTAGGCCTGGACGACCTCGGCCACCAGGCTGATCTGCGCGCTGCGCGCGGCTTGCTCGGTTGCCAGGTACTCCTGCAGGGCCGCTTCGGAGAGATTGCGCACACGGCCGAACAAGTCCAGCTCGAAGGCGGCCAGGCCCAGGCCGGCCTGGTAGCTGCTCTGCACGGCGTTCGTTCCCGGTACGCGCAGATCCTGCGGCACCCGCTGCCGCATCCCGCCGCCTTCGGCCTCGATCCCCGGCAGGCGATCGGCGCGCTGCACGCGATACAGCGCGCGTGCCGCTTCGACGTCGAGCAGGGTCTGGCGTAGGCTGCGGTTGTTGGCCAGCGCCAGTTCGATCAGCGCGCGCAGCGTTTCGTCGGTGACAAAGGCCTGCCAGTCGAGCGTGGCCGCTGCCGAGGCCGCAGACGTTCCGGCCGCGCCGTCCTGCGGCGCCCGGACGCCATCGGTCCACTGCGCCGGAATCGGCGCCTCGGGCCGCTGGTAGGTGGGCGCCAGCGAGCAGCCAGCCAGCAGCAGCGCAGCGGCCAGCGCCCCCAGTGCCGGCTTCGCATCGAGGCCGATCAGGCGATTACGCATGGCCCGGAATCTCCTCGGCCAGCTCGCGTGCACGCTCGGATGCAGCAACCGCGCGATGGTCGCGCGCCAGCAGGGTGTAGATGGTCGGCAGCACGAACAAGGTGAACAGCGTGCCGACCAGCAGGCCCGTCACCACCACGATGCCGATCGAATAGCGGCTGGCCGCACCGGCGCCGCCGGCGAACAGCAAGGGAATCAGCCCGGCCACCATCGCCGCGGTGGTCATCAGCACCGGCCGCATGCGGATCTTCGCTGCCTTGTGCATGGCCTGCAGCGGGGCCAGGCCCTCGTGCTTCTGGATGTCGTTGGCGAAAGAGACCATCAGGATGCCGTGCTTGGAAATAAGCCCGATCAGCGTCACGAGGCCGATCTGGGTATAGATGTTCATCGTGGAGTAGCCCAGCCACAGCGGCACCAGTGCGCCGCAGATCGCCAGCGGCACCGTCACCAGGATCACCAGCGGATCGCGGAAGCTCTCGTACTGGGCAGCCAGCACCAGGAAGATCACGATCAGTGCGAAACCGAACGAGACGATCAGGCGATTGCCTTCCTTGACGAACTGGCGGCTGTCGGAGAGCCAGTCGATTTCCGCTCCGGGCGGCAGCGGTTGCGACTGCAGGAAATCGACCGCCTGGCCCATGGTGACGCCCGGCATCAGCACGGCCGAGAGCGTGACCGCGTTCATCTGGTTGAGCTGGGGCAGGCGGTTGGCCTGGGGTCGCACCTGCACGTCGACCACCGTGGCCAGCGGCACCAGGCGCCCGGACTGCGCACGCACGTAATAGCCGGTCAGGTCGCCCGGTGCGCGGCGCTTGTCCTGCGGCACCTGGGCGATGACGTCGTAGGAGCGGTCGAACCAGTTGAAGCGGTTGATGTAGTTCTCGCCGACCAGTATCGCCAGGGTGTCGGCCACCGCGCTCATGGTCACGCCCATCTCGCCGGCCTTGGCCGCGTCGATGGTCAGGTGCGCCTGCGGGCTGTCGAAAGCCAGGTCGCTGTCGACGAAGGCGAACAGGCCGCTGCCTCGGGCCGCGCCCTTGATCGCCTCCAGTGCCTCGTAGAGTTCGGCGAAGTCCGCGGGCGAGCGCAACACCATCTGCACCGGCAGGCCGTCGCTGCCGGCCGGCAGCGGCGCGGGCTGGAAGGCGGTGACGAAGGCGCCGGTGACGTGGCCGCTGCGTGCGTTGAGCGCGGCCTCGACCTGGCTGGCCGTCATCTGGCGCTCGTCCCAGGGCTCGAGCACGATGCCGCCGAAGCCGGCGTTCTGCCCGTTGATGCCGCTCACCTGCCAGCTGCCCAGGTAGTCCGGCAGTTGGCGGAAGATGCTCTCTACCGCCAGCACGGCGCGATCCGTGTAGTCGACGTTGGCGTACTGCGGCGCCTTGGTCTGAACGAACACGTAGCCCTGGTCCTCGCCGGGCGCCAGTTCCCGCTGCACGCCCATGAACAGCACCACGATGCCGGCCAGCACGGCGGCGCACACGACCAGCACCGCTGCGCGGGCGTGCAGCACGTGGTCGAGCAGCCGGCCGTAGGCCTGCGACAGCCTGTGCATGGCGCGCTCGATGCCCTGGGCCAGGCGCCCCTCGGACATCCTGGCATTGAGCATGTAGCTGCTCATCATCGGCGACAGCGTCAGCGCCACCACGCCCGAGACGATCACCGAGCAGGCCAGCGTGAAGGCGAACTCCTTGAAGAGCGCGCCGGTGATGCCGCCCATCAGGCCGATGGGTGCATAGACCGCCGCCAGCGTGACCGTCATGCCGATGACCGGCCAGACGATCTCGCGCGCGCCGACGATCGCTGCCCGGGCCGGGGATAGGCCCTCCTCGATGTGCCGGTGGATGTTCTCCACCACGACAATGGCGTCGTCCACCACCAGGCCGATCGCGAGCACCATCGCAAGCAGCGTCAGCAGGTTGATCGAGAAACCGAAGGCCAGCATCAGCGCGGCGGCGCCCACCAGCGACAGCGGGATGGTGACGATGGGGATGACGACCGCGCGGAAGGTCCCCAGGAAAAGGAAGATCACCACGATGACGATGGCCACGGCCTCGAGCAGCGTCTTCATGACCTCGTCGATGGAGGCGTTGACGAAGCGGGCCATGTCGAAGTTGTTGACCACCTTCATGCCGGGCGGAGCGGCGCGCTGCAGATCGGGCAGCAGCGCATTGACGCCGGCCACGATCTCCAGTGGGTTGCCGTCCGGCGTGGGCGAGATCGACAGCGCGACCGCGTGCGCGCCGTTGTTGAGGAAGCTGCTGTCGTAGTTCTGCCCGCCCAGTTCGACGGTGGCCACGTCGCCCACTCGCACCACGCTGTTGTCGGCGCGCTTGATCACCAGGTCGCGGAAGTCCTGCACGCTGCGCATGTCGGTAGCGGCCGTGATCGGGATCAGATTGTCCTTCCCGCGCAGCGCGCCGGGCGCCGCCTGCACGTTGTTGACGCGCAGGGCCGTAGCGAGGTCGCCGGCCGTCAGGCCGCGCGCGGCCAGCTTGATCGGATCGACCCACAGGCGCATGGCGAGGGTCTGGCCGCCGCCGATCTCGGCCGAAGCCACGCCCGGCACCGAGGTGATCTGCGGCTGCGCCACGCGGGCGACGAAATCCGTGATCTCGGGGATGGTCTGCTGGTCGCTGACGAAGGCGAGGTATTGCACCGCCGACACGCCGTCGGTGATCTTCGTGATCTCCGGGTCGAAAACACCTTCGGGCAGCCGGTACTTGACCTGCTGCACCTTGGCCAGCACCTCGGTCATGGCGCGGTCGGCATCGGCGTTGAGCACCAGCTTGGCCTTGATCTCGCTGCGGCCCAGCGTCGAGGTGGAGGTCAGATATTCGATGCCGTTGGCGCTCGCGATGGCCTGGGCGATGGGCGTTGTGACGAAGCCCTGCATCACGTCCTGCGAGGCACCGGGGAAGCTGGTGGCGACCACGATGGTCGCGCTTTGCATCGCGGGGTACTGGCGCGTGGGCAGCGAGAACAGCGCGGCCAGGCCGGTGAGCAGGATCAGTGTGCTCAGCGTGATCGACAGGATCGGGCGCTTGATGAACAGGTCGGTGAAGGTCATGGCTCAGCTCCCGCCGGCCGGCGCACCCGCCGTCGCGGGTTCGTCCACCACGCGCAGGACGGCGCCGGGGCGCACGCGCAGCTGGCCTTCGGTGACCACCACGTCGCCTGCCGCGACGCCGCGTTCGATCACCACGTGATCGCCGATGCGGCGGCCCACGACGATGCGCGTGATCTGGGCCTTGCCGATCCTTTCGGGCGACAGATCGCGCACCAGGACGGCGGCGTCGCCGGAGGGCGAGGTCATCACGGCCGAGACCGGCAGCGTCAGCGCATCGGGTTCGGGCGGCAGCATGACCGACACGGTGACGTACATGCCGGGCTGCAGCGTTCGTCCCCGGTTGACCACCTCGGCCTGGATGGTGGCATTGCGGGTATCGCGGCCGACCTGCGGCTCGATCGCGTTGATGGTCGCCTGTATCGGCTCGGTGCCCGTCGTGTCGAGGTGCACCTGCACCGGCTGGCCGACCTTCACCCTGGCCAGCTCCTGCTGCGGCACGTCGAAGTTGGCGTAGAGCCGGTCGAGCGCGGTCAGCGTCACGGCTGCTTCGCCGGGGCTGAGGTACTGGCCCAGGTCGATGCGGCGAAGGCCGAGCTCGCCATCGAACGGCGCGCGGATGCGCTTCTGCCGGATGCGCGCCTCCAGCTGCTGGACCTGCGCGGCGGCCTGGTCGCGTTCGGCCTGGCGCTGCTGCAGGATCTCGCGAGACGTGGCCCCGGTGGCGGCCAGTTCGCTCGCCCGCTCGAGCTGCTGCTGCGCGAAGGCGGCTGCGGCTCGGGACGCCGTCAGGTCGGCCTGCTCCACGGAGTCGTCGAGCTGAACCAGCACCGAGCCGGCCTTGACGCGCTGTCCGGGCTTGAACGAGATGGCCGCGACACGTCCCGCCACTTCGGCCGACAGCGTCACCTGATGCACGGCGCGCAACTCGCCCAGGGCTTCCACGCGGACCGGAACGTCCCGCGGCTCGAGCGTCGTCGCCACGACATCGATCGGACCGCCGCCGGCCCAGCCGCCGCCGGCCTGCAGCTTGCTCGAGCGCCAGTACCACAGCCCGCCGCCGATCAACGCGATCGCCACCACGGCAACCAGAATCGCCTTCCACGGCGATGCCTCGCGAGCCGACGCTGAAGCTCGCTCGGCCGGACTTTCACTTGCGCTCATCCGTGCGCTCCATTCAGACAGGAAACCGACCAAAAGTCGGTAATTATTCGACTGTCGGTCGGTTTTGTCAAACGCAGCGCCCGGATCTCCATTTCAGTCGGTATTCGTCGCCCCCGCCGATGCCCGGGCGCGGCGGACCCAGAGTTGCCATGGGCGATCGAGGTGAGTGTCCATCGCTTCCGCCGTTTCGATGCACTCTCCATCGGTGAGGTAGACCGGTTCGCCCAGCGCCAGCGACTGCGCCTGCAGGCGTGCATTGACCTCGGTATAGACGGCGCGATAGACCACCTGCTTGATCGAGGCGCCTACTGCCACGCTGCCGTGACCGCGCATCAGGGCGACGTTTTGCGCTCCCAATGTTTCGGCCAGCGCTTTTCCCAGTTTCTGGTTCGTGACGAGAAGACTGGATCGTTCGCCGATGAATTCCCGAATTTCATAGATCGGGGTCTTGTTACCCAGAAATCCACTCATGTGGCACACGGGCCGCAATCGCGTACCGGTTACGCCGAAAGGAATCACCGTGGGCGAGTGACTATGCACCACACTGTGGACGTCCGGTCTCGCCTTGTAGATTTCGCTGTGTATGAAACGTTCGACGTAGGTGCGTCGATTCCGTTCGTCGTGAACGACGCCATCGAGGTCCACTTCCAGAATGTCGTCTACCGTTACCAGCGCGGGCGCAATCATTCGGGAAATATGGAAGCGCCCCGGATCCGACGGATCTCGTGCACTGATGTGTCCGAAACCGTCCAGGACGCCTTCGTTGAAAAGAATGTGGTTTGCCAGGACGAGGTCCTGCAACAGTTGGGTTGTCATCGTTTACCTCGTGCCGTGCATGCTATTCTTGCCAAGACGTGCGCATAAGACAAAGGAGAATGGAGTTATGACCAATCCTTACGATGTGATTGCCAAAGTTCCATCATTCACATTGTGGAGTGGCGATATTTCCGACGGCGCACAAATGTCCTTGCCGCAGGTGAGCGGAATCTTCGGGGCCGGCGGAGGTGACGTTTCGCCGCATTTGGAGTGGTCGGGATTTCCGGATGCGACCAAAAGTTTCGTGGTCACCGTCTTCGATCCGTTCGCGCCGACGGCGAGCGGTTTCTGGCATTGGGCGGTTGCCGATATTCCGGCAAGTGTCACGCGTCTTGCGTCCGGTGCCGGCGACGACGGTGGTACGGGGTTGCCGGCGGGAGCATGGCAGGCGCCGAACGACGCCAGGCTTCGGCGGTATATCGGAGCGGCGCCTCCGCCCGGGCACGGCAGGCATATCTACTATACGGCTGTTCACGCGATCGACATTGCGCGGATCGAGATCGATCGTGACTCGACTCCGGCCTTCCTGATGTTCAATATTTGTTCGCACACCCTGGCTAGGGCGGTATTGGCGCCCTGGTGGGAATCGAAATAAGACGGAACGAGTGCGGGCCTGCGTTTCGCGCTGCGCGCCAGACGAACCACAGGCGCATCGGCGATGCGCCTCAAGCAACGAGTCCTTTCGCCCGTAGGCGATCCACATCGGCATCGGTCAGGCCTGCCGCCTTCAGCACTTCCCGCGTGTGTTCCCCGAGGGTCGGTGGCGGGCGGAAGTCGCTGCGCCGATCGCCGTCGAAGCGTATCGGGCGATGAGCCGCCCGTACCTCTCCTTGCGTCGGATGCTGCATCGAGTAGAAGACATCCTGGTGCCTGACCTGAGGATCGTGCGGAAGGTCCTCGAGCCGGTTCTCGGGAGCGAAAGGCACGTCGTTCGCCTCCAGCAACGCCAACCAATCGGCGCGCGCCCGGGACGCGAACACATGCGCCAGATCGGCTGCGAGTTCGGCGTAGCGGCGCACGCGATCGGCTCTGCCCGGATACTTCGTCAGCAGATCCCGCGCGCCCGTAGCGGCAACGAGACCCTCCCAGAACTTCGTCGGCGACGATAGGTGCAGGCCGATGCGCAGCCCGTCGGCGCAGGTGACGATGAACGACTGCGAGGAGGCCGCACGTGCGAAGAAGCTCAGGCGCTCGCCGCTGGCGAGAACCTTGCCCAGCGGTTCCGTCGCAAACGCGATCATCGATTCCAGCATGTTCACCTCGATCTTGCGACCGACGTCGGTGCGCGTGCGCTCGTGCAGCGCGCCCAGGATGCCCATGGCGGCGAAGAGGCCTGTGATCGCATCGGAGACGGCCGGTCCCGGTATGCGCGGATCGTCGCCCTGATGGAACATCGAGAGCCAGCCGGAGATGGCTTGACCGACGTTGTCGTACGCCGGGCGATCGGCATAGGGGCCGCGCGCGCCGTAGCCCGTGATGCTGCAGTACACCAGCCGCGGATTGATGGCGTGGACTTTTTCGAACGAAAGACCGAGCCGCTCCTCCACGCCGGGTCGAACGTTGATGACCAGGACGTCCGCGTTTCGCAGCAGCGCCTCGACGGCAGCGGCCGCGCCGGGCGCCGTGTACTCGAGCGCCACGCTGCGCTTGTTGCGATTGTGCGCCTGGAAGTGCGAGCTGTAGAGACCGCCATTAAAAGCGCGGAAAGGATCTCCCGTTCCCGGGCGCTCGACCTTCACGACATCCGCACCCATTTCGGCCAGCAGCATTGCCGCATAGGGGGCGGTGATGAAGCTGCCGAAGTCCAGTACACGGACACCGGCCAGTACTTGATGGTCAACGCTCGACATTTCCGCTCACTTGACGAAGAGCGCGGCCCGTCGCGCCGCCGCACATCCCGTTTCCACGTGCGCCGTCATTGCGGGCGGTGCGAAGAGGACTCCTCCTCGACCCGTTCCCAGATCTCGCGCGCCAGCGGATTGCGCAGTTCTTCCGCAATGTGGCCTACCAATCCCACCGCCCGCCCCATCACGGCCAAGCCGCGGCACAGGCGCCACGGTATGCCCAGCTCGCAGGCGAGCGCGCCCATCGCCCCTGTCGCGTTGACTGGAAGTCGGCCTGGCTTGCCTAGTAGAGTTTCCGCGGCTTCGGCGACGTCCTTCATCAGGCGTACGTAGCGGCCGCTGAAGCCGTGCTCGGCGGCGATCTCGAACAAGCGCACGGCGCGCGGGTCCACCGGCTTGTGCAGGTTGTGACCGATTCCCGGGATGGGCCGCCGCTGTTCGCGTCGCGTGGCAACCAGATGCTGCGCCAGCTCGCGCGAGGCGCAGTCCGACAAATCCTCCGGTTCTCCGTCCAGCGCCTCGTGCAGCAGCCGGGCGCTTTCCTCGGCCGTCCCGGCGAAGGTGCTGCCCACGCCCAGGAGGCCGGCGGCAACCGCGCCCTGCAGGGACTCCGGCGCGCCGAGATACGTGAGGCGGGTTGCAATGGCCATCGGCGTCATCCCGTGTTCCACCAGCGTGCACAGCAGGGCGTTGAAGACCACGGATTCAGCGACCGTCGGCAGCCGCCCGCAGATCTCGAGAAAGGCGAACTGGCCGAGATCCAGTTTGCCCATGATGTCGCTGACGAGGTCGATTCCCTGCACGTGGACCTGGGTGGTATCGGACCAACCCATGTCGGAGCGCAAGCGCTTGCGCCTTTCGGGCACGTGATGTCTCCTTGATGCTGCGGGCGTTGCGTCGCTCCGGTTTGCGCACAAAATCTAAGCCGGCCGCACAATTGGGCCAATCGATGAGCATCATCTAGATCATGCGCGCCATGGATGGACAGAAAGCAGACCTGAACCTGTTGCAGGTGTTCGACGCGTTGATGGAGGACGGCAACCTCACCCGTGCGGGTTTCCGCCTTGGGCTGTCTCAGCCGGCAATGAGTCATGCGCTGTCCAGGCTGCGTGCTCTGACGGGCGATGTGCTCTTCGTGCGCGTCCCATCCGGCATGAAGCCCACGGATCATGCCGTTCAGATTGCGCCTTCGGTACGAGAGGGGCTCACGCTGCTGCGCTCGGCGATGAAAGGCGAGGCGACGTTCGATCCGCAGTCGGCGGTGCGTCAGTTTCAGATCCTGCTGAGCGACATCGGCGAACTCGCATACCTGCCCCGCTTGATGAAGCGGCTGGGCGAAATCGCGCCGGGCATCAGGGTTCGGGCGCTCAATCGGCCGCGCGAGGCGTACGCCGATACGTTCGTCTCCGGGGAGGCAGACTTGGCCATCGGCTTCTTGCCGGGGCTATCGGCTGGCTTCTACCAGCAGCGGCTCTTCAGTGACAGCTATGTCTGCCTGGCCCGGGAGGACCACCCGCGTATCCGCAAGCGGCTCTCACTGTCACAGTTCCTCGATGAGTCGCATGTCCTGATAGAGCCGGGTGGCTCTGGCTACGTCTCGGCGGGGCACCAGACGTCCACGACCACGCTTATCGAGCACTACCTTGCACGGCAGGGATTGCGACGACGCATCGCGCTGCGTGTACCGCACTTCATGGTGGTCTCGGACGTGGTGCAGTCGTGCGATCTGATCGCCACCGTTCCCAGCTACGTGATGCGATATTCGCCCCCGCGCTCCGGAGTCAAGATACTGCCTCTACCGTTCGACGCGCCTCGGTTCCACGTCAAGCAGTTCTGGCATCAGCGCCACCACAAGGACCCGGGGAATCGCTGGTTGCGCGCGGTCGTTCAGGAACTGTTCGCGAAGGGCTGAAACGCCTGCGCCGTCAAAGGGTTGAAGCGCACGCTCGGCGCGCGGCGTCGGCGGTTGTTCCCGGTGGACGATCCGGGCGCGGCACGCGCGCCTTGTTCTCGTTCGTCGCCACTCGGAACCTGGCGACCTGCACCTTCGGGGCCGCAAGAAAACGGACGAGGTCGCCGCTTTGTCGACGCCGGTTCGGGTCAGTGCTCCGCGCCTGAGCGCAGCACGCTCGACCTCGATCTGCCATGTTGTGGAAGCAAAAATTGGCGGCCCGCCTTGTCAATTTCTCGCGTCGTTCGCAAACTAAAGCCAATCAACGATTGAGGCTCAGCAGTTAAGGCTGCAGTTCACGATTGCTGATGCGGCGGCATTAATTCAATTCAATAGGATCGCCGCAGGAGACGCGCGATCGGGAAAACAGTTCGTATTTTCGCTGCCGTTCGATCACCGAAGCGGTTGGGGATTCCTGCGTCTCGCGACGCAAGGTCGATGAGGCGATTCGCCGATCTCGACTGCCCGTTTCGCCTGCAAATAACTAGGGAACTTCGGAGGAACCTTCTAATGACGAAAAAGCTTCTCACCGTAGCAGTTGTCGCAGCGCTGCCGGCAGCGGCGTTCGCGCAGTCGAACGTGGCGCTCTACGGGGTCGTCGATGCCGGCGTGGGCTGGAACGATTCCGGAGCGAGCGGCAGTTCGAGCACCGGGGTCGTGCAATCGGGTTATCAGGCGCCGAGCCGATTCGGCTTCCGGGGGACCGAAGATCTGGGTGGCGGCCTGAAGGCGGTATTCAACCTCGAGGCCGGGTTCAGGGTCGATACCGGTGTGGAGGACGCTGCAGGATTCTTCCAGCGTCGCTCGGTCGTGGGTCTTGCGGGAGGGTTCGGCGAAGTAGTGCTCGGGCGCGACTACACGGCAGGCTACCGGTCGGCCGCCTTGACCGACGTGATGGCGTACGGGTTGTACGGGAACTGGACATCCTTTCACACGGGAGCGGGCGGAATCACGAGCCGAGCGAGCAACGGCATTCACTATTCCGGGAAGTTCTCGGGTCTGACGGTTCGTGCCACATGGGCCGAAGGCGAGATCCCGAGTCCCAGTAGCGGCGGCGACGTCTACGGTATTTCGGCCGACTACGTGCAGGGGCCGCTGACGCTTCAGGGCTACTACCAGGAAGTCAACAACGCCAATGGCGATGCCGTCAAACAGAGCGGACTCGGCGCTGGCTACAGATTCGGCGGCCTTCGCGTCACTGTGACATACGGTCTCGCCGACAATGCGAGGGCCATCGAGAGCGCCACCAACATCGAGAAGACCGAGGGCTACGGGTTGGGCGCGGGCGTCAAGGTCGGCATCGGGGAGGTGCTCGCCCAGGTAATCCAGATCAGGCGCTCGATGGTGGCCGGCACCGATCCCAAAGCGACTGTCTTCGGTATCGCCTACCTGCATCCGCTGTCGAAGAGGACGAACCTGTACGCGAACTTCGGCATGACGCGAAACAACAGCGCAGCCGCGTTCCCCCTGTGGGCGGCCAGTAGCAACGTCACGCCCGGCAGTGCTGGTGATGATCCCAGAGGCGTCGCGCTCGGCATCAGGCACGTCTTCTGACGACACAGTGGCTTGCTGACACGAGAGATGGCGCATCGAAAAGCGCAGCCCTGATCAAGCACGGCGATGGCGATACGGCCATCGACCGTGCGCGAGGGGCGCAGGAGGCAGAGTTGGGGACGCAATTGGCTGACGCAGGCGAGGGACGCGTCGTGGTGGTCACGGGTGCGGCACAGGGATTGGGCCGCGCCTACGTGCGGCGCTTCGCGCACGACGGCCATCGCATCGTCGCCGTCGACGTCAACGCAGGGGCGCTGGCGCTGACGGCCGGAGAGGTCGAGGCGCTCGGCGCGCCGTGCATGCCGCTCGTTGTCGACATCAGCGACGCATCGGCCGTGGAAGAGGCAGCCGCCGCCATCGACAAGCGGTTCGGTCGCTGCGATGTGCTGGTGAACAACGCCGCGATCTTCTCCACCATCAAGATGCGGCCGTTCGAGCAGATTCCGCTCGACGAGTGGAATCACGTGATGAACGTCAACATCACGGGAACCTTCCTCATGACGCGCGCGCTCGTGCCGCTGATGCGCCGCCACCGCTGGGGCCGCATCATCAACGTGTCGTCCGCGGCGTACGTGATGGGTCGGCCGAACTACCTGCACTACACCACGTCCAAGGCCGCCATCCTGGGCATGACCCGCTCCATGGCGCGCGAGCTCGGCGCCGACGGCATCACCGTCAATGCCCTGCTGCCCGGCGCGACCGACACGGAAGTGCCGCGCGAGACCGTCACGCCGCGGCAAAAGCAGCAGCAGATCGCGATGCGCTGCATCCCGCGCGAGGAAGGGCCGAGCGATCTCGAGGGCGTCGTCAGCTTCCTTGCCTCCGATGACAGCGCGTTCGTCACCGGGCAGTCGCTGGTGGTCGACGGAGGCTACTGCTTCCTCTGACCCAGAGAACGCGTAGGGGTGCGACGACGAGCGCACCCGAACATTCCAGGAGACACACCATGACGTTGTTCAAGAAGATCGCTAGCCTCGGCGTGGCGTGCGCCTTGGCCCTGGGCGTCACCCAGGCCGTCGCGCAGGAGGTCACCATCAAGGCCGTGAGTGCATGGGCGGAAGGCAACTTCTTCTCGCTCAACTTCGAGAAGTTCGTCCAAAAGGTCAACGCCGACGGCAAAGGAATCATCCAGATCAACTATCTCGGCGGCGGACCGAAGGTCATGCCGCAGTTCGAGGTGGGCAACGCTCTGAAGAGCGGGGTGGTCGACATCGCCAACGTGACGGGCAACTTCTACACCAGCCTGCTGCCGGAATCCGATGCGCTGTCCGTCAGCACGATCCCGGTGCAGGAGTGGCGCAAGAACGGCGCCTACGACTACATCAACAAGTTGTGGGGCGAGAAGCTGAACGCCTACTACCTGGGCAGGGCGATCGACAACATGCCCTACCACCTGTTCCTGAAGAAGCCGGTCACGAAGCCGGACCTGACCGGCATGCGCCTGCGGGGCCTGCCGATCTACCGGGACTTCTTCGAGAGTCTTGGGGGGAACGTGCTGACGATTCCGCCCGGAGAGACCTACACCGCGTTGGAGCGTGGTGTGATCGACGGCTACGGCTGGCCCGTCTCCGGCATTTTCGACCTGAGCCTGCAGGAGCACACCAGGTACCGGATCGAGCCCGGCTTCTACAACACCGAGGTGGGCGTGCTGGTCAACCTGAATACCTGGAAGCGGCTGAACGACAGGCAGCGTGCCGTGCTGCAGGAGGCAGCCATCTGGATGGAGAACCTCAACCTCGAGAACGGCAAGAAGTGGGAAGAGGAGAAGGCACGCCAGGCCGCGGCCGGCATCCAGCCGATCGTCTTCTCCCCGGCCGATACTGCCATCTACGCCAAGCGCGCAGAAGGTACGATCTGGGACAGTATCGTCAAGCGCAGTCCGCAGCACGGTCCCAAGCTACGCCAGTTGCTCACCCGCTGACGGGGAGTCTCCGTGCCGCCGAGGACGAGGCTGGATCGCATCGACGCGGCCTGGGGCGCGGTGCTTGCCGCGCTGGCGCTCCTGGCTTGCGTTCTGGTGGCGGTGATGGTGATCGTCATCTGCGCCGATGTCGTCGTGCGCAATGCGCGACTCGGCAACCTGCCTTGGGCGAACGAGGTCGCGGAGTACACGCTGTATCTCTCCACCTTCCTGGCCGCGCCATGGCTGCTGCGCCAGGGCGCGCACGTGCGCATGGACATGGTGCTCAAGCTACTGCCCACGACCGCCGGGTGGACGCTGGAGCTGGTCGCCGACGTGATCGCCGCGCTGACCTGCGCGACCCTGACCGTTGCCAGCGCCAACGCGGCCGCGGCCAGCGCCCGTCAGGGGTCGCTGGTATTCAAGATCTTCGTGTTCCCCGAATGGTGGCTGATCGCCCCGGCGAGCCTGATGTTCGGCGCGCTCACCATCGAGTGCCTCCTGCGGCTGCGGCGGCAGTGGCATGGCCCGAGGGGCGTGAGGGAAGAAGCCACGTCCGTGGCCTGATGCAGATTCCGGAAGGGTGAGGGAGGATCGATTTGGACTGGGTCCTGAGCCTGTGTTCGCTGCTCGGGGGCGTGGTGGTGCTGATGCTCATCGGCCTGCCTGTCGCCATTGCGTTCCTGGTGACGAACGTCATCGGCGCGTTCTTCTTCATGGGTGGCGCGGCTGGCGTCGATCAACTCGCCCGAAATTCGATCGCCTCGGTCATCACTTTCTCGCTGACCCCCATACCGCTGTTCATTCTGATGGGTGAGGTCCTGTTCCAGACCGGCCTGGCTCTGAAGGTCATCGATGGCTTCGACCGCCTGATCAATCGCGTGCCGGCCCGCCTGTCGGTCGTGTCGGTGGTGGCCGGTACCGCGTTCTCGGCGATTTCCGGCTCGACCATCGCCACCACCGCGATGCTGGGCCGGTCGATGACGCCGGTGATGCTGAAGAAGAACTATCACCCGACGCTGGCAATGGGTCCCGTCATCGCAATCGGCGGCGTCGACATGCTGATCCCCCCGTCGGCATTGATCGTGCTGTTCGGCAGCCTGGCCAACATCTCCATCACCAAGTTGCTGTTCGCGGGTATCGTCCCGGGCTTGCTGTTGTCCGTCACCTTCGTGGCGTACATCATCGGCAAAGCCGTCCTGGTGCCCGGCAGTGCGCCCGCGCACGATGCGAACACGGTCTACACCGGGTGGGAGAAGTGGCGGCCCTTCGTGCTGTACGTGATCCCGCTGCTGTCCATCTTCGGGGTGGTGATCGGTGCCATGTCCACCGGCATCTCAACGCCGACAGAGGCAGCTGCCTTGGGCGCGGCCGCCACGGTGCTGCTGGCGGCCTGCTACAGGGCGCTCAGCTGGAAGAACCTGTTGCAGTCTCTGAAAGGAACGGTGCACGTGTCGTGCATCGTCCTGTTCATCATCGTCGGCGCCACGGCGTTTTCGCAGCTGCTCGGGTTCTCGGGTGCGACCAACGGATTCCTCGGCGCGATCGGCAGGCTCGAGCTCGATGCCGACATGCTGATGATCGTGATGGTTCTCATCCTGCTGGTGCTCGGCTGTTTCGTGGATCAGGTCAGCATGATGCTGCTGACGTTGCCGTTCTTCATGCCGCTGGTCGCGTCCGCGAGCATCGACCAGATCTGGTTCGGCGTGCTGTTCCTGATCGCTATGCAGCTGGGCCTGATGACCCCACCGTTCGGTCTGCTGCTGTTCACGATGAAGAGCGTGGTGCCGCCTCATATCAGCATGCGGGAGATTTTTGCCTCAGCTTTGCCTTTCGTGATGATCAGCCTGCTCATGCTGGTGGCGGTCTTCTTCCTGCGGCCGATCGCCACCTGGCTGCCGGCGCTGCTGGGATGAACGACGGTCCAGAGATGTCGAGTGAACACGCTTTCTTCGCCGAGCGCGGATTCGGCCTGACCATCGGCTTCGGGCGTCGTCCCGCGGTGCTGGTGGTCGACATGATCCAGGCCTTCACCGACCCTCATGCGATGCTGGGAGCGAACCTCGACGCGCAGATCATGGCCACCTTGATCCTGTTGGCATCGGCTCGCGCGCGCGACCTGCCGGTCCTCTTTTCGACCGTCAGCTACGACGACGCCGACCTCAGAGATGCGGGCATCTGGGCCCTGAAGCAGAGGGGCGTGATGGCGCTGCGGGCCGGCACACCTGCGGTGGAGCTGGATCCCCGACTGCAGCGGCTGCCCGGAGAAAGTTGGCTGGTGAAGAAATACGCCTCCTGCTTCTTCGGCACTGACCTTACGTCGCGCCTGCTCTCGCAGGGCGTGGACACGCTGCTGCTGGCTGGCTGCACGACCAGCGGATGTATCCGGGCATCGGCCGTGGACGCACTGCAGACGGGCCTGCGTCCGATGGTCGTGCGCGATTGCGTGGGCGACCGCTCGCAGGCCGCTCACGACCAGAGCCTGTTCGACCTGCAGGCCAAATATGCCGATGTGGTGAGTCTGGGCGAGGCCTGCCGGTATCTAGAAGGCTTGCCGCGGACTTGACCTGCTCCAGCGCGTAGCGCGCCGCAATTCGCCAGCGGCGCGCAGCGTCGCTGGATCCCGGGCCTCAGGCGGTCACCAGTTGTGGCAGGACCTCCTCCACCAGTCTGGTGTTCACCTTCCCGGCGGCGAATCGCGGCTCGTTGACGAGGAAGTGCTGCAGGCCGATGGTGGTTGCCACACCGGCCACCTTGAACCGTTCCAGCGCTCGCGACATGCGCTCCCGCGCTTCGGCGCGATCCGTGCCGTAGACGATCAGCTTGCCGATCATGGAGTCGTAGTGGATCGGCACTCGGTAGCCGGCATGGCAGTGGCTGTCGAGCCGGATGTTCGGCCCGGCCGGCGGTTCCCACTCGGTGATCAGGCCGGGGCTGGGGCGGAAGTTCCGTTCCACCTGTTCGGCGTTGATCCGGCATTCGATGGCGTGTCCGCGAAACTGCACGTCCGACTGTCCGAAGCGCAGCGTCTCGCCTCGCGCCACACGAAGCTGCTCCTGGACCAGGTCGATGCCGGTGATCATCTCCGTCACCGGGTGCTCGACCTGGATGCGCGTGTTCATCTCCAGGAAATGGAAGGTCTGGCTGTCCTGGTCGACGATGAACTCCACGGTGCCGGCGTTCTCGTAGCCGAACCCCTTGGCCAGGGCGACGCCGGCCTCGCGGATCTGCTCGCGCAACGATTCGGAAATGTCGGGGGCCGGGGCCTCTTCGAGCAGCTTCTGGTGCCGGCGTTGCAGCGAGCAGTCGCGCTCGGCGAGGTGGATGACGTTGCCATGCCGGTCTGCCAGTATCTGCACCTCTACGTGGCGCGCGTCGGCGATGTAGCGCTCCAGGTACAGCGTGCCGTCGCCGAAGGCGGCGCGCGCCTCGTTGGACGCGGCGATGAACATCGGCGCCATGTCCGCCTCGTCCTGCACGATCTTCATGCCGCGCCCGCCGCCGCCGGCGGCGGCCTTGATCATCATCGGCAGCCCCACCCGGCGAGCGATCGCCACCGCCTCGTCAGGCGATTCGACGTTCGTCGAGCCCGACAGCGTGGGCAGTCCGAGCTCGGCTGCCAGGATCCGGGCGCGGACCTTGTTGCCCATCTGCGCGATCTGCTCGGGCTTGGGGCCGACGAACGTCACGCCGTGCTCGGCACACAGTTGCGACAGCTCGGCGGACTCGGCCAGGAAGCCGTAGCCGGGATGCAGTGCATCGCATCTGGTGAGGAGTGCGGCGTTCACCAGCAGGCGGGCGTCGAGGTAGCTGCGGTTCGCGCTGGCCGGACCGATGCACACCGTGCGGCCCGCCAAGCGGGCGCCCAGGCTGTCGAGATCGGCCTGCGAAGCTGCGAGTACCGTGTCGATGCCCAGACCCTGGCAGGCTCGGATGATGCGCACGGCGATCTCGCCGCGGTTGGCGACCAGTACACGGGTGACGGGCATCTGAGGCCTGCTCAGGGCTGGACGTAGAACAGCACCTGGCCGAACTCGACGACGGCCGCATCGTCCACGCATACCTGCACGACGGTGCCCGACACGCCGGCCGGGATGGCGTTGAACAGTTTCATCACCTCGATCAGGCAGACCGTATCCTCGGCGCCCACTCGGTCGCCCACCTGGACATAGGGCGGTGAATTCGGGTCGGGCCGGCTGTAGAAGCGGCCCATCGTCGTCGCGGTGATCGGCTTCCAGCCGGCTTGGGGCACGGCGGGAGACGCAGCGCCGGTGGCCGCAGCGGCCGGTGCCGCAACCGGCGCCGAGGCTGCAACCGGCGCCGACGCAATCACCGGCGAAGCAACGGACACGGCAGCCGTGCCGGCCATCGGCAGCTGGCCCTTGCCGATCGTGACCTTCATGTTGCCGACGTCGACTTGCAGGTAGTCGAAGTTCGAGCGGTCGAGAGCATCCACCAGGCTGTTGATCTGTCGAACGTCCTGTTCCGAGAGGAAGTCGAGTTGCTGATCCATGCTGTCTCCTGAGGTCGTTCGCGCGGGCAAGGGTCAGGCGCGCGCCTGCATGCTCACCATCTTGTCGCCGCGGCGGATGTGGATGTACCTGACGCTTCGGCTTTTGCCGAGCTTCTCGATCAGCGAGCGCAGCCCCTGCGCGGCCTGGCCGTCGAGCCGGCGCTGACAGGCCTGGCGCATCTCTGCGACCTGGTCGGCACCGGTGAAGAAGTTCAGCAGCAGGTCGTCGTCCGACACGCCGGAGCCGCCGTAGCGCGCCCGCACTTCCTGGAGCGTCGGCTGCCGGTAGATCTGCGTCGCCAACGTCTTCGCTCGAGCTCGGCTGAGGATGTTGTCGCGCACATCGGGCTGGATCGATTCGCTCTCCTCCTTGCCCCAACCGCCGGCGGCGTACTGAATGATCTCGTCGGAGACCTGCTTGTAGCGCTCGCCGGTCAGCACATTGAGCACCGCTTGCGCACCGACGAACTGGGAGTAGGGCGTGACCATGATCGGAAAGCCGAAGTCGGTGCGCACCCGGGCGATCTCCTCGAGCACGGCAGGCAGCTTGTCCGCCAGCCCCGCGGCGCCGAGCTGGAAGCGCAGGTTGGAGATCATTCCGCCGGGCACCTGATGCTGGTAGTGCTGCGCGTCGTAGGCCGCAGGCGCACCCAGCGGCAGGCCTTCGCGCTGCGCGATCTCGCGGAAGTGAGTTTCCACGGGGCGCAGAATCTCTTCGTCGATCTGCGGGTGGTGACCCATTGCCCGCGCGTTGCGCACCACGTCGAACAGCGACGGGTTGGACGAGGATTCGGCCAGCGGCGGAACAGCCGTGTTGAGAATGTGGATGCCGGCACGCACGGCCTCGAGCGCACACAGCAGACCGAGCCCGGTGTTGCAGTGGGTGTGGAACTCGACCGGAATTGTGCCGGCGTTCGCCAGCACGATGGGCGCCAACGTGCGTACGCGCTCCGGGGTGAGGAGGGCCCCCGGATCCTTGAGGCAGATTCGGTGCGGCTGCAGCTTGGCGGCCTCGCGGGCACGTCTGGCGTAGTACTCGTCCGAGTGCTTGTCCGACAGGGAAAAGATCAGGTTGATGATGACGTCGATGCCCACCTCACGGGCGCGCGCCATGTTCTTGTGCCAGCCGTCGGGCGTATTGGACGAGTCGGACAGCCGGATCTGGCGGATACCCATCGCAGCCATGCGTTCGTACCAGAGGTCCTCGATGACATCGGGCGTGATCTGGAAGGCCGCCAGTTGCCGACCGCGGATCATGCGAAGCGGCGTCTTGTTCACGCGCTTGCGGACCTCGACGAGCCGCTCCCAGGGGTCTTCCTGCAGGTCGCGGATCATCTTCTTCTCGAAGCTCGTTGCCATGATTTCGATGGCATCGAATCCGGCGTCGTCCAGGCGCTGCGCAATCGGAAGGATCATCTCCGTACGCATGCCGATGGCCCACAGGCTTTGCGATCCGTCCCGCACGGTGGTATCCACGAAGCGGATCTCGCTCATGTCGTCTCCCTATAGTTTCACGCGACTGTAGAAAGGGAGTGGCCCCGAGCACAATCGACCGGCCGTATCGACGTCATCCACGCGACGAATATCGCTGACGACGCATGCCGGTCGACGAGAGCGCCGTTCCTGCCGGCACGTTACCTCATCTCGCAACCAATATTCGGGTCGACAAGCGCCTTGAGCGCGACGTCGGCGGCGCTTGTTTTCCGTGCCGGTCACTTCGTGCAGGGAGAAGTCCTGGGCCGGGTTGAAGGGTGTCTATCGACGGTTCGAAGTGATCTCATTTTTCCGCAAAAGAAATCTGTTGAGCGCGATGCAACCGCGACTGTCCACAATATGGCAGGGAATGTTCGGCTGATGGATTGTTCGGCTACGACCGCGTTGCTAGAGTTTCAACACCAAAATGCATCGACGGAAATCGCTTCTGAAGATCGGCATGCGTTAGTGCACTCACGTTCGACTCACTGGCGGATCGATTCGAATCGTCGCCGAAATCGACGCGTGATCGACAGACAGGGCTGCTGAACGACAACGCCTTGAAAGGCGTTGTAGGTGCTCGCGATGCGCGCACGGGAGAAGTCCCGAAGTCTGCTTGCCGATTAGCCGTAGCCGAACGAGCCGTTGACGATATCCAGAAGGAGGAGAAATCAATGAATCGACGCCTCGTCAATTGCGCATTCGGTGCCGTGCTCGCAGCGGCCGCACTCGCGGCGCCCCCCAGTGCTTGGGCTCAAGCCGACTACCCGAACCGCACGATCAGGTTCGTCGTGCCCTATTCCTCGGGCGGCCTGCCCGACACGGTCGCCCGGGTCTTCGCACGGCACCTGGGTCTTCGGCTCGGGCAGTCGGTCGTGGTGGAGAACAGACCCGGCGCCAATGGCGTGGTGGCCGCGCAAGCGCTGGCGACCGCCCCCGCGGACGGCTACACGTTCCTGGTGACCGACGGCTCGATGTTCTCCATCAATCCGGCGATCTATCGCAATCTCGGCTACGACTACCGCAGAGACTTCATGCCCGTGTCGCTCGTTGCCCGGGCGCCGCTGTATCTCGCGGTACATCCCAAGGTGCCGGTCCATTCGCTGCAGGAATTCATCGCGCTGGCCAAGAGCAAACCCGGGATGCTGAACTACGGCTCGTCCGGTATCGGCAGCACGCATCACCTGAGCATGGAGGCGCTGAAGAAATCGCTGGATATCGATCTCGTGCACATTCCTTTCAAGGGCACCGGACAGTCGGTGCCGGCCTTGATCGGAGGGCAGGTCGACGTATTGTTCTCCGCGTTGCCCTCGTTGTCCGGATTCGTGAAGGCGGACCAGGTTCGGCTGCTTGCCAGCAATGCCCTTGAGCGTTCCAAGCAGGCGCCCGATCTTCCCGCGATCGCTGAACTCGTTCCCGGATTCGATTTCGCGCCCATCGTCGGCGTGCTTGCCATGAAGGGTACCCCGAGCAGCGCGATCGATCGCATCAGCACCGAGATCTCCGCGATCGCCAGGTTGCCCGAAGTCATCGAGACACTCGAGAAGGCGGGCGTCGATTCGATCGGCGGCAGTCCAGCCGACTACGACAAGGCGGTGCTCGCCGAGAACGAGCGCATGGAGAAGGCCATCGTCGCCGCGGAGATCAAGTCCCAGTGAGCATGTCTTGAATGCCTGAGGTGAGGCGTGCGGCGTACTCCTCCTCAGTAGGCAACGACGATTGGCGACGCCCTAAGCCAGTCTTTGCATCGGCGGTGAGAATCAGCGAGGAGATGCAGGAACAATCCGATGTGACGAGCGCATTGGCTCAAGCCGGCAGCGTGACGAGAACGGACAGACCTGGTTTGGCGTTGCGCACCTCGAATGCGCCACCATGCGCCTGCGCGATCAGGCGGCACAGATACAACCCCAGGCCCACGCCGCCGGCCGCACGAGTGCGTGCGCTGTCCGGTCGGTAGAACGCCTGGGCAAGCTGCCGTAGTTGCGAATCGGGAACGCCTGGCCCGTAGTCGCGCACTTCGATCGCTATGCCGCTGTCGCTCGTGCGCTGCAGGCGCACTTCGGGCGGCTGGTGCGCAGCGGCGCCATGCCGCAGCGCGTTGTCCAGCAAATTGCGCAGCAGCAGGCGCATGCGATTGGGGTCCAGCTCCAACCGCGGCAGGTCCGCGTCGGCCTGGATGCGGACCTGCCCGGCCGCCGCGTGCCTCACGGCCAGTTCCTGCACCACCGCCAAGGCCATGGCTGGGAGATCGGTCGACTCGCGTTGCAGCGCCGCATGCTGCCCGGCCAGACGTTCGCTTTCCAGCAGGTCGCTGATCAGCATGGCCATTTCCTGCAAGTCGCGCAGCAAGGCGTCACGTTGTGGGCGCACATCGGCGGATTCAGGCAGCAATTCAGTATTGAGGCGGGCCCGGGTCAAGGGGCTGCGCAGTTCGTGGCTGATCGCCAGCAGCAGGGCACGCTTGGCTTCGAGCATCTGGTGAATATCTCGCCCCATGGTGTTGAGGGTGGCGGCCAGTTCGCCCAGCTCACCGGAACTGTCCACGTAACGGGCGGGGATGGGCTCGGAGAAGTCACCTGCGCCGAAGCGCCGGGCGCCGGCGCCGATGGCATCCAGCGGCTTGAGGAGATGGCGTATGTACAGCCATGCCATGAAGGTCAGCAGCAACAGCGCGGCCAGCACATAACCGAGCCGGTGCGGGCGGCGCTCGAAGGTTTCTGCGTCGATACCGAAGACCAGGGTGTGGCCATCGGCGGTGGTGCGCTGGAGAAGATGAGCCCAGTCCGGGCCATCGCCGCCAGTATCGACGTCCTTCCGGCTGCGAACCCACTTCAGGGACGCCTGGTCGGGATGCGAGGACCAGTTGATCGACGGGCCGCTGATGCGAACCGTCAGCGGCAGGCGTTCGACCAGCGCTTGCGCGCGCGCCACGCTAGGGTGTCCGTTGGCGGCGATGTCGGCGGACAGCCGATCCACGTAATCCGTGAGCAGCGGGCGTGCCGCTTCGCGCCACCCCACGGAGAACGCCCGCTGGGCTCCGACGACGAACACCAAGGTCAGCGCGGCGGCCAACAGCAGGAACACCAGCACCATGCGCAGCTTGATCGAGCGCGTGATGCGCCACCGGACTTGCCGCAAGCGCGCCGCGAAAGCGAGGCCGGCGGTCATGTTGCCGTCTGTTTGCGTAGCGCCAGCGCGTAGCCCGCGTTGCGCAGGGTCTTGATGCAATCCAGCGGCTCGAGCTTCTTGCGCAGACGGCTGACCACGATGTCCACCGCGCGGGTGTAGAGATCGGCTTCCTGGCCGCGCAGACGGTTGAGAATGTCATCGCGGCTGAACACGCGGCC
>JAHDYE010000024.1 GCA_023383035.1 Burkholderiaceae bacterium | reverse complement strand
AACTGGTCGTAGAGGACTTGCGGACGCGGGTTCGATTCCCGCCGGCTCCACCAATCGCCAGGGCCCGGATGACCTCCGGGCCCTTTTTTCGCTCACATCGAACCGTGACTGCGCAGTCTTGCGGGTACGGCCTGATCCTGTGCGGCACCGGCCATCCGCGTACCGCCGCATTCCATCACCATGATGATGAATGGAGGCCGGGAGACGGGTTTGTCGAAGCAGCGATGGCACACTCACGGGCACCCGCAGAGGCGCACGGCCCGATCATTCATGCTCCCGGAACACCTGTTGAACGCCCCGGTACGCCATCGCGGCCGGTACTACGAGGAGTTCGAACCCGGAAGGGTCTTCACGCACCCCTTCGGGCGTACGGTCGATCACTACGACAGTCTTCAGTTCACGCTGGCGACCGCACACTACAACCCGGTGTACTTCGATGGCAGAGCCGCCGCGAAGGCAGGACACCGGACCATGCCGGTGAATCCCTATTTCGTCTTCTGTACGGTACTGGGCCTTTCCGTCGAAGACCTGAGCGAGATGGGAGGGGCGTTCCTCGGTCTGGAGCAGTTGCAGTTCCTCGCCTTCGTGTATCCGGGCGATACGCTCACGGCACGTTCGACGGTGCTGTCGCGCCGCCCGTCCTCCAAGACGCCGGACTCCGGCGTCGTCACCTGGCTGACCGAAGGGTTCAATCAGTCGGACGTCAAGGTCGTCGAGTACCAGCGCTCCAACATGGTCCCTCTCGAGGGAGGGGCCGCATGAGCAACCTGACCGACGAACAGCTCATGCTGCAAGCCGCCGCCCGGGAATTCGCCATGAAGGAGGTGCTTCCCACGGCAAATCGGCTGGACCCGCAGCGCGGCGAGATGCCCGCCGAGCTCATCGGCAAGCTGGGCGAGCTGGGATATTTCGGCATCACCCTCCCTCCCGAATATGGCGGTTCGGGGCTGGGATGCCTGGAATACTGCATCGTCACGGAAGAACTCGGCCGCGCGTGGATGAGCGTAGCCAGCGTGATCCGGCCAGCGATGGGCGTGAAGCAGATGTCGGACGCGCAGAAGGAGCGATACCTCCCGCGCATAGCGACGGGCCGGTTGATCGGAGCATTCGCGATGTCCGAGCCGGGCACGGGCTCCGATGTGTCCGGCCTGAGCACACGGGCGCGCCGTTGCGGCGACTGCTGGTCGATCACCGGCAACAAGTACTGGTGTACGTTCGCCGACGGCGCGGACTTCATCGTGGTCATCGCCCGCACCCGTCCCCCCGCCGAGGGCGAAGGTCGCCACAAGGGGCTGTCAGCCTTCATCGTCGAGAAGCAGCGTGGGAGGCTGCCCGACGGAGTGCAAGGCTCGCCGATCCCGAAGATCGGCTACTTCGGATGGAAGACCTGGGAGCTCAGTTTCGACGATTGCCGGGTGCCCGCGGAGAACGTACTGGGTCCGCTCGGGGAAGCCTTCTACATGGTCAGTAGCGGGCTGGAGACGGCACGCGCCCACACGGCCGCGCGCGCCATCGGCCTCGCGCGCGGGGCGCTGGAAGACGCCATCGCCTACGCCCAGGAGCGCGTCCAGTTCGGAGCGCCGATCGCGGCGTTCCAGGCCATCCGTTTCAAGATCGCCAACATGGCGACCGAGATCGAGGCCTCGCGGCAGCTCCTCCATTACGTGTGCCGCAAGATCGACAAGGGCGAACGCTGCGATCGCGAAGCTGCCATGGCCAAGCTGCATGCGACGGAGATGGCCGAGCGGGTCACCAGCGAGGCGCTGCAGATCCACGGCGGTGCGGGGTACACCACCCACCACGCGGTCGAGCGCTATTGGCGAGACGCCCGGCTCACGAAGATATTCGAGGGAACGTCGGAGATCCAGATGCGGGTCATCTCCGACAGCATTCTCGGAAAACCTGGCCGGACGCACTGATGCCAGGTCGCGGCCGAACTCCCCTCGTTGCACACTGGATCGGATGATGAGTAGTCGAGAGAAGACGCCTCGTGGCCATGTGCCCGAGGGCTCCTGCTTCGAGGACTTCGTGGCAGGGACGGTGTTTCGCCACAAGCGCGGAAAGACCATGGGCGAAGTGGACGTCGCATTGGCGGCCCAGATGATGATGAACACCGCCCACGGGCACTTCAACAATGCGGCACCCGAAGTCGCGCGCCTCGGGCGGCGCGTGGCTTTCGGCGGCTACACCGCGTCGCTCGTCATCGGTTTGACGGCCCGGGACACCACCGAAAACGCCGTGGCCGAGCTCGGGATCGACCGCCTGCGGCTGGTCAAACCCGTGTTCGAGGGCGACAGCATCCATGCCATCACCGAAGTGCTTTCGACCGAGCCGTCGGAGCGGCCCGATGCCGGCGTCGTCACGTTCCGCCACTACGGCATCAATCAGGACAACGAACAGGTCTGCGAAGTCGTACGGCGGGTTCTGGTGAGACGCCGGGGGGCGCGATGAAGTCCCGGGGAGCGCTCCACGGCATCAAGGTGATCGACCTGACGCAGGTCCTGTCCGGGCCGTTCTGCACGCAGATGCTCGCCGATCACGGCGCGGACGTGATCAAGGTGGAGCCCCCCTTCGGCGATGAGGCCAATCGGGTCGGAGCGTTTCCGAAGAGCGATGAGGCGAGGCTGCTGACGGGTTATTACCAGAGCGTCAATCGCAACAAGCGCGGCATCGTGCTCGACCTGAAGAAGCCGGCCGCGCGGGAGGTCTTGCTCAAGCTCATCGCCGATGCCGATGTCCTCGTGGAGAACTTCCGCGCCGGCGTGATGGACCGCTTCGGCCTGGGCTACGAAACGTTGGCAAAAGTGAACCGGCGCCTCGTCTATGCATGCATCCGCGGCTTCGGGGATCCGCGTACGGGCGTCAGTCCTTACACCGACTGGCCCGCGTTCGACATCGTGGCCCAGGCGATGGGCGGCCTGATGAGCGTCACCGGTCCGGATGCCGACAGCCCCACGAAGGCGGGACCGGGCGTCGGAGACCTCTTCCCGGGCCTGATGGCCGCGTACGGGATCATGCTGGCGCTGTTCGAGGCGCGCCGGTCGGGACAGGGACAGTTCGTCGACGTTGCGATGGTCGATTCGATCATGGCGTTGTGCGAGCGCGTCGTGCATGAATACTCGTTCGGCGACAAGGTATCCGTTCCGCAGGGCAACTCGAATCCGAATCTCTGCCCGTTCGGCGTCTTCGAGGCGAAGGATGGCCTCATCGCCATTGCCGCGACGCATCAGGGTCTATGGGAGAACCTCTGCCGTCTGATCGGGCGGCCCGAGTGGGGGGTCGATCCCCGATTCGCGACGAATCGCGACAGGCTGGATCGCTACGACGAAATCTTCGAGGCCCTCAGCGCGTTCACCCGGGCACGAACGCGAGCGCAGATCGTCGCACTGCTGGGCGGCAAAGTCCCGATCGGGCCGGTCTACGACGCGGCGGACATCTTCTCCGATCCTCATTTCCGTGCACGGGAGATGCTGGCGAGCGTCGAACAGCCCGGCATGGAAGAACGGGTGACCATTGCGGGGATTCCGATCAAGCTCACTCGCACACCGGGCCAGGTGCGCAGGCGGGCACCGGTCTTCGGGGAACACACCAACGAGATTCTGACGAACATCGGCTATGCAGCCGACGACATCGAACGTTTGCGACGCGACGGAGCGATACGATGACAGCCAGCAGGTTCTTTCAGGGGGCCCGGCCACCCCGGGTACGGCGCCGTCGGCGAGTCCAGCTCGCGGTGCCGGGCAGCAGCATGCGCATGATGGAGAAGGCCGCCGGATCCGACGCGGACCACGTCTTCCTGGACCTCGAGGATGCGGTGGCGCCGGCCAGCAAGGTGGCGGCGCGCCAGGGCGTCGTGTCCGCGCTGCGCGAGTTCGACTGGACGAGCAAGACGCGCTGCGTACGCATCAACGACCTGTCTACCCGCTGGGCGTACAAGGACGTCATCGAGGTGCTCGAAGGGGCCGGCCGTCATCTCGATACCATCATGCTGCCGAAAGTCCGCTGTGCCGCCGACGTGCAGTTCCTCGATATCCTGCTCACCCAGCTCGAGCTCGATCTCGGGCTCGACACCCGAATCGGAATAGAGGTTCTCATCGAGGAGGTCGATGGGTTGATGAACGTGGAGACCATCGCGTTCTCGTCGTCTCGCGTCGAATCCCTGATCTTCGGCATGGGAGACTACTCCGCCTCGCAGGGCCTCGATCCGCTGATCATCGAAGGCAAGAGCGAATACCCCGGGGATCCGTGGCACTACGGACGATGGCGGATTTCGATGGTGGCGCGCGCGGCGGGGATCGATGCGGTCGACGGCCCTTTCTCGGATTTCCGGGATGCCGAGTCCTACAGGAAGGAAGCCAGGCGCGCCCTGATGCTGGGAATGGTGGGGAAATGGGCCATCCATCCCGCCCAGATCCCCTGGGCGCTCGATACGTTCACGCCGGACCCGGCCGCGGTTGCGGCCGCGCGCGAGATCGCCGAAGCCTTCGAGGCGGCAAAGGCGCAGGGAATCGGCGCGGTGGTGATCAATGGCCAGATGGTGGATGCCGGCGGCTTGCGGCTGGCAAGGGTGCTGCTGGCCAGAGCCGAAGCGCTCGGTCTGTGAGACCGTGACGCGGCGTGGCCATGGACAAGGTGGTCAAGTCTGCCGAGCGCGTGCTGCGGACGTTCGAGTACCTTGCCGAGCAGCGGCGCCCGGTGCGCGTTTCCGATGTCTCCCGCGAGCTCCAGATCCCTCAATCGAGCACTTCGCAGTTGCTCCAGAGCCTCGTCTCGCTCGGATACCTCTACCGCGAACCCAGGGGACGGACGTACTCGCCCACGCTGCGGGTCAGCGTGCTGGGTGATTGGCTGGTTCAACGGGACAGCGAATCCCAGAATCCGCTTCGCCTGATGCATGCGATACGGCGCGTGACCGGCGACGCGGTCGTGCTCGGGATCCAGAACAACACGCACGCGTTGTACATCAGCGTGCTCGAGGCCATGGGCCCCCTGCGGTTCTACATGAAACCCGGTTCGCTGCGGCCCTTGTGCCGTACCGCCATCGGGCTCGCCCTGCTGCTCGAGAAGACCGATGCCGAGATCAGGCTGCTCGTTCGCCGCATCAATGCCGAGCGGCGTACCGGCGAACCCCTCGAGGAGACCGCCTCGGTTCTCGACGCGGTCGGACGCAGCCGCAAGATCGGCTATGTGGTGACGCATGGCAAGGCCACGTCGGGCGCGGGTGTCGTCGCCGTGCCGCTGCCCCCGGTGGAAGCGCAGCCTCGCATGGCACTGGGAATCGGGGCCCCTCTGGTCCGGATCGACCGATACGCCGAAGCCTACGGGGAACTACTCAAGGACATGGCGACGGAACGATGGCGACCAGCAAGCTACTACGGCATTGCTCACAACGACGAAGGCGGGCGCAGATAACCGGTTCCCCCCGTTGCACCGGCGATGCGGCAACTGCGCAGGACCGGCAGGACGTGGACGTCGTCAATCCGATCGATGCGTTGCAGGCACTCGAACAGATGTTCACCCTCGTCGGCGCCGAGATCCGGAGTGCATTCGCGAAACTTGCGCCATAGCGCGTCGGTTCCGGCCGGGAATCGCGGGTGTCCCCTGGGTCGGCGAACGGGTTCGGAGCTCAGTTTCGTACCATCGCGCCGCATGAGATGCACCCGGTCGAACGGCGAGAACACCGGCTCCTCGACATCGCGTTCATCGATCGGCGCGATGCGCACGCGCTGCATGAGGTCCTGCACCTCGGGCGAGCGTACGAAGTCGTCCCTGAGTTGCTCGAGGCCGCACTGTCCCGCAAGAAGCGCGGAAGCGACGGCGAATTCGACGCTGAACTTCGCTTGCAGCGCATCGGCCGGTCGATGATGATGAAGCGGGATGAGTTGCGAGCGCCCGATTTCGACGGTAACGGATTCGATCTCCGCAGGAGGACACCGGCTCGTCGCGATGAGGGACAGGATCGCATCCAGGGCGCGGTGAGCGCCAAAGCAGATCGGTGAAAGCTTGACGCTCAATCCGAGCTCCGCAAGGCGCCATGGGCGCCCGGCGGTCACCGGCGACGCAATGTCCGGCAGGCCGCTTGCACTGACCGCTTTCAGCAATCCTTGTTCGAGCGCGTTTGCCGCCGCCGTCATGCCCGCCTCGGCCAGTCGAGCCGCCAGCACGCCGTTCTGGGCTGCCCTGCCCGCATGCAAGGGCTTGGTCGACGAGCCGAAATTGACCGTCAGGCCACCGGCGAGCGAGGCAGCGATGGCGAGCGCGTGTTGCGCGATTCCGCGCTCCAGTCCGCGCAGATTCGCGACGGCGGCCGCTGCCGCCACCGCGCCGAATACACCGGTGGGGTGAAACCCCCGTTCGTACATCGGCCGCGGGTCACGACGGTAAAGCTCGGCCCAGGTTTCGTAACCCACCGCGTAAGCCGCGACCATGCGCAAGCCGGTGGCGCCGCGCTCCTGTGCAGCCGCCACGATGGCCGGCACGAGGACAGCGCCGGGGTGTGCATCGAGAGCGACATCGTCGTAGTCGAGCGCATGAGCCGCGGTTCCGTTGACCAGGGCCGCATCCTCGGGATACGCCGTATCCGGCCCGAAGAACAACAACCGGCACGGCGCCGCTTCCACCGGTCTGACGACCTGCGCGACCGCCTGCGCCGCTGGCGACCGCATGCCGGCGATGGCAACCGCGACGGTATCCGTGAACGATGTGCGGATCGGCGTTATCAGTTCGGGCGGCACGTCCGCCGGCGTGGTCCCCGATACGAAGGCGGCGAGTTCCCCTGTCAGCGGCATGAAGGAGCAATCGGTTCCGCTCGACCGGGCCAGGGCGGAGATCAGTCCAGCTTCGCGCCGGAGGTGCGCACCAGTTCCCCACGCAGCGCCGTGTCCGAATGCACCGTCGCTTCCGCTTCACGGACGCTGTTGCCCACCGGAACCAGGCCGATGGCGAGCAGTTCCTTGCGAAACCCGTCGTCCTTCAAGGCAGCCGCCATCGCCGTGTTCAGCCTGTCGACGATCGCATCGGGCGTGCCGCCCGGCGCGAAGAACCCCACCCACGAGGAGATCGCATAACCGGGCAGTGTCTCCGCAATGGTCGGCGTGTCGGGAATCTCGCCGTACCGTGACGCTTCCGTAATGGCAAGCAGCTTGATGCGATTGTTCTTTGCCAGCGGAAGCGCCCCGCTCAAGCTGACGAATGCCACGGGAATGTGACCTCCTGCCAGGTCTACCAGCGCCGGTCCGCCCCCCTTGTAGGCGACGTGCCGCAGGTCGACATTCGCCTTCGCCTTGAGAAGCTCGCCTGCGAGGTGATGGGGCGATCCGACACCCGATGAACCGAAACTGATATGCCCGGGCTTCGCCTTGGCCAGGGCCAGCAGTTCGGGCAGGGTGTTGGGCGCAAACTCGGCTGCTGCGGCCAACGCGATGATGTTGGCTGCCGCGATCGTAATGGGACGCAGGTCCTTCTTCGGATCGAACCCCAGGTTGTTGAACAGGTGGACGTTGGTGGTGATGGGATTGTCTGCCGTCAGCAGGACCGTATAGCCATCCGGCACGGCGCGCGCCACCATCGCCGCGCCCATGTTGCCGCTTGCTCCCGCATGATTGTCGACGATCACGCTCCACCCGTACCGCGCCGACAAGTGCGACGCCATCATGCGTGCCATCTTGTCGGTCGTCGATCCCGTCGGGTATCCGGTAACGATGCGGACTGTTCGATCGGGGAAACCCTGCGCGCCGGCCGGCGAAGCAATCGCCGCACCCACGAGAAACAGGATGGAACAGCAAGCTCTCCGGAAAGTTCTGACCATGTCGACCTCAATCGCTTGAAAGTCCACAGGCTCCAGCGTGGGAAGCCTGGATCGGCGAGAGAGTGTGGATCAAGACCGGATCGAAAGGCGCACTCGGGCACACAACGATCGCGTGTGTGATCGATCGTGGATTTTTCTTGCCGAATCGGTGGCTTGGGGATAGGCGCAGGGCCCACCGGCGGCGTCGACGTCAGCGAAGGATACAGCTCGAACGCCTTGCGCCCGCCGCATCGTGTGCGGCTCGAAGCCGGCGAAGTCGCGCAACCGTGCAGTATCGGGATACCGCGCAGGCGACACGCGCCGGGCCGGCGACGCCGCAGCCGTGCCCGGCTCGTCGTGCCGCGCTACTGCCGGCTCGACATCCCCATCGCCATGTCCTGCAGCATCGAGTTCAGGTCCTCGGCATGCTCTTCTTCCTTGGCCAGGATGTCCTCCATGATGCGGCGCGTGGTCGGATCCTTGTCGCCCAGCCATTGCACGATCTCGCGATAGCTCTCGATCGCGATGCGTTCGGCGACCAGGTCTTCGCGGATCATGTCGACGAGGTCGTCGCCTTCGACGTATTCCGAATGGCTGCGCGTGGCCATGCCTTCGGGGTTCAGGTCGGGCTCGCCGCCCAGCTGGACGATGCGCTCACAGAGCTGGTCGGCGTGCATCTGCTCTTCGCCGGCGTGGGTGAGGAACTCCGCCCGCACCGATTCCGACGCGATGCCCTGGGCCATGAAATAGTGGCGCTTGTAGCGCAGCACGCAAATGATCTCGGTGGCGAGCGCGGCGTTGAGCACTTCGACGACCGCGTCGCGGTCGGCGCCGTAGTTGGTCGTGACGGCGCCCCGATCCATGTTCTCGCGGGCGCGTTTGCGCAGCGTCTCGATGTCGGTCAGGAACGGCGCAGCACCGTTCCGGTGCGCAGATGTATTGGCCATGAAAGTCCTCCCTCTGGTATGTCGGCAACGGCCGGGCGCTTTGCGGAGCAAATCGGGTGCCCGATCGACGCGCGCCGGCGGCGACTCAGGCTTCGCCGCACCCCCGCTGCTCGGACAACAGGCGCGCGCCGAGCACGCGCGCCAACCCCCTCGCACCGCGCTGCATCACCGCCGCATGGTTCCATTCGAACAGCGGCCGTGCCGCCGGCGCGAGCAGGTTCATCCAGCGACGCGTGGTGCGCACATGCCATTCGTGCCGCACGACGGTGACCGGGTGCTCGCAGGCGAAGCGCCAGCACCCCCTGCCCTCGAGTTCGCCGCTGGCCGTGCCTTCCAGGATCTGCTGCGGCTCGACGCGGGTCACGCGCAGATGAAAGCTCAGCCGGTACGGCAAGACGCCCTTCCATGTGTAGTGCTGCAGACGCCCCACGCCCGAGGCGTCGCCGGGCTCGAGTTCGAGCACGCGTTCGACACCGTGCCACCAGCACGGCCACTGTCCAGCATCGCGAATCGTCAGGTAGACATCCTCGATCGGCGCCTCGATGCGCCAGGTGGTACACAGGCGGTATTCAGCCATCCAGCGCGCTCCTGCCTCACCCCGCACCTGCCGGCAGCCTTCAGGGATCGAAGAACCGATCGGGAAACGCGATGCCGATCTCGACATCGTCCATCAGCGATGCTTCGATCAGCCGGTGATGCACGTCGCGGCTCTCGGCCTTGAGCGGAAACAGGCTGTCGTGCGCCAGCCAGAGATCGTAGCGATGCACGTCATCGACCGCGTGCCGGCCGCTCACCACCACGCGCCACGCGCGCCGGTTCCCGACCCGTTCCTCGCCCACGACCTCGGCGCTGCCGTGTTCCTGCAACTTGCGCGCGTTGCGAAGCAGTGTACCGGCGTCCGAACGGTCGACCGAATGGCCACGCGGGTCGCGGATCAGCGGGTTGTCCACACCGAGATCCAGGCGCGGAAAGCGGCCCGGGCCGAACGGCCACAAGGTGGCCCGCCGTCGCCGCGGATCGTAGACCAGCACCGCTCCGCGGTAGGGCCGCATGAAATCCATCCGCACGAAGCCCGGCTTGCGGTAGTGGTACCGGATCTCCTGGACGCCGGCATCGCTCGACGAGCGCAGCGTGACGCGATAGCTGTCGATGGCGGCGAAACGTTCGAGCGCCGCGGCGATCGGATCGGTACCGAGGCCATGCGTCGGCCCACGTGCCGGATTCGTCGCCCGATCGCCCCGGCCACGCGTTGGAGGAGAAGCTTCGTTCGTCACGATTCGGCAGCGTTCAGGCGGAGAGGTATCGCGAACGACGGACCCGTGCTGCAAGCCGCGTGCCCAGGCGCCCGTTGGCACGCCGATCGGTAATTCTTGCAGCCGCGCCCGCGCAGATCGGCAACGTTGCCCGCCCCACGCACGCCGATCGGCACGCGCACGGGCGCTCGCCCCGGGCACGCGCGTTGCGGGAGTGGCGAGCGCGATGCGGCATCGACCTCCGGTTCGCTTGCCGGTCGCGCCTTGAGTTCTTCCTGCATTCAATCGGAGAATCGCCGTGAACTGGAACATCATCGAAGGCAACTGGCAACAAGTCAAAGGCAAGATCAAGGAGCAGTGGGGCAAGCTCACCGACGATGATCTCGATGTCATCGCCGGCAAGCGCGACCGCCTGCTCGGACGCATCCAGGAAACCTACGGCATCGGCCAGGACGAAGCCGAGCGCCGGATCCGAGAATTCGAAACCGGCTTCGACCGGCCACACTGACCCGCGCGGGGCGTACGGCCCTGCGGCCGTCGCCCCCTCTCTCTGCCGCTCTGAACGGGCGCCGCACACCCGGCGCAGCTTGCGGGTTGACGCCGCGGTACCGCGTTTGACATCCTCGGGTCCCTTTGCCCGAAGAGGGTGCAAGCCGGATGAATTACCGGCGTATCCTGCTGCTCGTCGATCTCGGCGCCGATGTCGACGTCGCCCTCGCCGCCCTTTCGATGGTCCGTCGCGTCGCCCCGGCGGCCGAGCGGCTCGTTGTCCTCGCCTGGCTCCCCCCACGAAAGTTCGTCGGGCTCTTCGACGAAACCCCGTCCGGCGCCGGCCAGGCGGCGAGCGCCACGCTCGATGCGCTGCTCGCCGCGGCGACCGGCGCCGCTTCGAGGATCGAGGCCACGCTCGCCACCGGCCTGGCCGTCGAGACGCTCGACGCAGCAGCGGCCTCGCACGGCATCGACCTGCTGGTGTCCGGCTCGCTGCCGCTGGGCGGCCTGCCAGCCATCGCCGGGCTGCGCAAGCGTCGCGCCGTGGCGGTGCTGCACGTTCCGCGGGCGGCCTCGATCGACGCCGCGCGGCCGCTCGGCAGCCTGGTCTGCGTGGGCCTGGGCCGGCGTTCGCGCGCTTCGATCGCCGCGTTCCTGCGCGATCACGCCGACTCCGCGCAGCAGGTCACGGTGCTGATGTTCGGCGTACCGGTTCCCCACGATCCGGTCGCTGCGCTGCACGTCGACGGAATCCGCGCCGACGTGACGTTCGCCGCCCCGCAAGAGGCCTCGCCGACGCAGTGGCTCGACGAACGCGTGCGCGCGGATGCGGTGGACCTGCTGGTGTTTGCGCGCCTGCCATCTGCGCTGCTGCTGGGCGCACGCTGGCCGGTGCCGGCCCTGCTGCTGCCGCCGCCGGCCGCAGTCGTTGCGGTGACCAAGCAACGCGGGCTCGACGCGCCCGATCTCGTCGACGACGGCGGCACGCTGCGCATGCGCTTCGAGCACGCGCTGGATCTGGGGCGCCGCGCGCCGATCGCCGACCAGCCATTGGCACTGGTTTCCGGCGGCCGGGTCGTGGCGGTGGTGGAAAGCCGCGACGGGCGGGCCGAGCTGCCCGCGCATTGCCGGGCCGGCGCGTACGGCATCTACCGCACCGGCGTGGCCGCCGACTCGCCGCCGTCTGCCGCGATCGAACAGCGGGTCGTGGTGATCCCTCCTGGCGTCGCGCCGTTGGCGCTGTTCGACGCCGGCCTGGACGACGAGGAACTGTCAGCGCTCGGCGTACAGGCCGCGCAAGGACGCTGCGAGCTTCTCGCGGTGCGCTTGCGCCCGGTGCGCAGCTTCGGCTCGATCCGCGAACGGTTGCGCGCGCACGGACTCGAGCCGCGGGTGGTCGACGCCTGCATGGTGCTCGACGAAGGCGCAGCGCTCGACGTGCCGGATACGGTCGACGGCGTGCGGCTGGCGCGCGTGGCGGCGCGCCTGCGCGCCGCGGGCTTTCCGGTGGCCGCGATCGTGCATCGCAGCGACGAGGCGCCGGCGACGATCGGTTTCGTCGCTCTGCGCGTCGGCGCGTTCGCCGTCGACCGGCTCACGCCGCCCGCGCGGCGTTCGTCGCCTGCGTCGCTGTCCGACCGGCTCGAAGCGACCACCGGGGCGCCGCTGCTGGCGGGCAACCACATCGAAGTCGAGCTGGACAACGCCACGGCGCGCCGCTGGTTGCTCGAGGCGATCGAGCGCAGCACGCAGCGCGTGCACCTGCAGGTCTACATGGCCGAGGACGACGCGCTCGGCCGCCGCATCGAGGCCGCGCTGGCCGCGGCGGCCGCGCGCGGCGTCGCCGTGCGCGTGCTGGCGGACTCGCTGCACGGCCGGCACGGCTCGCTGGGCACGCGCAATCCGCTGCTCGAGCGCCTTGCCGCGCGGCCCGGTATCGCGCTGCGCGTGTCGCGTCCGATCACCGGCATGCCCACGCTCGAAGACCTGAAGCAGCGCGATCACCGCAAGCTCGTCGTCGTCGATTCGCGCCTCGCGCTGGTTGGCGGACGCAACCTGTCGCGCGAGTACTACTCGGGGTTCGACGAAGTTGCGCTTGGGCCGGCCTCGCCGTGGGACGAGGTGCCGTGGCTCGACGCAGGCGCGCGCGTGCGGGGGCCCGCGGTCACCGTCCTGGAGCACGGTTTCCTCGAAGCATGGTCGGGGGCCGGCGGGGAGTGCTTCGACGTCTCGCCGGCCGCGCCGGCCGGCGACTCGCGAGCGCGCGTCGTGACGCATCACGGCCTGCGCGACGCGTATACCCTCGAGGCCTACCTGGCGCTGATCGAGACCGCGCGCACACGCCTGTCGGTCGTCAATGGATTTCCGCTCGTGCTCGAGATCCAGCATGCGCTGCTTCGCGCGCTGCGGCGCGGCGTCCAGGTACGCGTGCTGTTCGGCCATCTCGCGCCGATGCACGACGGCGAGCCGTTCGGCGGCCCGTGGAGCACGGCGCGCGTGGCCGCCACCTGGCTGGTGCACTCGCGCGTCGACGCGCTGATCGCGGCCGGCGCCGACGGCTACCGCTTCGCGGTGCCGCAGCAGCCGGCCTGGGCCGACGGCCTCGGCACGGTGTGCTCGCACGTGCACGCGAAGCTGATGAGCGCCGACGGCCAGGCATGCGCGCTGGGCAGCGCGAACATGGACATCACCGGCGGCTACTGGGAGAGCGAGCTGCTGCTGGTGGTCGAGGATGCCGCGATCGTCGCAGCGGTCGAGCGGCGCATCGATGCGCTGCTCGACCACGCCGTGCGCGTGGACCGCGACGATCCGCAGTGGCGGCAGGCGGCCAGCCGGCGCGAGTGGATGCGCCATTGGCCCGGGATGCTGGCGGTGTAGCGGGCACGGACGCACCGCCGCCGGTGCGGCCACGGTGGCCCGCTACGTCCTGGCGCGCAGCATGCGACCGAGCAGCTTGCGCAGCTCGCTCGTCCACAGCACGGCGCTCGCCATCGCCGCGCAGGTGAGCCACTGGTCCGGTGACAGCGGTGCGGTGCCGAAGGCAAGGTTCATGAAGCCGAGATGCACGACGGCCGCCTGCAGCACGATCGACAGTCCGATCGCGGCCCACAGCCACCGGTTGACGAACGGGCGGTGAAACGCGCTGCCCGACTCGGAGCGGGCATTGAAACAGTTGAAGAGCTGCGCGAACACCAGCGTGGTGAACGCCGCGGTGCGCGCGTTGGCCAGGTCGCGCCCGCCTTCGAACAGGCCGCCCGGCAGATAGAGGTCGAGCGTGAGCAGCGTCGCCGCGGCCATCACCGCGCCGACTTCGATCACGCCCGCCCACATGCGCGCGTCGATCACGCGCTGCCCGGGCGCGCGCGGCCTGCGCGCCATGACGTCCTCGGTTTCGGGGTCGATGCCCATCGCCAGCGCCGGGCCGGAGTCGGTGATCAGGTTGACCCACAGGATCTGCGTGGCCAGCAGCGGCAGCACCACCACGCCGCCGATGCTCTCGAGCCCGATCGGCCCGGCCAGCACCACGCCGAGGAACACGGTGAGCACCTCGCCCATGTTCGACGACAGCAGGTAGCGCAGGAACTTGCGGATGTTGTCGAAAAGGGCGCGACCGCCCCGCACCGCCTCGACGATGGTCGCGAAGTTGTCGTCGGCCAGGATCATGCGCGCCGCCTGCCGGGTCACCTCGGTGCCGGTGATGCCCATCGCGATGCCGATGTCGGCCGCCTTCAGCGCCGGCGCGTCGTTCACGCCATCGCCGGTCATCGCGACCACGTGTCCGTCGGCCTGCAGCGCATCGACGATACGCAGCTTGTGGCCCGGTGCCACGCGCGCGTAGACCGAGGTCGCGCGCACCGCCGCGGCGAACGCGGCATCGCCCATCGCGTCGAGCTGCGCGCCCGTCAGGGCCGCGGCGCCGGGCTCGACGATGCCGAGGTCGGCGGCGATGCGCGCCGCCGTGCGCGGGTGATCGCCGGTGATCATGATCACCCGGATGCCGGCGCGCTGCGCCTGCCGGATCGCCGGCCCGGCTTCCTCGCGCGGCGGATCGATGATACCCACCGTGCCGGCGAAGATCAGCCGGCGCTCGAGCCGCCCGCCGTCGCCGCGATCCTCGCCCGGCTCGAGCGGACGGTAGGCCACTGCCAGCGGGCGCAGCGCGGCGTCCGAAAGCGCGTCCACGTCGTGCAGGAGGCGCGCGCGCATCGCGTCGTCGAGCGCCACCACGTGCATGCCGACGCGCAACCGGTCGCAGCACCCGAGCAGCACGTCCGGTGCGCCCTTGGCGATCACGGTCGGACGATCGCCATGCTCGCGATCGAGCACGATGGCCGACATCATCCTGCGCTCCGACGAGAACGGGATCTCGCCGACGCGCTCGAAGCGACGCTCGCGCCGCGCGGTGAATCCCGCCTTGCGCTCGGCCACCAGGAACGCTGCCTCGGTGGGGTCGCCCTGGACCTCCCATTCCCCGCCGGCGCCCTGGCGCAGCTGCGCGTTGCCGGCCAGGCTGCCGCCGCACAGCACGACTACCGCTTCGGCCCGCAGCGCCCGCGCATCGACGGCGCCTTCATGCCCCTCGTGCTCCAGGCGGCCGTGCGGCGCGTAGCCGACGCCGGTGATGCGCGTGACACCCGAGGCGGTCGCCAGCCGCTCGATCGTCATTTCCGAGCGTGTCAGCGTGCCGGTCTTGTCCGAGGCGATCACCGTCGCCGAGCCGAGCGTCTCCACCGACGAGAGCCTCGTGACGATCGCGTTGCGCCTGGCCATGCGCTGCACGCCGAGCGCGAGCACCATCGAGAGGATCGCCGGCAGCCCCTCGGGCACCGCCGCCACCGCGAGCGACACGCCGAGCAGCAGCACGTCGATCACGTCGTCGGTTCCGCGCGGCTCCGACAGCAGCAGCACGGTCGCCACCACTGCGGCGGCAATCGCCACCACCGCGATGCCCAGCGTGCGCCCGATGCGCGTGATCTCGCGCTGCAGCGGCGTGGGGGCCTCCTCGGCGGCCTCGATCATGCCGGCGATCGCGCCGACCTGCGTACGCATGCCGGTCGCGGTCACGAGCGCGCGACCGCTGCCCTGCACCACCGCCGTGCCCTTGAACACCATGTCGAGCCGGTCGCCGAGCGGCGCCGGCGCACCCAGCGTGGCGGGGTCCTTCAGCACGACTTCGCTCTCGCCGGTGAGCGAAGCCTCGTGCATGCGCAGCGACGCCGCCTGGAACAGGCGCGCATCGGCGCCGACCGCGTCGCCCTCGGCGAGCACCAGCACGTCTCCGCGCACCAGTTCCGCGCTGGGCACGCGCGAGAGGCAGCCGTCGCGCAGCACGGTGGAGGTCACCGTCGTCATTCGGGCCAGCGCCGCCACGGCGCTTCGTGCGCGGGCTTCCTGGGCGTAGCCCAAGGCGCCGTTGGCCAGCACGATCAGGCCGATCACGATCGCGTCCACCGGCCAGCCATGGCGACCCTCGATCGTCCACGCGGCCAGCGAGATCGCGATGGCGGCCAGCAGCAGGGAGATCAGCGGATCGTGAAACTGGGCGAGCAGGCGCCGCCATGCCGCCGGCGGCGCGGCCTCGCGCAGCACGTTGGTGCCATCGCGGGCCAACCGGCGCGCCGCCTCCGGCGACGCCAGCCCCCGTTCGAGGTCGACCCCGAGAACCCGCGCGACCTCGTCGACCGCGCGGGTCGAGGGATCGTCGAGGACATCGGACGGCTGCCGCCCCGGCGTGCTCGCGGCTTGCGCCGGATCAAGGCCTGCCGCCATGGGATCGGGAGGAAGTCAACTGATAATCACTTGCAAATGATAGGATTTGTGCATCTGCAACATCGGCGCTGCAACGGCCATCATGATGCCGGTCTTCGATGACCTGCTCGAACGTCTCGACGAGGTTCGCGTCGCCCACCACATCCGTGGGCGCATCCGGCTGAAGCTCGCGACAGGCTCGGCGGTGGCCGAGCTGCCGAAGGACCGTGCCCGGCGCTTCCAGGCCGTTCTCGACAGCATTCCGGGCGTTCACGGCGTACGCGTCAACTTCCTCGCCCGTTCGTGCATCGTGGACTACGACCCGGCGGTCATTCCTTTCGAAGCCTGGAGCGAGTTCCTGTGCGGCGTCGAGTCGCCCGCAGCGGCTCTCCTCGAGCGGATCCTGCGCGACACCTATCGGGAGATCATGAATGTTGAACCATGACGAACCGATCCTGCGCAGCCGTACCATCGATCCGGCGGCGCCGTTCCCGATCGTGCACCAGGCGATCCGCATCGCGCTGTACGAGGAGTTCGCCGCGCGCAGCTTCGATGCGCGCGTAGTCGAGGCGTTCGGTCCGCGGGCGCCGTTTCCCGAACTCGTGCGCGCCGACGAGCAGCGCATCGCCGCGCTGTCGGGCCTGTGCCAGCGCTTCGGCATTCCCCGCCCGCTCGATCCGTTTCCGCAGGAAACCCGTCTCGAACCCAGCTGGCTCGCCACCTGCGCACGCGCGGTCGCCGGCCGCATCGCCACCGCGCAGCGCTACGGCGCCCTGCTCGCCCGGGTCGCCGAACCCGAGGTGCGAAACGTGTTCCTGCAACTGCAGTCCACGTCGATCGGGCAGCACCTGCCGACGCTGCGCCAGGCGGTGGCCGACGCCGTGGCGCAGGAACGCTATCACGCCGCGCGCGGTATTCCGCCTCAGCAGGCGTATGCGCGCCACGGCCCGCTGTCCGATTTCCTGGAGAAGGCCTTCGCGCAGATCGGCGCCCAGGCGGGGCCGCTCGGCCTGTTCAGTCCCTTGTTGCGCCATGCCCATCCCGCGCTGCTGGCAGGCATGGTCGCCGGCGCGACAGGCGTCTACCTGATGAAGAACCCTTCCGCCCGAAACCGAAAGGAGAACTGAGATGTGGCACCTGGCTCCCTTTGCCGCGGGTGTGATCGCCGGTGCGGTCGCCCTCAGGCTGCTCAAGGCCGGCAAGACCGGCACCGGCCTGGAGAAAGCGCAGGATCGCCTGCGCGATGCGACGGTCTCCGGCCTGCAAGCCATCGAGAGCGCCTCGGCACGGGCGCGGGCGCGCCTCGGGGAGCGCGCCGACGGCGCCGAGGCAGCGACCGAAGCGGGCGCCACGGCAGCCGCCGCTGCGCCTGCCGAAGGCGGCGATGACGATCGGGGCGCGCGCAGGCGCGCGAAGGTCGCGCCGCGACGCCGGAAAGCCGGCGGCACGAAGGAGCGCGCATGATGATCGCCAATCCCCCCGGACCGTATTCGCCGGCCTTCCTGACCAGCGGCGACGGCAGCTTCGCCCGCGGCTTCGTCGCCAGCGCCTGCCTGTCGGCCGTCTACGGCGGCGCATCGGGCCTGCCCGCGCAAGCCGACCTGAAACGGATGCTGCGCCACGGCCTGCAGGGCGGTGCCGCGCTCACGGCCGGCTCCCGCGCCGCTTCGGCGCTGCGCTACGGCGACTATTCGAGCGCGCTGATCGCGGCCGCGGCAGGCGCTGCCACCGTATTGCTCATCGAAAACCTGCTGCGCGATGCCGCGCGGCCCAGCAAGGATGGACATCATGGCCAGGAGACGTAGAAGGAAATCGGGCGGCATGGGCAACGGACCGGCGGCGCCCGGCGCCGCCCAGCAATACGGCGCCTGGCCGAACGCCGGTTTCGATGCCGCGACGGGTATGGGCGGCGGCGCGGCCGCCGGCATGGGACCGGGCTACGGACAGGGGTACGGCGGCTACGGGCCGGCCTACGGACAATCGCCCTACGGGCCACCCCCCTACGGCGCGCCCGGCCCGGGCATGGACGGCGGGTTGCTGCAGGGCATGGCGGCGTTCTTCCCGTCGCGCGGCACCGAGCAGTTCGTGCTCGGCATGATGATCGGCGCCGCGGCAGCCTGGGTGCTGACCGACGAGGAACTGCGCGGCAAGCTGGTCAAGGCCGGCATGAAGCTGTATGCGGGCGTGGCCGGGGGCTTCGAGGAAATGAAGGAGCAGATGGCCGACATCCGGGCCGAGGTCGACGCGGAGCGCCACACGCAGACATGACGGCCGGCGCCTGGTTCTCGCGGCTCGACGCGCTGCATCGCACGCGCGGGCGGGTGCGTTTCCGCTATCGCTGCCGGGCCGACGCTCCGCGCGATGCGCGCGAAATCGAGCGCTCGGTCGAGGGCATCGCCGGAGTGGTGAAAGTGCGCGTCAATGCGGCTGCGCGCTCGCTGGCGATCGAATTCGACCGCGACCTCACCGACGCCGATACGCTCGGCGCCGCGCTGCTCGCGTTGCGCCCGCCCGAACCCGCGGCCACCGCGCATGCGCATCGGGCCGCCGAAGCCACGCGACTGCGCGCCCTGGCACTGAGCGGCGCCACGCTGCTGGCCACCGGCAGCCTGCAGCCGGGCCTGCAGGCGCCGATGGCGTTCGGCTCGGCCGTGCCGCTGCTCGGTGAAGCGATCGACGACTTCATCGAGAAGGGCGTCACCTCGCACGTGCTGGAGGCGCTCGCGGTCGGCGTGTCGATCGGGCGGCGCGACTACCTCGCGGCCAACACGACGTCGTTCCTGCTCGCGCTGGGCGAGTATCTCGAGCGCTCGATCGAGCGGCGCTCCGACGAACTGCTCAAGCACCTGCTGCACCCCGTCAGCGACCAGGTATGGGTGGAGCGCGACGGCGTCGAAACCCTGGTCGCAGCGGACAGCGTGCAGATCGGCGACACGGTGATCGCCGCCACCGGCACGGTGATTCCGGTGGACGGCACCGTGCTCGGCGGCGAGGCGCTGGTGAACGAAGCGACGATGACCGGCGAAAGCGTGCCGGTGGCGCGCCGCCGTGGCGATCGGGTGCTCTCCGGCACCCTGATCGAGGAGGGCCGCCTGCGCATCTACGCCGAGAAGGTCGGACGCCAGGCCGCGGTATCGCGCATCGCCGACTTCGTCGAGCAGTCGCTGGCGATCAAGAGCGAGACCCAGCTCGAGGCGTCGCGCCTGGCCGACCGGCTGGTGCCGATGGTGCTGGGGCTGGCCGGCCTCACCGCGGTGGCCTCGCGCGACTGGCAACGCGTCGCGGCGGTGCTGCAGGCCGACTACTCGTGCGCGCTGAAGCTCGCCACGCCGGTGGCGTTCAAGACCGCGATGTACCGGGCCGGGCAGTCCGGCATCCTGATCAAGGGCGCGAGCGCGCTCGAGCGGCTCGCGCGCGCCGACACCTTCGTGTTCGACAAGACCGGCACGCTGACCAGCGGCGCGCTGCGGGTCACCGATTCGATCGTCTTCGGCATCGGCTACACGCCCGAAGACCTGATCAACCTGGCCGCATCGGTCGAGGAGCATTACTTCCATCCGCTCGCGCAGGCAGTGGTGGAGGCCGCGCACCGCCTCGACCGTCGTCACCATTTCAACCACCACGAAGTGGAGTTCGTCGTCGCGCACGGCGTGGCGAGCGTGATCGACGGACGGCGCATCGTGGTCGGCTCGCGGCATTTCATCGAGGACGACGAACGCATTCCGACCGCCGAGCATCAGCCGGTGCTCGAGAAGCTGCGCGGCGAGGGCAAGACGCTGCTCTACATCGGCTTCGGCGGCGAGCTGCTCGGCGTGCTCGCGCTGACCGACAGCGTGCGCGAGAACAGCGCGGCGACGATGGCGCGACTGCGCTCGCTGGGCGTCAAGCGCATCCTGATGCTCACCGGCGACCAGCACGATCGCGCCCGCGCGCTGGCCGAGGAGCTCGGCCTGGACGAGTTCCACGCCGGGCTGCTGCCGCACGAGAAGTCGGGGCTGCTCGAGAAGCTCGCCCGCCAGGGCGCGCGCATCGCGTTCGTCGGCGACGGCGTGAACGACGCGCCCGCGCTCACCGGCGCGCACGTGGGCATCGCCATGCACAACGGCGCCGACATCGCCCGCCTGGCTTCCGACATCACGCTGCTCGAGGACGACATCGCGCGCGTCGCCGACGCCAGGGCGCTGGCGCTCACGACGCGCAAACTGATCGACAGCAACTTCAAGCTCACGTTCGGCCTGAATACCAGCGTGCTGTCGGCGGCCGCCTTCGGCCTGCTGACGCCGGTGGCGGCCTCGATGCTGCACAACGGCAGCACCATCGCGATCCTGCTGCGCGCGCTGACCGGCGCCGGAGTGTCGGCCCGCCGCCATGCGGCATTGCTGCCCCCGGCCGCGCCGGCCCGCCTCGACGCGAGGCTCGCCGCGTGAAGCCTTCGCCGGTGCTTCCGCTGGCCATGGTCGACGCGCACGCCGTCGTGCGCGTGGTCGAGATCCGCGGCGGCGCGGCACAGGCTCGCCGGATCGCCGAGATGGGGCTGAACGTGGGCAGCGAGCTCACCGTGCGCCAGCGCGAAGCGGCCGGCCTGGTGGTGACGCGCGGCGAAACCCGCCTGGCGCTCGGCATCGGGCTGGCGAGCAGGATCATGGTCCAGGCGCTGTAAGCGCCGGACGCGACCGCGGCCACCGTCACCCACGCATCGACCCCAGGGAGGGACCCGCTCGATGGACAAGGAACTGCGGCTCAAGGAACTGCGCATCGGCGACCGTGCCCGGGTGCTCGGCTTCACCGAAGGCGGCAAGGCGTATCGCCGCAAGCTGCTGTCGATGGGGCTCACGCCGGGCGCCGAACTGAGTGTGACCCGTGTCGCGCCGATGGGCGATCCGGTAGAGATTCGCGTACGCGGCTTCGCCCTGTCGCTGCGCAAGGACGAGGCCGACGCGCTGTCGGTGGAGAAGCTGCCATGAAGGATCGTCACGTTCTCGCCGTCGTCGGCAACCCGAACTGCGGCAAGACCACGCTGTTCAATGCGCTGACCGGCTCGCGCCAGCGCGTCGGCAACTGGCCCGGCGTGACGGTCGAGAAGAAGAGCGGCGAATACCGCGTCGGCAAGACGCGCTTCGAGGTGGTCGACCTGCCGGGCACCTATTCGCTCGACGTGGCCGACCAGGAGGTTTCGCTCGACGAGAAGATCGCGCGCGACTATGTCCACGCCAACGAGGCCGACCTGATCGTCAACATCGTCGACGCGGCCAACCTGGAGCGCAACCTGTACCTGACCACGCAGCTCGCCGAGATGCGCGTGCCGCTGCTGGTGGTGCTCAACATGGTCGACGTCGCCGCGGCCAAGGGCATCAAGGTCGACGCCGAGGCCCTGTCGCAGCGCCTGGGCTGCCCGGTGGTGGCGGTGGTCGCCTCGGAAGGCGAAGGCATCGGTGCGCTGAAGGCGGCCATCGTCGAAGCGGTCGCGTCCCGCCCCACGTCGAAGGCCGAAGTGCGCTACGACGACGCGATCGAGCAGGCCATCTCGACGCTGGTGTCGGCACTGGCCGGCGCCTCGGCCGCGCGCGGCGCATCGGCGCGCTGGCTCGCGGTGCGTCTGCTCGAAGGCGACGACCTCGCGCGCGCATCGGTCGAGGCCGCAACGGCCGAGCGGGCGGCCGCGCTGGCCGGGAGGCTCGGCGACGACCTCGACATCCTCGTGGCCGACGCCCGCTACGGCGTGGCCAACCGCATCGCCGGTGAAGTGGTCGCGGTGAGCGGACGCGCGAGCAGCGATCTGACCGACCGGATCGATCGCCTGGTGCTCAACCGGGCGCTCGGCATCCCGATCTTCCTGTTGATGATGTACCTGATGTTCATGTTCACCATCAACATCGGCGGCGCCTTCATCGACTTCTTCGACCAGTTCGCCGGCGCGCTGCTGGTCGACGGCTTCGGCGCGCTGCTCGCCGGGCTCGGCACGCCGCAATGGCTCGAGGTGCTGCTCGCCAAGGGCATCGGCGGCGGCCTGCAGGTGGTGGCGACGTTCATCCCGGTGATCGGCTTCCTGTACCTGTTCCTGTCGGTGCTCGAGGATTCCGGCTACATGGCGCGCGCGGCCTTCGTGATGGACCGCTTCATGCGCTGGGTCGGCCTGCCGGGCAAGTCGTTCGTGCCGCTGATCGTCGGCTTCGGCTGCAACGTGCCGGCGATCATCGCCACGCGCACGCTGGAGCACCGCCGCGACCGCCTGATGACGATCGCGATGGCGCCGTTCATGTCGTGCGGCGCGCGCCTGCCGGTGTACGTGCTGTTCGCCGCCGCGTTCTTTCCCGAGGGCGCGCAGAACGTGGTGTTCGGGCTGTACCTGATCGGCATCGCGGTGGCCGTGCTCACCGGGCTGGTGCTCAAGGGCACGCTGCTCGAAGGCGAGGCCACGCCGTTCATCATGGAGCTGCCGCCCTACCACATGCCGACGGCGCGCGGCGTGCTGGTGCACACCTGGGATCGCCTGAAGAGCTTCGTCTTTCGCGCGGGTCGCGTCATCGTGCCGATGGTGCTGGTGCTGAACTTCCTCAATGCGGTGGGCACCGACGGCAGCTATGGCAACGAAGACAGCGACAAGTCGATGCTGGCCGCGGTAGGCCGCAGCATCGCCCCGGCCTTCGCGCCGTTCGGCCTGAACCCCGAGAACTGGCCGGCCGCGGTGGGCATCTTCACCGGCGTGCTGGCCAAGGAAGCCGTGGTGGGCACGCTCGATGCGGCGTACTCGGCGCTGGCCGAGGGCGAGAAGGCGCAGGACGGGGAAGAGGACGAGCCGTTCGAGCTGGTTCCGGCGTTGCAGGGGGCACTCGCCACCATTCCGGTCAACCTCGCCGAGGCGTTCGGCGCATGGCTCGACCCGCTGCACCTGGACGTCGGCGACGTGACCGACCAGGCCGCGGTCGCCGAGGCGCAGGAGGTGTCCACCGGCACCTTCGGCGCGATGGCCAGCCGCTTCGACGGCGCCGCCGGCGCCTTCGCCTACCTGCTGTTCATCCTGCTCTACATCCCCTGCGTCGCGGCGCTGGCGGCGGTCTACCAGGAGGCCGGAGCACGCTGGACGCTGTTCGTGGGCGCATGGACCACCGGGCTCGGCTACGGACTGGCCACGCTGTACTATCAGGCAGCCACGTGGGCCAGCCATCCGGCCTCGTCGGCGGCGTGGATCGGCGCGGTACTGGCCGGCTTCGCGCTCGCGCTGGCCGCGCTGCGCTTCATCGGCCGGCGCGACGCGGCGCAGGCGCCGGCGGCCGCCGTCGCGCAAGGCTGACGGAGACTTCCGCATGATCCTGTCGCGCCTGAGCAGTTATCTGCGCCAGCATCGCCGCGCCAGCCTGAGCGACCTTGCGCACGGCCTGGGCAGTACTCCGGAAGCGCTCGAGGCGATGCTCGCCAGGCTCGAGCGCAAGGGACGCGTACGGCGCCTCGCCTCGGAGTCGTCGTGCGGATCGTCGTGCTGCCGCTGCGATCCCGCCCTGCTCGCACTGTACGAGTGGGTCGGCGACGAAGGCGACGACGGGACGGCATAAGTGGCCCCTCCGCCCCGGAAACCGTCGAACACCGCGCCGGTGTTGCTGGTCATCGGCGTCCATCGCGAGGAGCTGGCGTTCGGCCAGGCGGTCGCTGCGGACATCGACCCGGCCCGGGTCGCGGTCCTGGCGATTCCGGAAGGCCTCTCCGGGCGACGTCCGCACCCGGACCAGTCGTTTCACTACGACACGCTGCATCGCGCGCTGTATCTGCAACTGCTGCCGCACATGATCGGTCGCCACCGGCTGCTGATCGACCTGCACACCGGCCTGGATCAGTTCGGACCCCGTGCCGATCTCATCTGCGCCGATGCCGCGTTGCGCACCTGCCTGGGCGCGGCGATCGCCGCCCGCCGCGGGATCGCCGCGCACGACGTCCGCCTGATCGCGCTGGGCGGCGACGGCACCGGCGCGTTGCATGCCCGCACCGTCATTCCCCGGCAGGTGTGGGACAACCCGGCGTTCCGCTACGTCGGCCTGGAGCTCTACCTGCCCGCGCACGCCGACGGCGAGCCGGCCGCACGCGCACTCGCCCGCGACCTGATCTGCGTCGCGGCGGACTGTGCCGAGGCGGGCCTCCTCGCCGCTTCCCCGGAACGCGCTTCCTGAGGCACTTCCGATGCATCGATTCCTGACCGCCCTGCTCCTGACGGCCGGCCTCGCGGCCGTGCCGGCAATCGCCTCCACGCTCACCTGTCCCGACCTGGCCGACGCCAGGCCGGTGACCGCCTGTCCGGGCGAGGAGGAGCTGCGCTACACCTTCATCGGCTTCTGCAGCGACAACGCCCGCTTGTACGACGGCAGGGTCGACGACTGCACCGACTTCGCCCGATACCGCAAATCCAAGAACATCGCGCTGTGGGAGTCGGCCGACGGCGAGTTCAGCGGCTATCCGTCGTGCGACCTGCCCCCGGAGACGATCCGCGCTGCCAGGCCGGCGCGCATCGCGGTGCAGCGCAAGGGCGCGGTGACACAGCTGATCTGCGAATACGGCAACGGCATCCGCTTCACGCATCGCACTCGGGCGACCTGCCGCGTGGAAGGCAGCGGCAGCTGCGACACGCCCGGTCACTGCCGCGCCACCTGCCAGTAGGCGGCGTGGCGGCAGGGTCGCGTCGCGAAGCCCGGCGGCAATAGCCGTTAAACTGGGCCTGGCGCAGAACCGATGAACGATCGATGCCCACGCTTCCGCCGATTCATGCCGCAACAGCGCTCTTCCTCGACTTCGACGGCACGCTGGCCGAGATCGCGCCGCGACCCGACGCGGTGCGCACTGCGCCCGAGCTGGCGACGATCCTCGGTGCGCTGAACACGCGGCTCGGCGGTGCGCTGGCGATCGTGTCGGGCCGCCCGGTCGTCGACCTCGACCACTTTCTCGCGCCGCTGCGGCCGGCGCTGGCCGCCGAGCACGGCGCGGTCCTGCGCTTCGCCGACGGATCGATGCAGCGCTGCGAGCCACCCGACCTGCGCGAGGCCGTGCTCGCGGCGAGGACGCTGGCCGCACGGCACGAAGGGCTGGTGCTCGAAGAAAAGAGCGCCGCCGTCGCCCTGCACTATCGCGGCGCACCCCGGCTGGCCGGGCTGTGCCACGATACGTTCGCCGCCGTCGTGGCCCGGCATTCCGGGCTCGACCTGCTGCACGGCAAGTGCCTGGTCGAGATCAAGCCTGCCGGCGTGAACAAGGGCGGCGCGATCGCCGCCCTGATGGCCCGCGAACCGTTCGCCGAACGCCAGCCGATCTTCGCCGGCGACGACGTCACCGACGAAGCGGGCTTCGCGCGCGTGCAGGCGATGGGCGGGTACGGCATCAAGGTGGGCGACGGCGCGACGCTGGCCATGCACACCTGCGAATCGCCCGAGGCATTGCGCCGCTGGCTGGACGCCGGCGCGGAAACGCCATGACCGCCGCAGCGAAAACGCCTGCCGACACGTTCGCCGCGCCTGCCGAACCGTCGCTGGCGCTCGGCGTGGTCGGCAACTGCGCGTTCAGCGCGCTGATCGACCGGCGCGCCCGCATCGTCTGGTGCTGCATGCCGCGCTTCGACAGCGAGCCGGTGTTCGATGCGCTGCTCGAACCCACCGAACGCGGCAGCGCGTTCGCCATCGAGATCGAGGACTTCGCCGAATCGCGCCAGTGGTACGAGCCCAACACGGCGGTGCTGCGTACGCAACTGCTCGACCGCAGCGGCCACGGCATCGAGATCACCGACTTCGCGCCGCGCTTCCTGAGCCGCTCGCGCTTCTTTCGTCCGACGATGCTGGTGCGGCGGGTCAGGCCGCTGAAGGGAACGCCGCGCATCCGCGTGACGGTGGAGCCGCGCTTCGACTGGGGCGCGACGGCACCCGTCATCACGCGCGGCAGCAATCACGTGCGCTACGTCGGCAACAGCCTCACGCTGCGGCTGAACACCGACGCGCCGATCTCCTACGTGCTCGGCAGGCAGCCCTTCGCGCTGAGCCGCGAGCTGAACTTCCTGCTCGGCCCCGACGAAACCCTGCACGACGGCATCGCCGACACGGCGCGGCACTTCGAGCAGGAAACGCTGGACTACTGGCGCAACTGGAGCCAGCGGCTGGCCGTGCCGATGGAGTGGCAGGACGCGGTGATCCGCGCGGCGATCGCGCTGAAGCTGTCGGTGTTCGAGGATACCGGGGCGATCGTCGCCGCGATGACCACCAGCATCCCCGAAGCGCCGTACAGCGGACGCACCTGGGACTATCGCTACTGCTGGCTGCGCGACGCGTTCTTCGTGATCCGCGCCCTCAACAGCC
>JAHDYE010000023.1 GCA_023383035.1 Burkholderiaceae bacterium | reverse complement strand
TCGAAGCCGAACTCGGCGATGGCGTCGAGCAGCGTCACCGACTGGTGCGGATTGCGCGGCTCGTCGTCGCGCGCCAGCCGTACGCGGCCGGCGCGGATCGACTCGCCCACCGAGCGCACCACCAGCTTCACGCCGCGCCGCGCGGCGACCTCGTCGCGAAACGCGATCACCTCGGGGAAGTTGTGCTCGGTGTCGATGTGCAGCAGCGTGAACGGCACGCGCTCCGGGAAGAAGGCCTTCTCGGCCAGGTGCAGCACGAGCGCCGAATCCTTGCCGCCCGAGAACAGCAGCGCGACGTTGCGGCACTCGGCGGCGATCTCGCGCAGGATGTGGATCGACTCGGCTTCCAGCGCATCGAGATGCGTCCACGGCGGCGCGGCCTGCCGCCGGTCGGCGCGCGGTCTGCTCGCGAGGGTCTGCTGCATCGTCGTGCTCCAGGAACGAAACGTCGCGACGCGGACGGTCGGGTCTTGCACCGGTCCGCCTGCCGCTGGAGTGCGCAGTCTGCGGCGGCGGTGCGCGAACCGGAACGACCGATTGGTTGGATCGACAGAACCGGCGGGAATAACGGCATCGCGATCCCGCGAAGGCGCGCCGGAATCCGCGCAGCGCTTGCTCGCGCGGCGCATATCGATCCACGCATCGATTCGTTCTGCCGCGGCCGGGGCGCTCCTACGATGACCTGATCTCCTCTCCTCCTCCCGCCGACTTTTCGAGGTCTACCACGATGAATCGACAGTCATTCCTGCGACGCGCGGCGGCCGCGGCGTCGCTCGCGGCGCTGTCCGCGACGGTATACGCCAAGGACATCAGCCTGCTCAACGTCAGCTACGACCCGACGCGCGAGCTGTACGTCGAATTCAACAAGGCCTTCGCCGCGCACTGGAAGGCGAAGACCGGCGACAACGTGATCGTCAGGCAGTCGCACGGCGGCTCGGGCAAGCAGGCGCGCTCGGTGATCGACGGCCTGGACGCCGACGTGGTGACGCTCGCGCTGGCCTACGACATCGACGAGCTCGGTCACAAAGGCAGGCTGATCCCGGCCGACTGGCAGAAGCGCCTGCCGCTGAACAGCTCGCCGTACACGTCGACCATCGTGTTCCTGGTGCGCAAGGGCAATCCGAAGAACATCAGGGACTGGGACGACCTGGTCAAGCCCGGCGTGGCGGTGGTCACGCCGAACCCGAAGACCTCGGGCGGCGCGCGCTGGAACTACCTGGCGGCCTGGGGCTACTCGCTGAAGAAGCAGGGCAACGATCCGAAGAAAGCGCAGGAGTTCGTGGCCGCGCTGTTCCGCAACGTGCCGGTGCTCGATTCGGGCGCGCGCGGCTCGCTGCTGACCTTCACCGAGCGCGGCGTGGGCGACGTGTTCCTGTCGTGGGAGAACGAGGCTTTCCTCGCGACCAGGGAGCTCGGGCCCGGCAAGTTCGAGATCGTCGTGCCGTCGCTGAGCATCCTGGCCGAGCCGCCGGTCACGGTGGTCGACAGGAACGTCGACCGCAAGGGCACGCGCGAGGTCGCCACCGCCTACCTGCAGTACCTGTATTCGCCCGAGGGGCAGGAGATCGCGGCGCGCCACTACTACCGGCCGACCGATGCCCGGGTGGCGAGCAAGTACGCCGGCCAGTTCACCAAGGTCTCGCTGTTCACCATCGACGAGCTGTTCGGCGGCTGGGCCAGGGCGCAGAAGGATCACTTCTCCGACGCAGGCGTGTTCGACCGCATCTACAGCGCCGGTCGGTGACATGCTGCTGTCGCGCGCGCTGCTCCGGCGCCACACCGTGCTGCCCGGCTTCGATCTGGCGCTGGGCTTCGCGCTGCTCTACCTGAGCCTGATCGTGCTGATCCCGCTGTCGGCGGCGTTCCTCGAGACGTTCACGCTCACCTGGCCGGAGTTCGTCGACGCGACCACCGCGCCGCGCGTGCTGGCCTCGTACCGGCTCACCTTCGGCGCCTCGTTGCTGGCGGCGCTGCTGAACGCGGTGTTCGGCCTGGTCACGGCGTGGGTGCTGGTGCGCTACCGCTTCCCGTTCAAGCGGCTGGTCGACGCGCTGGTGGATCTGCCTTTCGCGCTGCCGACGGCGGTGGCCGGCATCGCGCTCACCGCGATCTGGGCCGAGAACGGCTGGCTCGGCCAGTGGCTGCCGTTCAAGGTCAGCTTCACGCCGCTGGGCGTGTGGGTGGCGCTGGTGTTCATCGGCCTGCCCTTCGTGGTGCGCACGCTGCAACCGGTGCTCGAGGACATCGATCGCGAGTTCGAGGAGGCGGCGGCGACGCTCGGCGCCTCGCGCTGGCAGACCTTCGTCAAGGTCATCCTGCCGATCCTGATGCCGGCGCTGCTGACGGGCTTCGCGCTCGCCTTCGCGCGCGCGCTGGGCGAGTACGGGTCGGTGATCTTCATCGCCGGCAACATGCCGATGGTGAGCGAGATCACGCCGTTGCTGATCATCACCAAGCTCGAACAGTACGACTACGCCGGCGCCACGGCCATCGCCGTGGTGATGCTGGTCGTGGCATTCGCGCTGCTGCTGCTGATCAACCTGCTGCAGGCCTGGTCGCGCAAGCGCCAGGGTGGCCTGTGAACACGGTCGCCTCGACGCTCGCCGCCGCTAGGTCGGCCGCCGCCGGATCGGCTGCCGCAGGGTTGGCTGCCCGAGGGTCGATCGCCCGAGGGTCGGCTGCTGCTGCGCCGGCCGGCGTGCCGCCGCGCGCCATCCGCGACGCCACCGCCGAGCCGCGCTGGGTGCAGTGGACGCTGGTCGGCTTCGCGCTGGCGTTCATGACGCTGTTCCTGTTCATCCCGCTGGCCACCGTGTTCGTCGAGGCGTTCAGGAAGGGCATCGCGGTCTACCTGGCCTCGATCACCGAGCCCGACGCGCTGTCGGCGATCAGGCTCACGCTGATCGCCGCCGGCATCAGCGTGCCGCTGAACCTCGCGTTCGGGATCGCGGCCGCCTGGGCGATCGCCAAGTTCGAGTTCCGCGGCAGGAACGTACTGCTCACGCTGATCGACCTGCCGTTCTCGGTGAGCCCGGTGATCGCCGGCCTGATCTACGTGCTGGTGTTCGGCCTGCAGGGGTGGTTCGGCGAATGGCTGCGCGATCACGACCTGAAGATCATCTTCGCGGTGCCCGGCATCGTGCTGGCCACCGTGTTCGTGACCTTCCCGTTCGTCGCGCGCGAGCTGATCCCGCTGATGCAGGCGCAGGGGATCGAGCAGGAGGAGGCCGCGCGCGTGCTCGGCGCCGGCGGCTGGCAGATGTTCCGCCGCGTCACGCTGCCCAACGTCAGGTGGGCGCTGCTCTACGGTGTGATCCTGTGCAACGCGCGCGCGATGGGCGAGTTCGGCGCGGTGAGCGTGGTGTCGGGCCACATCCGCGGGCAGACCAACACGATGCCGCTGCACATCGAGATCGCCTACAACGAGTACCAGTTCGCGGCCGCGTTCGCGGTCGCCTCGCTGCTGGCCGGCCTCGCGCTGGTGACGCTGGCGGCGAAGTATGTCGTCGAGCAGCGCGTCAGGCGCGAGATGCGCGACAGCCTGCAACAGGGCGACCAGCCGGAGTAGAACGCATGTCCATCGAGATCCGCAACCTCACCAAGCGCTTCGGCGCCACCGTCGCCTGCGACGGCATCGACCTGGACATCCCGTCCGGCGAGCTGGTCGCGCTGCTCGGGCCGTCGGGCTGCGGCAAGACCACGCTGCTGCGCATCGTCGCCGGGCTCGAAGCGCCCGACGGCGGCAGCGTGCTGTTCCATGGCGAGGATGCCACCCGCACTCACGTGCGCGAGCGCAACGTCGGCTTCGTGTTCCAGCACTACGCGCTGTTCGGCCACATGACGATCTTCGAGAACGTGGCCTTCGGCCTGCGCGTGCGGCCCAGGGCCAGCCGGCCGGCCCGGGCCGAGATCGAGGACCGGGTGATGCGGCTGCTGAAGCTGGTGCAGCTCGACTGGCTGGCGCAGCGCTATCCGCACCAGCTCTCCGGCGGGCAGCGCCAGCGCATCGCGCTGGCACGCGCGCTCGCCGTCGAGCCCAAGGTGCTGCTGCTCGACGAGCCGTTCGGCGCGCTCGACGCGAAGGTGCGCAAGGAGCTGCGGCGCTGGCTGCGTCGCCTGCACGACGAGGTGCACGTGACCAGCGTGTTCGTCACCCACGACCAGGACGAGGCGATGGAAGTGGCCGACCGCGTGGTGGTGATGAACCAGGGCCGCATCGAGCAGCAGGGCAGCCCCGACGAGGTGTACGACCATCCGGCCACGCCGTTCGTGCTGCAGTTCCTGGGCGACGTCAACCTGTTCCACGGGCGCTTCGGCCATGGCGCGCCCGGCGAGGCGGCGCAGCACGCCGGCGCGCACGACGACGTCGCCTACGTGCGCCCGCACGAGCTGGAGATCGTGGCCGAGGCGGGCGACGATACCTGGCCCGTGACGCTGAGCCAGACGCTCACCGTCGGCCCGAACACCCGCATCGAGTTCAGGCGCGACGGGCACGACGGCTTCATCGACGTGGAGCTGCCGCGCGCCGACTTCGTCGCGCTGCGCGACCGGCTCGACTTGCGGCCGGGCGCGCGTGCGCACCTGCGGCCGCGGCGCGTCACGCGCTTTGCGCCAGCGCTTCCTCGACCACCGCTCGGGTCAGCGGCGGCGCGAAGATCCGGATGAAATCGTATACGTAGCTGCGCAGGAAGGTGCCGCGCCGGATCGCCAGCCGCGTCATGTTGACGGCGAACAGGTGGCGCGCGTCGATCGCGCGCAGCTGGGTGTCGCGCTGCTCGTCGTAGGCGATGGCGGCGATGATGCCCACGCCCATGCCGAGCTCGACGTAGGTCTTGATCACGTCGGTGTCCATCGCCTCGAGCACGATGCTGGCCCGTATCCGTTCGCGCGCGAAGGCTTCGTCGATGTGGCTGCGGCCGGTGTAGCCGGGTTCGTACGTGATGATCGGGAACCGCGCCAGGCGCGCGATCGTCAGCGGCGCGCCGCGCGCCGCGTCCTCGATCAACGCATGCCCCGGCGGAACGATGACCGAGTGCGTCCACTGGTAGCAGGGCAATGCCGCCAGCTCGGGATAGCCGGCCAGCGCTTCGGTCGCCACGCCGATGTCGGCTTCGCCGGACAGCAGCATCGCCGCCACCTGCCTGGGCGAGCCCTGGTGCATGCGCAGCGCGACGTCCGGATAATCGGCGCTGAAGTCGCGCACCGCCGGCGGCAGCGCGTAGCGGGCCTGCGAGTGCGTCGCCGCGATGGTGAGCGTGCCGCGCTGCTGGGCGGCGAAGTCCTCGCCCGCGCGCCTGAGGTTCTCGGCGTCGTGCAGCAGGCGCTCGATGATCGGCAGCATGGTTTCGCCCGGCGCGGTGAGGCCGGTCAGGCGCTTGCCGGCGCGCACGAAGATCTCCACGCCGAGCTCGTCTTCGAGCTCGCGGATCTGCCGGCTCACGCCGGGCTGCGAAGTGTGCAGGACCTCGGAGGCGGTGGTGAGGTTGAAGCCCTGGCGGATCGCTTCGCGTACCGAGCGAAGCTGCTGGAAATTCATCGACGTCGGCGGGAACGATGCACGGAATGCGATGCGCCGATTATCGGTCCCGGCATCGATGCGGCCAGCGAACATTTCGTCATGTAGACCGGCGTGCGAGGCATGAGCGGCGCGCGGCCCTCGCGCAGGCTAGCGCGGGGAATCGAGAATCCGGTGCAGCTGCGCGTACAGCGGCGCCAGGCGTTCGTACATCTGCTTGTACACCTGCCGGTACAGCGCGTCGTACAGCGCCCGGTGCGCGGGATCGGGCTCGAACTCGCGGCCGATGCGCGTCATCGCCGCCACCGCCGCCGGGAAGTCGCGATGCAGGCCCAGGCCCACCGCAGCGGCGATCGCCGCGCCCAGCCCCGAGGTCTCGTAGGTGTGCGGCCGCGCGGCCGGCAGGCCGAAGATGTCGGCGGTGAGCTGCATCGCCGCGTCCGACTGCGCGCCGCCGCCCGACACGCGCAGGCGGGTGATCGGCGTGGCGCTGCGCGCCTCGATGCGTTCCTTGCCGTCGCGCAGCGCGTAGGCGAGCCCTTCGAGGATCGCGCGGTACAGGTGCGCGCGCGTGTGCACGTCGGTGAAGCCGACGATCGCGCCGCGCGCGTCGGGGCCGGGGTCGCGGATGCCCGGCGTCCAGTACGGCTGCAGCATGAGGCCCTGCGCGCCGGGCGGCACGCCGGCCACCAGGCGGTCGAACAGCGTCTCTGCGGCCACGCCCGCGTCGTGCGCCTCGGCGAGCTCGGGGTGGCCGAACTGCTCCTTGAACCAGCGCACCAGCCAGTAGCCGCGGAAGATCTGCACTTCCGTGTTGTACTGGCCGGGCAGCGCGGCCGGGTACGGCGGGATGAACCGGCTCGCCTCCACGTAGCGCGGCGTGGTGATGTCGATGGTGGCGGTGGTGCCGTACGAGACCGCGCCGATGTCGGGCGTGACGGCGCCCGCGCCGAGGATCTCGCAGGCCTTGTCGGCCGCGGCGGCGATCACCGGCAGGCCCGCGGGCAGGCCGGTCGCCGCGGCCGCATCGGGCGTCAGCTCGCCGAGCCGGCCGCCCACGCCCACCAGCTCGGGCAGCTGCTCGCGCCGCAGCGGCAGCGCCTGCCACTTCCAGTCCCAGCCGCGGGCCCACTGCTGGCGCCGGAAGTCGAACGGCAGGTAGCCCACCTGCGAGCCGACCGAGTCGGCGAAGCGGCCGGTCAGGCGGTAGTTCAGCCAGCCCGATACCAGCAGCACCTTGTGCGTGCGCGCCAGCACCTGCGGTTCGGACTCGGCGATCCAGTTCAGCTCGGCCTCGCGCGCGAAGTAGTCGATCGTCGTCTGCAGCCGCGCGACGCGGAACGCGAGCCGCCACCACGGGCTGAAGCGCGGCACGCGTCGCGCGCGGCGCTGGTCGAGCCAGGTGATGAAGGCCCGCAGCGGGCGGCCGGCATCGTCCACCGGCACCAGCGTGCCGCGCTGCGTGGTGACCGCGATGCCGCGGATGCGTGCCGTCGTCGCCGCAGGCTGCTCGCGCAGCAGGCGGCGGCACGCGCCGGCCGCGGCCAGCCAGAAGCCTTCGGCATCGTGCTCGTGCCAGCCGTCGTGCAACCCGAAATAGTCGGTGAGCGAGTGCTGCGCCTTCGCCAGGACGTTGCCGCGCAGGTCCACCAGCAGCGCGCGCACGCTCTGCGTGCCGCAGTCGAGCGCGAGCAGCAGTTCGTCGGATGCGCCGTTCATGATGCCCGGGCCGTGGAGGCAGGACGCTGCGGCACGCCGTGACAGCGGGCGATCAGCGCGCGGTAGCGGCTGCATTCCTCGATCCAGCGCCGTTCGCTCCAGCCCAGCTCGTGCTGCGCGATCGGCCGCAGCTGCGGCAGCAGTGCGGCCGCGCCGTCGGCGAGCAGCAGGCCGAGGCAGGTGCGGCGCAGCAGCAGGTCGTCCAGGTGCGCCACCGCCTCGGTGCGGCATGCCCAGCGCAGCTCGGCCCAGGCGGTATCGGTGCCGGCGACGGTGTCCAGCTCGTCGTCGCGCGCCGCCGCGAGCACCTGCGCCGCACGCGCGCCGAAGCGCCCGAGCCAGCGCTCGCGCAGGCGTGCCGGCACGCGCTCGAGCGCCGCGGCCGCCGCTGCCGGCACGCCGGCCAGGATATCCGCGCGGGGGCGACGCGCGCCCAATGCCGGCACGTGCCGCGCCGCGCGCCGCAACGTCTGCAGCGCCGTGGCGCGGAAGGTGGTGAGCTTGCCGCCGGTGACGGTGATCAGGCCGTCCTCGTCGATCACCAGGTGTTCGCGCGTTTCCTGCGACGGCGCCACCGTGCGGCCCGAGCGCACCACCGGGCGCACGCCGGCCCAGGTCGAGCGCACGTCGGCGTCGACCAGCCCGAGCGACGGGAACGCGTGCTGCAGCGCTTCGAGCAGATAGTCGACTTCGTCGCGCGTGATGCCCGGTTCGCGCTCGAGATCATCGTGGTGGTCCAGGTCGGTAGTGCCCGCCAGCGTCGCGCCCTCCCACGGCAGCGCGAACACCGGCCGGCCGTCGCGCGGATGGAACAGCGCCACCGCCTGCGCCAGCGGCAGCCGCCAGCCGGGCAGCAGCAGGTGGCTGCCGCGCAGGGGGCGCAGCACCGGCGCGCGCCCGATCGAGCCGCGCAGCGCATCGGCCCAGGCGCCGGTGGCGTTGACCACGCAGCGCGTGGACACCGTGAACGACGCGCCGCCGAGCATGTCGCGCAGGCGCGCGCCGTCCACGCCCGCGGCGCCGCGCGACAGCGACTCGACGCGCACGTGGTTCACCACCGGCGCGCCTAGGTCGTGCGTTTCGGCCAGCACGCGCAGCACCAGCCGCGCGTCGTCGACGCGCGCGTCCAGATACGACCAGCCGCCGCGCAGGCCGCCCGCATCCAGCACGGGCGCGCGCGCGAGCAGCGCCGATGCGTCGTGCCATTGCCGCGTGCGCCGGCCGGCCAGCGCGTCGTACAGGGCCAGTCCGACGCCGAGCCGGCGGCGGCCGTTGGCATCGCCGCGACGCACCGGCAGCAGGAAGCGCAGCGGCTGCACCAGGCCTGCGGCATCGCGCATCAGCGCGTCGCGCTCGCGCACCGATGCGCGGGTCAGGCCGATGCGACCCTGCGCCAGGTAGCGCAGGCCGCCGTGCACCAGCTTGGAAGAGCGCGACGAAGTGCCGGCGGCGAAATCGCGCGCCTCCACCAGCGCCACGCGCACGCCGGCGCGCGCCGCCTCGAGCGCCACGCCGGCCCCGACGATGCCGCCGCCGATCACCAGCAGGTCGAGCGGCGCGCCGTCGCGCAGCCGCGCCAGCACGTCGTCGCGGTTCACGCGCGTTCTTCCGGCAGCAGGTTGCCGCTGGCCATCACGCCGCCCGGATCGAAGTGCCCGACCAGCGCGCGCAGGCCGCGCAGGCCGAGCTCGCCCTTCTCGGCGCCGAGCCAGGCGGCGTGGTCCTTGCCCACGCCGTGCTGGTGGCTGATGGTGCCGCCGTGGCGCACGATGGCTTCGCTCACCGCCTGCTTGAGCGCGCGCCAGCGCGACCACGCGGCATCGAAGTCGGGCCCGATGCGGAACACGAAGGTGCTGTACACGCTCGACCCCTGCGCATAGACGTGCGACAGGTGCGTGTACGCGTGGCAGCGCTCGCCGAACCGCGCCAGCGCCTGGCTGCCGGCCTGCTCGATCGCCGCCATCGTCGCGCGCACGTGCGGCCAGTCGACCGCGGTCTCCATCGTGTCGACCGCGTAGCCGGCGCGCCACAACGTGTTGCGCAGGTACACGCCGCGGTAGCGGTTGGCACGCCACTTCTCGCCCAGCGAGGCGCCGGTGGCCACGCCGCCATGGCGCCGCAGGATGCGCGCGGCCTGCGCGCGCATCGCGCGCACCTGCGCGGGCGAACCGGTGAAGCCCAGCATCAGCAACACCTTGCCTTCGCCGCAGCCGCGCCAGCGCAGCCAGCGTTCGAGCCAGGCGATCGCGCGTGCGTGGCCGGCCAGGCGCAGCGTGGTCAGCGTCTCCACCGCGTTGGCCAGGCGCATCATCGACAGCCCGAGGCGCGCCTGGGCCAGCTCGCGCACCGCGGCTTCCCCGCGCGCCCAGTCGGGCAGGAAGACGCCGGCGAAGCGTTCGCATTCGGGCAGGCGGCGCACGCGCATCGTCGCTTCGACGAGCACGCCCAGGCGCCCCTCGGAACCGAGCACCCATTCGCGCAGGTCCGGGCCTGCGGCCGACGCCGGAAAGGCCGGGATCGCCAGCGTGCCGGTCGGCGTTTCCAGTACGCCGCCGGCGAACAGCGCTTCGATGCGTCCGTAGCCGGCCGACTGCTGACCCGACGACCGGGTCGCGATCCAGCCGCCCAGCGTGGAGTACTCGAAGCTCTGCGGAAAGTGGCCCAGCGTGCAGCCGTGCGCCTGCAGTTGCGCCTCGAGATCGGGCCCGCTCACGCCGACCTCGAAGGTGGCCAGCTGCGCGCCGGCATCGAGATGCAGCATCCGGCGCAGCCGCGACAGCGCGATGCTCAGCACCGGCCGCTCGCCGCGCGGGGGCTCGAGATGGCCGACCACGCTGGTTGCCCCGCCGCACGGGATCACCACCGCGCCGGCGGCGGCGGCCCAGTCGAGCAGCGCGCGCACTTCCGCGCGGCTCTCGGGGAAGGCGACGCCGTCGACCACCGCGCCGATGCGCCCGAAGCGAAGGCGCAGCCAGTCGCCCAGGCTCTGGCCGAAACTGGCGCGCAGGCGCGCCTCGGGTTCGACGTTCACCCGCGGATGCGGCGGCAGACGCGACGGCTGCGCGCGCACCTGCGCCAGCGCTTCGTCGAGCGTGGCCTCGGCGCCCGGCGGCGCGTCGCCCACGCGCGCCTTCAGGAAGGCCGCGGCGCTTTCGTGCAGCGGTGCTTCGACGGCGGTATCGCCCCATCCGTTCCAGCGCCGCACTTTGCATGCCTCCGGTATGGATACGCGGGCAAGTATAGGCGCGGGGCCGAAGACGAAGATCGGCAGCAGCTCTTGAAAGGGACGTGCCGTACCCATATCGAGCAGGTGGCACGACGCACCGGGCCGTCTGACGATTCTTGCCCCGAGCGCGCCGGGAAGAGGGAGAATGACGTCCCAGCCTTTCTTGTCCTTTCACGTTCCGAGGAGTTCCCATGGCAACCAGGAAAACACCCGACATCGACATCGGCATCAAGAGCAGCGACCGCGAGAAGATCGTCAAGGGGCTGTCCGCGCTGCTGGCCGACAGCTACACGCTCTACCTGATGACGCACAATTTCCACTGGAACGTGAAAGGGCCGCTGTTCAACAGCCTGCACCTGATGTTCATGGAGCAGTACACCGAGCAATGGAACGCGCTCGACCTGATCGCCGAGCGCATCCGTGCGCTCGGCTATCCGGCGCCCGGCACCTACCGCGAGTTCGTCGAGCTGGCCTCGATCAAGGAAGTGGAGGGCGTTCCCCAGGCCACCGACATGATCCGCCACCTGGTGGCCGCGCAGGAGGCCACGGCGCGCACTGCCCGGAAGCTGTTCCCGGTGGTGGAAGCCGCCAGCGACGAGCCTACCGCCGACCTGCTGACGCAGCGCCTCGAAGTGCACGAAAAGACGGCGTGGATGCTGCGCAGCATGCTGGAAGACTGACGGCTTCAGAGAGTCGAGACGAACGCCGATGGCGCGGGCCGGGGCTGCTGCCTCGGCTTGCGCCGGCTTACGGTGCCGATGGTGATGCAGCACACCGGCACTTCGGCGTCGGCCAAGGCGAGCAGCGCCGCCAGGCGCGGCGAGCCCATCGCGCGGCCGCTGGTCAGGCCGGCGCCGAAACCCAGCGCGTGCGCGCCCAGCAGGATGTTCTGGATCGCCGCGCCCATCGACACCATCCGTTCGAGCGTGCCGATGTCCGCTTCGCGCGGGCCCAGCCGCGCGACGGCCACGACCAGCAGCGGTCCGCGCTGCGCCTTTTCGCGCGCCGCGTCGAGCTGAGCCGGCGTTGCGGCCGGATCGCGGTCGAGCAGCGCCTGCGCGAATGCTTCTCCGAGCAACGCACGCTTGTCCGCCGGCACGATGACGAAACGCCACGGCGTCAACGTGCCGTGATCCGGCGCGGCCGCAGCCAGCATGAACAGCGCTTCGATCTGCAGGGCGTCGGGGCCGGGTGCGACCAGCCGTTTGGGCGAGACGTGCTGCCGCGAACCGATCAGCAGCTGCGCGATGTCCCAGGCTCCCGACCCGTCGGTCGGTTCGGCGCGCACGTCGGCGCGCGGGGTGGAGGCCGCCCCGCGACACGTCGACGCGTCGTGATGCGCGGGCACGTCCTCGTCGATCGCCACCAGCCTCGTCCGGGAGAATGATCGGTCGTTGCGCCCCGTGCGGCCCACACTGCCCGGCGAGCCGGCGTCGGGCCGCGCACTTTCGCCGATGATACCGGCAGGTCGCTCCGATCGGCAGGCGCCCGATCCGGACGGGTGCTGTTCCATTGCCGCACCGTCGGCCTCCTCTCGTCGCCCGGCGCTACCGCTGGTCGTCGGCGTTCTACCCCATTGTCAGCCTACTGTTAGCTTGGCTTTCGTGTGAAACGAACCAAGCGATTGCCTGGCGCGCCTTTTCCCATGAACGAAGAAGTGCTCCTCGGCCGGCAGCCCATCGTCGACGCTACCGGATCGCTGGTCGCCTTCGAGCTGCTGTTCCGCAGCGTCGGCAAGCCCGTGGCTGCCGGCGGTGCCCCCGACCGCATCGACGATCTGCAAGCGTCGTGCCACGTGATCGCGCGCTCGGTCGCGGACCTCGGCCTGACCGACAGCCTCGGCCGGTTCACCGGCTACGTGAACGCGGACCGATCGCTGCTGATGAGCGAAGTGGTGGAGGTGCTGCCGCCCGAGCGCTTCGTGCTCGAGATCCTCGAGACCACCGTGATCGATGCGTCGCTGCGCGACCGCATCGTCGAGCTGCGCAAGCGCGGCTACCGCATCGCGCTGGACGACGTTTGCGATGCCGACGACCCGCGGCTCGGGTTCCTGCCGCTGGTCGACATCGTGAAGATCGACCTGCTGCCGCAGGGCCCGGTGCGCCAGACATGGAATGCGCTGGCGAAACAGCTGAAGCCTGCCGGCAAGACGCTGCTGGCCGAGAAAGTGGAGAGCCCCGAAGAGTTCCAGCAGGCGCTCGATGCGGGGTTCGATCTGTTCCAGGGCTACTTCTTCGCCCGGCCTCAACTGCTGCGTTCGCGGCGCATGCCGTCGTCGGTGTCCCAGACGATCCAGCTGGTTGCGCTGCTCGATCAGGATCCGGACATCGATGCCGTCGCCCGGGAGCTGCGCCGGCATCCCGCGCTCGCGAAGCCGCTGTTGCGGCAGGTCAATTCCACCGCCCTGGGGCTGCGCCGCCAGATCGACTCGATCGCCTCGGCGATCGCGCTGGTGGGCCTGCAACAGATTCGTCGCTGGGCCCAGTTGTTGCTGTACGCCGACAGCGAGGGCCGCCCGATGCACGCCGATCCGCTGATGCAGCAGGTGGGCGTCCGCGCACGAATGATGGAGCTGCTTGCCCAGCGCTGGCGACCCGAGGAGCGACGGCTCGGCGAACAGGCGTTCCTGACCGGCATGCTGTCGCGAATCGATGCGCTGTTCGGCATGCCGCTGCGCGAGGTGGTGGGCAACCTGCCGTTGACCGACAGCGTGCGTGGCGCCCTGCTCGAGCGCGCCGGCCCGCTCGGACACCTGCTGAGCGTCTGCGAAGCGCGCGAGCGCGCCGATCTCGCGGCGCTGGAAGCGCTGTGCCGCGACATGGCTGACATCGACGTGGCGCAGACCGCGCTCATCGAGAGCGCAGCCGCGGCATGGACGATTTCGCAGACCGATCCGGCCGCCGCTCAGGGCGTGCGGCACGAAGGCGTGCGGCCCGCCGCGTAAGAAAGAATTCCTGTCGAAAGCTTCGTTCGTCCGGATTGTTTTCGCTCGCGACGCTGTTGCAGGCGGCACGGGCGTCGATCGCGGACACGTCGAACAAGGTGTTTTCCATTTGTTCGTATCCCCTTCCGGATATATTCTTGCAGTTCCAGCCCATTTTCCCGAAAGGAAACGTCTTGGCACAATCACTTGCACGACTCGAAACCGAAATCAAGAAACTCCAGCGGCAACGAGATGCATTGAGAAAGCGGGAGGTCGCCGGCGTCGTTCAGCGTATCCGGGCGGCAATCGATTACTACGGCCTGACTGCCGCAGACCTCGGTTTTCGCAGCAGCGGAAGAAAACCGAACTCGACGGGCAGGGCCGGCGTGGCCAACGTGCGCAAGGCGGCGCGTAAGAATGCGCCCGTCCGGTTCCGCGACGAAGCCGGCAACACGTGGTCGGGCCGCGGGCGGCGGCCGCACTGGTTCGTCGCCGCCCTGGAAGCCGGGAAAACCGAATCGGATCTGGCGGTCAAGCAATGACCGCATAGGCGGCCGCCGCCTTGCGGGCCCGCTGCATGCCGCTGTCCGGAGCGGCGTGTTTCCATTCGGGTCCTGATTTCTTCGAGCGTATTCGGGACGCGCTTCGCCGCGGGCACAGCGCGTCTCGATGCGCGCGCTCGATGCGTTCGTCGCAGGGGTCGATGCAGTTGACTGGCCAACTCCCTATCTGGTTGCCTTGTCTTTGTTGGCTCGTTCTTCGAGCTCTTTCTTCTGCCAGTCGGGTATCCACGGTTCGACCCCCTTGGCGCGAATCATCGCAATGATCTTGTCTTTCTTCGGCTGTACCGCGGACGAGCCGATTCGGTTTTGGACGTACCAGGCCAGCTTGCCAAGATCGACGTTGTAGCCGTGCTCCAGCAAATGGATGATCGCGTCGTGATGTCCAATGGCGGCCGCTACGGTCGCGACCGTTCGTCCCACAAGGGGTTGCCGATTGACGTTGGCGCCGTGCCGTACGAGTAGTTTGATGCATTCCAGGCAAGCTGCGCCCGCAGTCAATGCTGTGTCCTGACTGCTCAGACTCTCCGGGTCGGCTCCATGCTCCAGCAATATCTCGAGGAGCTCAACCGCCTCGGCCTGTGCCGCCGAGACAACCAGGTATTCGTCCCACTCACCGGCTTTGGTCTTGAAGTGCATCGGCAGGTCTGGATCAGCGCCGGCCCGCAATAATGCTTTCATGCCCTCCGCATTGCGCGCGAAGAAGCTCCAGAACAGGGGCGTGACGCCCTCGGCTCCGCGCCCGTTGGGATCGACGCCGGCCTTGACGAGCCTGGCTACCTCCGCGGCACGTCCCGCTGCTGCCGCACGGGCCAGTTCACCCAAAGCTGAACGACCGAACACGTCAATGGCCGTGGTGCTATTGAGCCGGAACTCACTGGAGTCAGAGGCTGCGCTTGCCTGGCAATTTCCAGACAAGGGCAGCGCCGCAAGAACAAGGACGGCGACGAATCGCGTGTATCGGATCCGGGTATTCATGAGTGCTCTAGCGCCCCGGGGGACTCGTTTGCTTCCGTTTCCGCGGAAAGTCAGATTCGAGCGAGCCGCTTGACTTCCGGACATTCAGGACCTCGGCGGAGATCATGCTTGGTCATCTGCAACACATCGACGATGCGACCAAGCCATTGGCGATCTTGCGGGCCTTGATGACTGCGCCCGCACGTCACGGTGTTGCGGCGGAAGTAGCCGTGACTCGTGCTCGCCTTCGCGCGCGACGCGCAATCCTGAGTCCCCGATGGGATCTTGCATCACTTCGTGCTGCGTTGAACTGCGCCATCGACGCCCCCTTGCGTCAGACGCTGGGTCGCGCCGATGGCCCTGAGGTGCGCAGTGTTCTTTGGCGCGCGAACGACGATGCGGCGTTGGTGGCAGATGCCATCCGGTATTTATCTGGGGGCTCGACACAAGTCCGCGAAGGCCGACTCCAGACGCGAGTAAGGCGCAAGGCGCTCGGCGTCGCTCTGTTCGGCGCCGGGGCAATGACATCCGGCTACCTGCTTGCCAAAGAAGTTCAATGGCTCTGGGGGAGCAAGCCCCATCTTCTGGTGCACTTCGCCATGGTCGCCATGTTCGCTACCGCATTGACGAAGTCGTACGCGGCCGATCTCAAGCGGGAGATCGAAGTGAGGGATCGACTCAACAAGCTCCCGCGCGTCCGCCTGATCGAATAGCCCGATTCATCCGGCCTGGCGAAACAACTCGTCCGCGCTTGCATCCAGACCTTGCTTGATCTCCCGCCACCGAGGCACGTATCGCCCCAGCAGGCGATAGAACGCCGGGCTGTGGTCATGATGGCGAAGGTGGCACAGCTCGTGAATGATCACGTAGTCCACTTCTTCCCTGGACGCGAGGATCAGCAACGGATTCAGGGTCAGTCGCCCTGCGGGCGAACAACTTCCCCAGCGGGTCCGCATTCGCCGGAAGCTCACCACCGGGGCGACTCGAACCCACGGCAACGATCCGGCCAGCGCGGCCACCCGAGCCTTCAACCACTCGGCCGCCCGCTGGCGATACCAGGCCTGGACGAGGCTTCGCACGCGGTCAGGCTCACGGCGCTGCGTGGTCACACGGAGTTGACCCCCTGCAAGACGAACGCATTCGCACTGGGCCGACGCCACCAACACCTTCAGTACGTAGCGTCGCCCGAGGTAGCGGCAGGACTCGCCGCTGACCCAATCGCGCGGCATGGCCTGTCGCTTGGCCAGCCGCGGTTGCATGTGCTGCCAGATCCACGCGGCACGGCGTTGCACGGCGTGAGCGATATCCGTGTCGGATGCGCCGGGCGGCGCGCAGACGGTCACGGAGCCATTGGGCTCCACATGAATCCGCACTCGCCGTTCTCGACGCGCATCGCGTGTCACCCGATAGGCAATCCTGACATCGCCATAGCGGACCGAACGCGCCGTGGTCATTCGTCGCGACTCAGGCCAACGCGCGTGATGTGAACGACGTGGTCGATCGCAGCCTTCGCCTTCTCCAAACCCAACAGAGCAAAGAGCCTCGGCAGAAGTGCCTTGCGAATGGCGGCCTCGATGTTCTGCGGGTTCAGCGAATGCTCGGCCACCGCCGTCTTCACGCTTGCGTCGATCGCGCGAGACTCGGCCACCAGAGCGGCCTCGACGTCTGAGCCGGCCGCCTCGTTCGCGACGAGCTTCAAGACACCGAAGTAGGCCCGGACGTGCGGGTCGTCCCCCAGATCAGCAGGCAGATCCGGCACCTTCCGCTCTGACACTTGCTGCTCGAACGCCTTGAAGAGGGCGTACTGCTTGAGCGGATGATCGAACATCGCCTCGGCCTCGGCGATGGCCTTGCGAAGCAGCTCTCCGAAGACCTTTTGCGCATACGGATCATCGATCAGGTCTTGCTCGATGGTCTTGCGAAGCCGGGTTCGGATCAGGTCGGTCTCGTTGCGTGTCTTCTCTTCCGACCAGGTGGCCGGATCGTCCGGCTGCCCCAGCTGGTGAACCAGGTACACGCCCTCCGGCTCGCGCACTTCCTTGCCGATCACCTGTTTGTCGACCAGCTTGCGGATCTGCTCCTCGTAGGTGCTGTAGTCCACCACTTCCATCGCGTCGCGACGGGCGGTGATGCGCAACTCGGTGAAGAAGCGCAGGTCGGCCTTGTAGCGGGCGATCTGCGCCTCCGAGAAGCTCTTGTCCTCGAAGAAGCTGCGGCTCGACAGGGCAGTCTGCAGGCACAGGCCGAAAGCCGTCACCGCCGCGTAGAAGTCGTCGCGCAGCTTCTGCCGCTCGTCGTACTCCTCCCCGTCCGGCGCTTTGACGAACTTGGGCGTCAGCACCTGGCGGAATTGCTCCCGGTCCAGCTTGTTGGCGACGCCCTTGAAGAACGACCACATGCGGTCGTGCAGTCCCGGCAGGCGCTTGTACTCCGTGTCCACGTTGCGGTAGAGGCCCGCTAAGTCGGCCACATCGAACCCGCCCTGCGTGCGGGTCTCCAGGTCCTGGTAGGCGCGGATCGCCGTGTCCAGCTCCTTCAGGATGCCACGGTAGTCCACCAGCACGCCGTAGCGCTTGTCGTCGTGCAGCCGGTTCACGCGGGCCACGGCCTGGATCAGGTTGTGGCCCTTCAGCGGCTTGTCGATGTACAGCACCGTGTTGCGCGGTTCGTCGAAACCGGTGAGCAGCTTGTCCACCACGATCAGCAGGTCCGGCCCGTCGTCGGTGCCGAAGTCGGTCACCACCTGCTTCTCGTAGGTCTCGGCGTCCGGCCCGCTCGCCACCACCGTCTGCTTCCACCACTTCTGCACCTCGGGCAGCTTCTCCTCGTCCACCTCGGCATTGCCTTCTCGCGTGTCGGGCGGTGACATGACGATGGCGCTGGTGACGAGGCCGGTGTCGTCCAACGCTTTCTTGTAGCGAATGGCGTCGAGCTTGCTGTCGGTGGCCACCTGCCCCTTCAGGCCCAGGCCCAGCTTCTTGATGTTCTCGCTGAAGTGCGTGGCGATGTCCCAGGCGATCAACTCGATGCGGCCCGCCGCGCCGTAGATGGCGCCCTTCTTCGCGAACTTCTTCTTCAGGTCACCGCGCTGGGCGTCGCTCAGGCCCGCGGTGATCTTGTCGAACCAGCGGTTGACCGCTTCTTCGTTGATGGTGAGCTCAGGCACCCGCTCTTCGTAGAGCAACGGCGCCACCGTCTCGTCTTCCACCGCCCGCTGCATGGTGTAGGCGTGCACGATGGGACCGAACTTGTTGGAGGTCTTCTCGTCCTTCAGCAGCGGTGTGCCGGTGAAGGCGATGTAGGCCGCACGCGGCAGCGCCTTCTTCATGCGCTCGTGCGTCTCGCCGCCGTGGCTGCGGTGGCCCTCGTCCACCAGCACAATCAGGTTGGGCGACGGGTTGCGGCATTCCGGCAGCTTGGACGCCGAGTTGAACTTGTGCACCAGCGTGAAGGTGATGCGCTCGGTGCCGCTGCCGATGCGCCGCGCTAGGTCGCGGCCCGACATCGCACGGCTCTTCTCGCTCTCCTTCAATGACGCGATGGCCGAGCCGAAGGCACCGCCGGAGATGAAGTTGCGCGAAAGCTGCCCCTCCAGGTCCACCCGGTCCGTCACCACCACCACGCGGCATTCCGCGAGTGCGTCCACCAGCAGCAGCGCCTTGGTGAGGAACACCATCGTGAAGCTCTTGCCCGAGCCCGTGGTGTGCCACACCACACCGCCCTCACGCCCACCATCGGGCCGCAGTTGCCGGATGCGCACCAGCAGCGCACGGATGCCGAAGAACTGCTGGTAGCGCGCGACGATCTTGCCCACCTTGCGGTCGAACAGCACGTAGCTGCGCAGGAACTCCAGCAGCCGTGTCGGTGTGAGCAGGCTGACCAGCAGGCGGTCCTGGTCGGTGGGCTCCATGGGCTGGGCCCACAAGGCGTCGAAGTAGCTGGCCAAGGCCGCAGGCTTGCCCTCGAACAACTGGGCGCGCAGGGCCGCCGGCAGCGCCGCGTTCTTCACCGCCGCCTGGTGCGTCGCATCGAACTCTTCTTCCCGCCAGCGGGCCCAGAACTTCGCGGCGGTGCCGGTGGTGCCGTAGCGGCCCTCGGTCTGGCTGACGGCCAGCAACAGCTGGGCGTATCCAAAGAGCTGCGGAATCTCGTCGGGCCGCTGGTTGCGCAGGTGCTGGCTGACGCCCTCGGCGACCATCGACTTGCCGACGTGTGTGGACTCCGGGCGCTTGGCTTCGATCACCACCAGCGGCAGGCCGTTGACGAAGCCCACCACGTCCGGCGTGCGGTGGTGCGTGCCATGCGCGGACAGCACCTCCATCTCTTCGGTCACGTCCCAGCGGTTGGCCGCAGGATCGGCCCAGTCGATGACGTGAATCGTCGGCTGGTGCTTCTTGCCATCGGGCATGAACTCTGTGACCGTGATGCCCAACGCCAGCTTGCCGTACAGCCGCTCGTTGGCCGGCAGCAGACCTTCGGCCAGGCTTAGGCCCGACAGCTCGCGCACGATCTGCTCGATGCCGCTGCTGGACAGCGGGTACCACTGGCCCTTGTACTCGTAGCGGCGGGTCTGAAGCACCTCCACGAGGCGCGAGCGGAGCAGCACCTCGCGGGTGCTGCCGCGCATGGCGAGGGACTGGGCTGTGGTTAGGAAGTTCCAGCCCAGGTTGGACAGCAGGTGCAGAGCCGGCAAGTGCGCGGCGTACTGCTCCTTGGAGTTCGGCGCGGTGGGGGTCACGACGCGGCCTCGACAACGGGCACGCGGACGCGACGTTTGCCGGTGAGCAGGTCTGCCATCAGCGCCGCCTTCTCCCGCTTCAACCGATCGATCTGCGCCGAGATGAGTTCGATCTCGCGCCTTGCAGTGTCCAGCACCTCGACGATGCGCTGCTGGACAGGCAAGGGCGGGATGTTGAACGGCCACCTCAGCCAGCGCTCGGTCTTGAAGATCATCTTCTCCACGTGCACGCCGATGCTCGAATGGAAGCAGGTCTGCTGGAAGTAGCGCGACTCGGAGAGATATCGCAGGAAGCGCAGGTCGATCTGGCCGTCGCTGTTGAGCACGGCGTACTCGTTGGAGACGATCGCACCGTCCAACTCGGCAGGCACGATGCCGCAGGCGCCATGCACGATTTGGCGCTTCGAGATCAGGAAGTCGCCATCGCGCACGTAGAACTGGGATGGCGTCTTGATATCGCGGCCGGGCAGGCTCTCGCGCAGTTCAACACCGCCTCGCGATCTCTTCACAGTGACGAGCCTGTAGACGTTGTTCGGACTCAGGTCAGCAGTCCGACGAACTTCAGACAGATGGCGGCCCAAAGACGCGCGACGCCAACCGTGTGGAGATGGCGGCAGGTTTGGAACTCCTGGCTGAACGGACGCGGGATAGCCGCCGTTGTCGGCCCTCCCGTCCACTCTGGGATTCGCTGGCGCCAGATGCAACGTCATGGCGAGCAAGGCTTGCCATTGCTCGGATCGATTCTCAAGTAGCGACTTAGTACGTGCGATGGCTTCATCCCAGGTCGAAAGGATCCGAGCTACTTTCATCTGCTCGTCCAGCAAGGGCAGGCAGATGGGGAAGGCACAAACGTCGTCCCGGGTGATGTTCGGATCCTTGCGACTGCTCGCCGCAAAGTTGCGCCACAGGCCTACGTTGCCATTGAGCCAGTGGAGGACATACATGGGGTCAGCTTGCCGCCGGTCCAGTTCGATCGCCGAGATTGCTTGATTGACTGCGCTTTCCTTCCTCAAGACACCGGTTCGGCCGATCTGCTTGTAGCCACCGTACATTGCAACCAGCACCGTTCCCTCAGGAAACAGTCGACAGGAGGATTCGTTCAAGGCTTCGTCGGTGATCCGCTCGTCTGTGGACTCGACTACGTCGTTGGTTAGATCCATGGTCTTCACCCAAGGCCAACGACCTCCGACGAAGTACCGTTCGTGCTTCGCCCGCTCGGGTGTACTGCCGGACTTGATAGTCCCGATCTGCGCAAGCGTGCTCGCGCGCCATCCTTCAGGCAGCATCACCGCCCCCAATCTTCGGCTTGCGGCGACGCTGCGTCACGCTCGCCTCCGGTGCAGCGGCTCCATCGCCGCTGCCGACCACCAGGCGGTCAAAGTCCGACTGGAACAGCCGGTCCTGCACGATGCGGTACTTCTCGAACTCGCTCTCCGCGTGGGCACGCGCTATCTCTGCGGTGACCTTGCCCGCGTCCTGCAGCACGGACCGGTCCGTGGCGGCGATGAAGCGGTTCAAGCGCGTCTCCCAGTCCTGCATGGTCATCGGGATCTGGCGCAGGGCCATGTCTTCGGCCAGATCGAGGTAGGCGGACACTAGGCGCTGCAGTTGCGCCATTTCGCTCTCGGTGAGGTAGTTCTTGGCAACGACCACGTCGAACTTCTGGATCTTGCCCAACGGGGCGTCCTTCCAGGACGTGAGCCCCATGTGGTCCTTGCTTGCGTCGGCGCGGCTGTGGATGACCTCGGCTGCCGTCTGCCCGTGGATGGCCCAGTGCAGCTTGTTCTGCACCGTGGCGAAGAAGCGTTGGGTGGCCAGCGCTTGGCTGTCGTAGTCGATCGCCGTGGCGTACAGATCGGTGATCTTCTGATAGAACTTGCGCTCCGAAAGGCGGATCTCCCGGATGCGCTGCAGTTGTTCTTCGAAGTACTGCTTGGTCAGGACGGAGCCGTCGTTCTTCAGGCGCTCGTCATCCATCGCGAAGCCCTTGATGGTGAAGGACTCGACGATGGCGCTGGCCCATTTGCGGAACTGCACCGCGCGCTCGGAGTTGACCTTGTAGCCCACCGCGATGATCGCGCCCAGGTTGTAGTGCTTGGTGTCGTAGCTCTTGCCGTCGGCGGCAGTTATTCGAAAACTTCGAATAACTGCCTCTTCGGCCAACTCGCTGTCGGCAAACACCTTCTTGAGGTGGTAGTTGATGGTCTGCGTCTCCACGTCGTAGAGCAGGCCCATCATCTTCTGCGTCAGCCAGACGTTCTCGTCGGCGTAGATCGCTTCCACGCCCCCCTGGCCGGCCGCGGCCACGAAAGTCAAGTACTCCGCCGCCGACGAACGCGTCAGGCTGCGGCCGGGGTTCGATGCCTTGCGGCCCGGCTTGCCGGTACCGTCTGAGTCTTCACTCATACCCCAACTCCTTCAGGTACGCGTCCATCTGAAGCTCGAGCCGCGCCAGTTCGGCCTTCAGTTGCTCGCGTTCTCGCCGCACGGCCATCAGGTCGATCTCGGCCTCTTCCTCGAAGGTGTCGACATAGCGGGGGATGTTGAGGTTGAAGTCGTTCTCGGCGATCTCGGCGGGCGTGGCCAGGTGCGCGTAGCGCGGTGAACCCTGCCGGGTGAAGGCAGTGTCCAGAATGCGCTGCAGGTCGGCCTCGCGCAGCACGTTCTGGTTCTTGCCGGCCTCGAAGTCGCGGCTGGCGTCGATGAAGAGCACCTTGTCGTCGGTCTTCTGCTTGCGCAACACCAGCACGGCGGCCGGGATGCCGGTGCCGTAGAACAGCTTCTCGGGCAGGCCGATCACGATGTCCAGCAGGTTTTCTTCGATGAGCTTCTGGCGGATGCGCCCTTCGGCAGCGCCGCGAAACAGCACGCCGTGCGGCACCACCACGGCCATGCGGCCGGAGCCGGGCTTCATGGTTTCGACCATGTGCAAGATGAAGGCGTAGTCGCCCTTGGTGCGCGGCGGGATGCCCCGGCGGAAACGACTGAACTTGTCGGCCTCGGCGCCTTCGAAGCCCCACTTCTCCAGGCTGAATGGCGGGTTGGCCACCACGATGTCGAAGTGCCGAAGCGTCGGCGAGCTGGCCGCACCGTCCAGCAGCTTGGGGTTGCGGATGGTGTCGCCCCACTCGATGCGATGGTTGTCCTCGCCGTGCAGGAACATGTTCATCTTGGCCAGCGCCCAGGTGCTGCCGATGGCCTCTTGCCCGAACAGCGCGTACTTGCGCGCGCCGGTGCGCTGGCGGATGAGCCGTCCGCACTTCATCAGCAGCGAGCCCGAGCCACAGGTGGGGTCGCAGATCTCGTCGCCGGGCTGCGGATCCATCAGCCGCGCCATCAGCGTGGACACCTCGGGTGGCGTGTAGAACTCGCCGGCCTTCTTGCCGCTGGTGGAGGCGAAGTTCTTGATCAGGAACTCGTAGGCGTTGCCGATCACGTCGAGCTGGCCGACGCGGCTCTCGCGCAGGTTCAGCTCGGGCCTGGCGAAGTCTTCCAGCAGGTGGCGCAGGATGTCGTTCTTCTGCTGCTCGTCGCCCAGCTTGTTGCTGTTGAAGCTGATGTCCTGGAAGACGTCGCGCAGCTTGCTGAGGTTGGCCTCTTCGATGGCGTGCAGGGCCTTGTCGATGCGCTCGCCGTTGCCAGGCTGATGGCGCTGCGCATGCAGGACGTAGAAGTTGGCACCCTCCGGCAGAACGAAGCGCTCGCTCTTGAGCATCTCCTCGATCAGCTCGGGGTGGTCTCCGTGCTGCTGCTTGTAGTGGTCGTAGTGGTCCTGCCAGACGTCGGAGACGTACTTCAGGAACAGCATGGTCAGGACGTAGTCCTTGTAGATGCTCGGGTCCACAGTGCCGCGGAAGGTGTCGCACGCGGCCCAGACCGCGGCGTTGATCTCGTCCTGGGTGATGGGGGTCTTGTTCATGAGTTGTTCAGGTGTCAGCGGCCGCTAAGGCCGGCGTTCTGGTCAATGTCTTGTGCCAGCGCGGCCAACTGGACTTCGCGCAGCGTGAGCATGCGTGTCAGCAACTGGCGCTCGCGGGCGGCTGCATCGGCCAGCGCGAGGATCCGGGCCTGCTGATGCAAGGGCGGAAGTGCCAGCACGAGCTTGGCGAGTTCGCCAACGCGAACGCTCAGTTGACTCGAGCCCTCGGCGGCCGCGTGCAAGCGCCGCTGGGCTGGCGGCTGGTTGAGTTGCCAGGCCACAAAGGCCGCCAGCGCCCGGTCTGGCACCTTCAGCCGTAGGTGGAGGAGGTGAGGCCCGCAGACGGCCGGCTCGGGCGGTGGCGAGACCGGCGCTGAGTAGAACCTGGCTCCTCGTGCGGCCAGCAGCAAATCTCCGGCTTGAAGCCACGACGGCACCTTGCGCCCACGGAGTTGGGCACGCATGGCAGATTCCCAGGCAACGCCCGCCAGAGGATCGACGTCCTTCATCTGGACGACCAGCGTGCCCCCATCCGGCGCCTCCTCAATGGCTCCCCGGAAGGGGAAGCCGGCCCGAATCTCCAGCACCTCGCCAAGTTGCACCGCATATGCATCAATCGACATGATGCAAATTATGCTTGACTTGCGGTTTGCAGGCAAGCAGAATTCGCTTCGTCAAGTGCATCAATGGCATTGATGCTCTATGAGTCTGCCGCAGACGGTGCGGCGCTACTGTCCTGTAGAGGATCTCCAAATGGCCAAGAACAAGCCCATCGGCGACAACGCTCGTGTCGGCGCAGTGCGCCAGCGCTCGCAAACCTTCAACCCCCAGACTCAAACCTGGACCAAGCGCGACGCCGAGACCGGGCGTTTCATGGACCAGAAGGCGGACGGGGACCCGTTCAAGGGCGTGCGCAAAGAGAAGAAGTGAGCCGCCGGCCCGGCACACTCCGGGCCAAAACCATCAAAGGGGAGTCGGATGAAACTGACCAAGGTGCGCGTTCAGAACTACCGGTCTGTGGAAGACAGCGAGGAGTTCGAGATTGGAAATCTGACATGCCTCGTGGGCAAGAACGAGGCCGGCAAGACGGCGCTGCTGAGCGCGCTCCGCGCGCTGCGTCCGTCGAAGTCCCAGGCGTTCGACATCGACGAGACCATCGACTACCCCCGGCGCTTTGCCACTCGATTTGAAGATCGGCACGCCGACGGGACGGCAGAGGTGATCAGAACCGGGTGGAAGCTCGATCCGCCAGACATCGCCGCCGTCGAGCAGCGGTTCGGATCCGGGGTGCTGAAAGGCGACACCTTTCAGGTGCACTATGGCTTTCGATACGAAGATGAAAACAGGATCTGGGAGATCCAAGTCGACGAGGCCAAGTGCCTTGAGCACATGGTAGGGAAGCATGCGCTCGATGCAACGGAGCGCAATGTTCTGCACGGCGTCTCCACCGGTTCTGGGGCGAGTGCGGCGCTGTCCAAACTCGCAGAGCGCACGCCGAAGCAGGAGGCGCTGTACCAAGACCTCAAGAAGATCCGTGGCCAGAGCTTCACCCTCGGCACCATCGACATCTTGAGCGCCAGGCAGCCCCGCTTCTTCTTCACCTCCCACTTTGAACGCATGTCGGGCATGGTGGCTCTGAATAAGCTGCAGCAGGACCGGCAACACAACCGCGTCGAGGTCGGTGACAAGATCTTCCTTTCCTTCCTCGAGTACGCGGGAACGACGCTTGAAGAATTGGTCGAGGCCGATCGTCGCGAGGCACTGAAGGCCAAGTGCGAAGCGGCAAGCAACGAGATCACGGAAGAGATCTTCCAGTTCTGGAGCCAGAACAACGCCCTTGAGGTCGTGATCGAAATCGACACGGGCAAGCCGAGCGATCCGGCACCGTACGACTCGGGCACGGTGGCCGACATCCGAATTCGCAACACCAACCACAAGGCGACGCTGCCGCTCTCGGAGCGCAGCGCGGGCTTCGTCTGGTTCTTCTCGTTCCTGGCTCAGTTCAAGCAGCTCAAGAAGACCGAGAGCAACGCCATCATCCTTCTCGACGAGCCCGGCTTGACCCTTCATGGAAAGGCACAGGGCGATCTGCTGCGCTACATCGTTGAACGACTGCTGCCCGATCACCAGGTCATCTTCACGACGCACTCGCCGTTCATGGTGCCGATGGACAGGCTCGCCGACGTGCGCATCGTCGAGGACGTCATTTCGTTCAACTCGAAGACCGGTCGCCCCGACATCAAGGGCACGAAGGTTCGGTCTGACGTGATGGAGGTCAGCGACGACACGCTCTTCCCGCTGCAGGGCGCGTTGGGCTACGAGGTAACGCAGTCGATGTTCATCGGTGCGAACACCTGGCTCGTCGAGGGGCCCTCCGACATCCTGTACCTGCAAGTCCTCTCGCAGGCGCTTCGAAAGCGTGGACGCGAAGGCATGGACAAGCGTTGGACGCTATGCCCCTCCGGCGGCATCGACAAGATCGCCCCATTCGTTCGACTCTTTGGTAGCAACCGCATTCACGTGGCTGTGCTGTCGGACGTCGCGAACGCCGACAAGAAGAAGATCGAAGCGGTGAAGAGGGCGCAGATCCTCAGGGCGGGTCGATTCTTCACGGTCGCCGACTTCGTCGGCCAGAACGAGGCCGACGTGGAAGACCTGATCGACGCAGAGCTGTTCACCCAGATCCTCAACGGCGCGTACAAGCCCCCAGCCGGCAAAGAGGTCACCAAAGAGGGTCTACAGGCTGCAGCGGAGACGGAACGCATCGTGAAGAAGGCTGAGGCGCTGTTCAAGTTGATGCCTCCGGGAGTTCCTGAGTTCGATCACTTCGCTCCCGCTCGATGGTTGCTGGAGAACCCGCAGGTTCTCGACGGCGACAGCGCCCCGGTGGCGGCAACCTTGGAGAGGGCTGAGAGGGTGTTCCAGGCCTTCAACGCATTGCTCATATAAGGGCGACGCTCGCTATAGATCTCTGGCTGCGTATTTCGGCCCATCGTGACCGGCCATTTCGGCATCGTGACCGCGCGTTTC
>JAHDYE010000022.1 GCA_023383035.1 Burkholderiaceae bacterium | reverse complement strand
TGGCGTGCAGGGTTTGGGCACGTAGTCGTCGGCGCCCAGCTCGAGCCCGACGATGCGGTCGACGTCGTCGCCCCGGGCGGTGAGCATCAGCACCGGCACGCGGCTGGCCAGCCGGATCCGGCGCAGCGCCTCGACGCCGTCGAGCCCGGGCATCATCACGTCGAGCACCACGATGTCGTAGCCGCCGTCGAGCGCGCGCGCGACGCCGGAGGCGCCGTCGTGCACGGCGTCGGTGTCGAAGCCTTCCCGCTGCAGGTACTCGCGCAGCAGGTCGGCCAGCTCGACGTCGTCATCGACGAGCAGGACCCTGGGCATCGGTGCGGGCGCGGTGGAATGGCATGGCCCGATCATATCGGGCGGCCGGCGCCACGCCGCGTGGTCGATACGATTCCTTACCAACGTTTACACACGGGCGACGGCGGTTAACGCGGCGCTCGCGCATCCTGCAGTCGTGCCGAAGCCGATGCGTCGGCCGATCCGACCCGAAACCGGGCAGCAAACGAAAGGAGTGCTTCCATGAACAAGACACGTCTCGCCGGAATCGCCGTGGCAGGCAGCCTGGCGCTGGCCACCCCGTTCCTCGTTGCCGCGCAGGGCGCGCCCGGCGACGGCCCGCGCATGCCGATGCGCGGCAAGCTCGAGCAGGCGCACGCCCGCCCCGCCCATCCTGGCCACCACGGCTGGCACGGCGAACGCGCGATGGCCGGCGCCGGCTTCCTGCGCGGACTGGATCTGACCGAAGAGCAGCGCGACCGGATCTTCGCGATCCGGCACGCCAGCGAGCCGGCGATCCGCGAGCAGTTCAAGATCCTGCGTTCGGCGCGCGGCGAGCTTTCCAGGCTCGCGCTGTCCACCGATTATGACGAGGCGAAGGTGAAGGCGCTCGTCGACCGCAACGCGCAGGCAATGAGCACGCTGGCCCAGATGCGCGCGCGCGACATGAACCAGATCTTCCGCGTGCTCTCGCCCGAGCAGCAGGCGACGGTGCTCGAGCGCAGGACGCGCATGGAGCAGCGCGGCCCTGGCCGCGGCCCGGGCGAAGGCCGCCGCGGCGCGCCTGGAACCGAGGGCCGGCCGGCCACCCCGCGCAGCTGAGAAGAACGCATCGCGCGACGGACGGCGGCGCGACGCCCTGCGGGGCGCCGCGCCGCTGTCGCGTGCCGTTCGGTACAGTGCCGCATGGCACTCCGAGCGACGATCTACAAGGCCGGCCTGTCGGTGGCCGACATCGACCGCGGCTACTACGCCGATCATGCGCTGACCATCGCGCGCCACCCGTCGGAGACCGAGGAGCGGATGATGATCCGCATCCTCGCGTTCGCGCTGCGCGCCGACACGGCGCTCGCCTTCGGTCCGGGGCTGTCCACCGACGACGAGCCCGACCTGTCCGCGCGCGACCCGACCGGTGCGATCCAGACCTGGATCGACGTCGGCTGGCCGGACGAGCGACGCGTGCGCCGCGCGTGCGCGCGTGCGCGCGAGGTGCTGGTCGTGACCTACGGCGGTGCGAAGGCCGGCGCATGGTGGGCGCAGTGCGCCGCTGCGCTGGCGCGCTGCGGCAATCTCGATGTGATCGAAGTGCCGGCGCAGGCGTCGCAGGCTCTGGCCGCACTGGCGCGTCGCGCGATGCGCGTGCATTGCTCGATCCAGGACGGACACGTGATGATCGGCGCAGACGACGGCCAGGCGGCCTTCGATCCCGTTGTGCTGCGGACGCAAGGCTGACCGACTGTCAGCCGTCGCCTCACCCCATCGAGGTCGCGTGGGCCCCGACCGGCACTTGCTCGCCCCCTTAAGCCAGGTCAACAAATCCGATATTCAATATATTGACCGTCAAATGGATTGGGCCTATAAGGCCACTGGAGGCAGGGGGATCACGGCGAGTGGCTAACACGACCTCCGCAAAAGACTGTCGCGCCGCACAAGAGCGGCGCGTCGACATGCGGAGCGGGCGGTCCTCTGACGACAAACCTTAGAGGGGAGGTGAGTGGCATGGCAAGCAAGGCGTGGGCGGCAACGGTGGCGATGGGCCTCGCACTTTCGTTGACGGTCGGAAGCAGTTTTGCGCAGGAGAAGCGTCCGTACAAGATCGGTAGCGTTTTCTCGGTCACCGGGCCGGGAGCGCTCCTCGGTGAACGCATGAAGACCACCGTCGAGATGATGGTCGAGCAGATCAACAAGAAGGGTGGGATCAACGGCCACCCGGTGAAGTTGATCGTCTATGACGCAGCCAGCGATGTGACGAAGGCAGTAGCCGCGACCAACCGCCTCATCACACAGGACGAGGTCGACATCATCTCCGGGGCCGGCAACATGAGCGGTCTCTCCCTGGCGATGAAGCCGGTTGCCGCGAGGTACGGCGTACCGATGATCTCCAATGCCGGTGCCCGCGCGATCGTCGAACCGGTCGATGCGAGCAAGTGGGCGTTCAAGTCCCATCTGACCGACAAGGAGATCGTGGGACGCGCCATCGACTACTGGAAATCCAAGGGTATTACGCGGGTGGCGATGCTCTCCGATACCACCAGCTTCGGCACCAGTGCGCGCGACGAACTCAAGCTCCAGGCTCCCGGCGCCGGCATCAACGTCGTCGCCTGGGAGGAATTCGAGATGACGGCGACCGACCTGGTTCCCCAGCTGACTCGCATTCGCGCCGCCAACCCTGAAGTCATCCTGTGCTGGACGGTCGCTCCTTCGGGCATCGTCTTCATGAAGAATGCCCGCCAGCTTGGCCTCAAGCAGACGCTCATGCATGGCTTCGGCTACGTGGTGCCCAAGTACATGGAGATGGCTGGCGAGGCGTCCGAAGGCACGGTGCTGGTGTCGCTGCGCTTCCCCGTCGGCGCGCAGCTCCCGGACTCGGATCCGACGAAAGCGGTAATCCTCAACTACATCAACGAGCACAAGGCGAAGTACGGCAGCGAACCGGACGTCTACGGCGCCGAAGCCTACGACGGCATGCTGATGGCGTTCAAGGCGCTGGAGGCGGCCAAGAGCTTCGACAAGGAGAAGATTCGCGCCGCGCTCGAGGGCTTGCAGTTCATCGGCACCAACGGCTTGTACAAGTTCAGCCCGCAGAGACACTACGGCCTGACCAAGGAGGACGCCGTGGTCATGGAATGGCGCCAGGGCGGCTGGAAGCTTCTGATGGGCGCGGACACGAAGTAGAAGGCGCGTTGGGGTAGATCCGATCCGGTCTTGGCCGGGTCGGGTGCCAATTCTTCAAGCCCGTCGAAGAAGTGACCGACGAGGAATGGGTACGCATCTGGAGAGATTGCGTCACCCACTTCCAGGGCGGACGGCTGCGTGCGGCGACGCTTCGCATTCACGACTTGTAGCAGTCGTTGTTCGGGTTGAGCGATCCGCGATGGAGAAGGCTCTGCACGGTACGACGCTGCGCTGCCGGGGTGAACGCTTGCCGCATCGCTGCCTCTTTCGGTCGTCTCGCGGGGTGAATCCGACCTGTCGGGTTTCAGGGCGGGTGTGTGGGAGGCTCGGGTGAGCGAGTTCTTGCAGCTTCTGATTTCCGGATTGACGACCGGTAGCGTCTACGGGCTGGTCGCTGTCGGCTTCTGCATGGTGTACAACACCACGGAGGTCATCAACTTCGCGCAGGGCGAATTCGTCATGCTGGGAGGGATGATGGCCGCTGTGGTGGCGGGAGGATTCGGCTGGCCGGTTCCCCTGGCGCTGCTGTTTGCGGTGGTATTCGTGACGCTGATCGGCCTGCTCTCGGAGAAACTGACGATCGGCCTGAGCCGCAAGCCTGAGGTGCTGAACCTGATCATCGTCACGATTGGCCTCGCGATCGTGATCAAGGGCGTCGTGATGATGGTGTGGGGAAAATTCCCCAAGGACCTGCCGGCGTTCTCCGGCGAGACATCCCTTGCAGTTCTCGGTGCAAGCATCACGCCGCAGGCACTCTGGATCGTCGGTATCGCCCTCGTGGTCATGGTGCTCGTCGGCTTCTTCATGAAGACTTCGGTGATCGGCACGGCAATGCGGGCTGCCGCGGCCGACCGGGGGACGGCTGCCTTGATGGGGATTCCGGTCACCCGCCTGAGCACCGTTTCATTCGGCGTCGCAAGCGGCATTGGCGCATTGGCCGGGGTGATCATCACACCGCTCACCATGACGTCGTACGACCAGGGCACCATCCTGGGTCTCAAGGGGTTCTGTGCGGCGATCATCGGCGGCATGGGAAATGTGTTCGGCGCGTTCCTGGGCGGCTTGATCCTTGGCGGTGCCGAAGCCTTCTCCGCTGGCCTGGGCGGTAGCGGCTATCAGGATGCGGTGGCTTTCCTGCTGCTCATCGTTCTGCTGCTCGTCCGGCCATCCGGGCTGTTGGGGGGTACAGGGAGGGAACGTGTCGTCAAGTTCTGAGCAGACGAGAGGGCCGCGGTGGCTGCCGCTCGCGGTGTTTCTGGCATTGATCGCCGCGTTTCCGCTGGTGTCGCCGAACGCCTATTTCCTGAGCATCATGGCCTTCGCGGGGATCCATATCCTTCTCAGCACGGGCCTCAATCTGCTGATGGGCTATGCCGGTCAGGTGTCGCTCGGTCACGCTGCGTTCTGGGGCCTGGGAGCCTACATCTCCGGTGTGCTCACCGCGAAGTTCGGCTGGTCGCCCGTATTGGCGCTGGCCGCATCGCTCGCCGGCACCTGCCTCGTGGCACTCGCCGTGGGGCTGCCGACCTTGCGGCTCAAGGGCCACTACCTCGCGATGGCGACGCTGGGAGTGGGCGTCATCGTCCACACGCTGTTCGTGCAGCTGGCGGGGCTCACCGGTGGACCCTCGGGGCTGGTCGACGTCCCGAGCTTCTCCGCCGGTCGCTTCAAGGTGGACTCCGTACTCGGCAATTACTATCTCATCTGGGCGCTGGTGGGGGTCGGGTTGATCGTCGCGCTGAACCTGAGCCAGTCACGCATGGGCAGGGCGCTCACCGCCATCCGAGGCAGCGAGGCGGCGGCCGAGTGCATGGGCGTCAATACGTACCGCTACAAGGTGATCGTCTTCGTCCTGTCTGCCGCCTATGCGGCCGTTGCCGGCACGCTCTATGTGCACTCCATCAATTTCGTGGCGCCCGATACCTTCGGCTTCATGAGTTCGGTGTTGCTGCTCACGATGGTCGTCGTCGGGGGTATCGGCTCGTTCTGGGGGCCGGTGATCGGGGCCTCCATCCTGACCTTGCTGCCCGAGTATCTGCGCGCCTACGACGGCCTCGAAGTGGTGCTGTACGGCCTGATCCTGGTCGGCGTGATGATGTTCATGCCGAAGGGTTTGGCGCCCCTGTTCCGCAGTCTGCATCTGCGCTTTGGCCTGGCCGGCAGGAAGTGACATGGCTGGCGACGCCGTATTGAGCATCGAGAGCATCAGCAAGTCCTTCGGCGGACTGCGGGCCGTATCGGAGGTTTCGTTCGATGTCCGGCCGGGCGCCATCAAGGCCGTGATCGGCCCGAACGGTGCCGGCAAGAGTACGCTTTTCAATCTGATTACCGGTCTCGAGTCGCCGCTCTCGGGGCGTATCGTCATGGACGGCTGCATCCTGAACGGACTCAAACCGAACCGCCGTGCCGCCCTCGGCATGGGCCGGACATTCCAGACCCCGCAGGTCTTCGAGGGCATGAGCGTCCTCGATAACGTTCTGGTGGGGCGCCATTTGCACGCCACGTCGGGCTGGCTCGATGCGCTTGCCTACACCGGCCGCTCGCGCCGCGAGGAGGCGGCGATGCGCGAGCACTGCCTGGAGGTACTGGAGAAGGTGGGCCTGGCCGATCGGGCCCATGAGGACGCTGCCGATCTCGCCTGCGGCCAGCTCAAACTTCTGGAGATGGCCCGGGCGCTCGCCCTGGATCCGAAGGTCGTGCTGCTCGACGAGTTCACGGCCGGGCTCACGCACCAGGAGACCGGCCATATGATGGACATCGTGCGTGGCGTCCGGGACGAGGGCGTCACGGTGCTGCTCGTCGAGCACGACATGCACCTGGTGATGAACCTCTCCGACGAGATCGTGGTGATGAATTTCGGCCAGAAGATCGCCGAGGGGCCACCGGAAGAGATCCAGCGCGACGAGCGGGTGATCGAGGTCTACCTGGGAACGGAGATCTAGGGTGCTGGTGATCGAAAAGATCCGAGCGGGCTACGGCCGCCTGCAAGTACTGCACGACGTCGAGCTGAGGGTCAGTCAGGGCGAGTTCGTGTGCGTGATCGGACCGAACGGCACCGGCAAGTCGACGCTGCTGCGCGCCATCTGCAATACGCTTCCGATTACCTCGGGCGCGATCAGGTTCGAGGGCCAGCCGATCCAGGGCCTGGGGCCCGTCGCCGTGGTAGGACGAGGCATTGCAATGGTGCCCGAGGGCCGGCGCGTCTTCGGTCCCCTGACGGTGCGCGAAAATCTGCTGATGGGCGCTTACACGAGGCAGCGCAAAGGGCAAAAGGCGGAAATCCTGCAGGACCTGGAGCGGTCGTATGCAACCTTTCCCATTCTGCGCTCGCGGGAGAACCAGATGGCCGGCCTGCTGTCGGGGGGCGAGCAGCAGATGCTGGCGATCGCGCGTGCAATGATGAGTCGACCGAAGCTTCTGCTGCTGGACGAGCCATCGATGGGTCTGGCTCCTCTGATCGTGAAGGACATCTTCAATGTCTTGCAGCAACTGCGCAGCCAGACGACGATCTTGCTCGTCGAACAGAATGCGCGTATCGCGCTCCATTCGGCCGATCGTGGCTACGTTCTGGAGAGGGGGCGGGTCGTGGCGGAAGGGCGCCGCAAGGAGCTCCTGGAGGACAAGGCCATCATGCAGACCTATCTCGGGGCTTCGTCGATCGTTGGTTAGTCGGCACCGGATAGACTCGCCATGGCTGCCGGAGTATGGGAGTCGGTCCGTACCTCGTCTTCGGCCAAAGACGTTCTTCGACGAATGGGGACTGAGAAGTGACCAAGACCGCTCTGATGGAAGCGCCCCGCGAACCTCCGGCCTTCACCGTGCCCGAGTCGCTGTCGCAAATGACCGAGCGCTATCTGGAAGCCGAGATTATCGAGGGCCGGCTGCCGCCCGGTACGCGGCTCAATCCAGAGGAGATCGCCAAGCGCCTCGGCATCAGCAAGTCGCCGGTTCGCGAGGCGCTGATCTTGCTGCACCGCGAAGGGTTGGTGACGAGCAAGCCGCGCAGCGTCTTCATCGTTTCCGAGATCAGTGTTGCCGATCTGCACGAGATCTACCCGATCCGCGCCGCCTTGAACGCGCTGATGGTGAAGATCATCATTTCGAGCGTCGCAGCGGCGGCGACGGCGGAACGTCTGACGCGGCTGCTCGAGCCCATGCGGCAGGCGGTGATCAACGGCGACATACTCGGCTACTTCCACGCGAACACGGATTTTTACAAGGTAATGATGGAGAGTTGCCCCAACGGCCGGCTTCGGACGATGTGGCGCAAACTGTCGAGCCAGGTCGCGCGCTTCCGCTTCCTGCTCATGTCTCAGCCCGGCCACATCAAGCAGTCCTTCCGCGAGCACGAGAGGCTTGTCAAGGCGATGCGCGCCGGTGATGCCGATCGCGCCAGCAAGCTCGCCGAATGCATCATCAATGACTCGCTGGCGGCGCTGGTGAAGTTACCGCAGGTTGCCAAGTAGCGAAGGCAGCAACGGGGGCAACGCCCTACGTCGTCTGTCGCGCCAAGGCCGTAGGTGCAGCGACACGCGCCATCGTCTGTCGTGACGTTGCGGGCGCGTGGCCATCATTACCGGTATCCGGGCCATCGGCAGGCTCGATCCCGACCCGATGCCCGGCATCCGTAGCGGCGAGCACGTCGAGGGTCGACATCGACAGAGTTCGGTTGGAAGTCGTTGCTCGCGCTTGCGCGGGCCGCAGAGCGCAGGATGCGTGGTAGACTGTCCTCATCGAAATTTCGTGTATAGAATATCCGATCGCGATCTACAGCCGGGCACGCCAAGTCACTGCAAGGAAGGGGAACCCGATGAGCAAACACCGGATCGAACGGTTTGCCAGTATGGTGGGGCCGGCCCATGAGTAGTCGCGTTTCACAGGTTTCGCAGTTGCCATGAGTGCGGCCGCCCCCGAGTTCGACTACGTCAAGCCGACGGGCGTCGCCGAACTGGTCGAGGGTCTGCGCGCTGCCGGCGGCGAGGGTGCAGTGCTTGCGGGCGGCACCGACCTGCACGTCAAGATGCGCATTGGCAAACTTGCGCCGCGCGTGCTGTTCGACATCAGCGAACTCGACGCCTGCCGCAGCATCGCCGAACGCGGGGAGGTGCTGGCCATTGGTGCGGCGGTACGCATGAGCGAGATCATCGCCTCGCCGCTGGTCGCTCGTCGTGTGCCTGCGCTCGCCGACGCGGCGCGACAGATGAGTTGCCGGCAGATCCGCAACCGAGCGACCTTGGGTGGCAATATCGTCACTGCTTCGCCGGCTGCTGACGCGGTGCCGCCGCTGCTCGCGGCCGACGCCGCATTGCTGCTTGCGGGCCCGGCGGGGCAACGCGAACTGCCGCTGGCCGACTTCCTCCTCGGTCCCGGCAAGACCGCCCTCGAGCGCGGCGAAGTGCTGACCGAGATCCTGGTCCCGATGCAGCCTGCCGGCTGTCGCAGCGGCTTCGTCAAAGTTGGCCGACGCAAGGCACAGGCCATCAGCATCATTAACCTGTGCGGCAGCCTGAGCCTCGACGAGGCCGGTGCGATCAGCGATCTTCGCCTGGTGCTCGGGTCGGTGGGACCCACGGCGATGCGCGCTCGGCGCTGCGAGCAAGCCTTGCAGGGCGTTGCTCCGAAAAAGGAGAGTCTCGCGGCCGCGGCGGCGCTGGCTGCAGAGGAATGCCGGCCGATCACCGACCTGCGCGGCTCCGCCGAGGGCCGTCGGCTGCTGGTCGAAGCCTGGACGCTTCGCCTGCTCACCAACCTGTGCGTCAAAGGCCGGGTGCACGTCTGAGGAACGGATCATGGCGCCGACGAACATCATCCTCAAAGTGAATGGCGCGGCCCATACGGTGAGGACCGCCGCGCAGCGCAGCCTGCTCGACGTTCTGCGCGAAGAACTGGGGCTGACCGGAACCAAGAAGGGCTGCAACGCGGGCGACTGTGGTGTCTGCACGGTGCTGCTCGACGGCCTGCCGGTAAACGCCTGCCTGGTGCTGGCGGTGCAGGCGGTGGGCAAGGAAATCACCACTATCGAAGGTGTAGCGGCTGACGGTTGTCTGCATCCCTTGCAGAAAGCTTTCATCGAACGCGGCGCGGCGCAGTGCGGGTTCTGCACGCCGGGGATGGTGTTGAGTTCGATTTCGCTGCTCAATGAAAACCCCAGGCCGACGCGCACTGAAATCCAGGAAGCGCTCAGTGGCAACCTCTGCCGCTGCACGGGCTATGTGCAGATTGTCGAGGCGATCGAATCGGTGGCGGCTGAAGGACCGAGATCATGAGCAACAGCGACGTCATCGGTCGCGGCGTGCCGCGGGTGGACGCGTTGGGAAAGGTTACTGGCCAGACCAGATATGCCGGCGACTTCCGCATCGCCGGGATGCGACATGGGAAGCTGGTGTTTGCCCGGTATCCGCGCTCCAAGGTGGTAACCATAGATACCAGCGCTGCGCAACGGATGCCCGGCGTGACCATGGTCATCACTGCCCGCGACTTGCCAGCTGGCAAGGGCTGGGGGTACGACGTTGCGCATCGCCCGGTGCTGGTCGGTGAAGGCGAACAGACGCGCTATCTTGGCGACGTCGTTGCCATGGTCGTGGCCGAGACCGACGAACTCGCCGCACGTGCTGCCGCTGCTGTCGCGGTGCACTATGAAGTGCTACCTCCCCTCACCGCGCCGCGCCAGGCGATGGCGCCGGGCGCCTACGAGATACACGCCGAAGCGCCGGGCAACCGCTGCTGCACGCGCGAATTCAAGCACGGCGATGTCGCCGCTGGCTTCGCCGCTGCTGACGTGGTGGTCGAGCACACTTACTTCACGCCGCGCCAGGAGCAGGCTTTCCTCGAGACCGAGGCCGGAGTCGCATGGCGGGACGATATGGATGTGCTGCACGTGTACTCCGGCCTGCAGGATCCCTACGGCGTGGCGGATGACATCCATCTGGGCCTGGGCCTGCCCAAAGCCAAGATTCACATCAAAGGCACGCCAGTGGGCGGCGGCTTTGGCGGCAAGTTGCACACCACCATCCAGGTGCACCTCGCGGCGATGGCCTGGCTGGCGCGCGTCCCGGTGATGCTGGTGCTCGAACGCGAGGAGTCGTTCATCTTTCACGCCAAGCGCCACCCCACGGAAATTCGCCTGAAGCTCGGCGCCAGACGCGACGGAACGCTGCTCGCGCTCGAGGGCGAAGTGATCGCAGATGCCGGACCCTATTCGGGCCGCTCGCCCGAGGTGGTCGGGCTCACCATGTCGGCGCTGCCTGGTCCATACAGGGTTCCCAACATTGCGACCCGGGCCGAAGCCATCTACACCAACAACCTCGACTCGGGCGCCTTCCGCGGTTACGGCGCGCCGCAGGCGGCGATAGCGCGCGAGTGCCTGCTCGACAAGCTGGCACACGAGCTGGGTCTCGATCCGCTCGAACTGCGTCGGCGCAATTTCCTGCAGCCCGGCGATCGACCGGCCAGCTCCTTGTTTGGCGACAGCCCGGTGAGTCTTGCCGAGCTGACGGAGCGGGTGCTGCAGAAGATGGGATCACCACCCCCGCCGGCCGCGCCGCACATTCGCGTCGGCCGCAGCATCTGCTTCGACATGCCGGTGTTCGATGTGGGCGCTATTCCCGTATTGGGCAAGGCCGGAGTCGGCGCCACCGTTGAGGTGCAGTCCGACGGCGGTGTCTCGATACACGCCGGGGGCACCGAACTGGGACAGGGCATCACCACGATCCTGGCGCAGATGGCCGCCGAGCAGTTCGGCGTCGCATTGGATGCCGTCAACGTCGAGATGAGCGACAACTGGGGTAGTCCGCGCGCCGGGCGCACTTCGGCCTCGCGGCTGACCTTCGGCCTGGGCAACGCGCTCCTGCTTGCCAGCGCACCCCTTCGCAGGACACTCCTTTCGCGCGCCGCCCAGATCCTCGAGCGGCCGATCGAAGACCTGGAATTGGCCGATGGCCTGGTGAAAAGCCGCAGTTCGCCGGAAAGGACGATTCGCTTCGCCGAGGTCGCCAAGGCCTGCTCCGACCGCGGTGACTGTCTGCGTGAGGAAGGCTGGTTTCGTTCCGGCGAGGATCGCTACATGTATGGCCACACCTTCATGGCCGCCGGTGCGGACGTCTCCGTGGACACGGAAACCGGCGAGATCGAGGTGCTGAAGCTCGTCAATGTGCTCGACATGGGCAAGGTACTCAACCCGGTGATGGCCTACGGTCAACTCTATGGCGGGGCGATGCAGTCGCTCGGCTTCGGTTTGATGGAAGACATGCGCACTGAGGGCAGCGTACCGAAGACACCTTCCTTCGCCGAGTACGTCATTCCCACTGCGCTCGACGCCCCAGTGGAATACATCGCCGACGCGGTCGAACAGCCGTATCCGACCGGGCCCTACGGCGCCAAGGGCATCGCCGAGGCGGCACTCAATTGCACTACGCCGACGTTGCTTAATGCCATCAATGCCGCGATTGGCGTCGACGTCGATGCTGTGCCGGTGGATCAGGAAAAGGTTCTGATGGCCTTGCGCAGGAGGAAATCGGAGGTGCATCGTGATCGATGCGGCCTTGAAGAGGAGGGCGATGGCAGTGTTCGGGTGCCGCGCCGCACAGGCAGAGAATCCGAATCCCAGGCAGCGGGCGTGCATCGAGGGTTCGCCTCTGCGCCGCGCCCATAAATATGAGTCAGCTGCGAAAAGGCGGATCTATGAAACCGATTTATCCGGGCAATCCGGACGACTGGAAAGCGTTGTACACGCCCGCGATGATCGTACCGGCTGGCAAGCTGGCTTACATTTCCGGCCAGGTGGCTTTTGATGAGCGGGGCGCGGTCGTCGGTGTCGGCGACATTGTCACCCAAGCGATACGCATCTTCGACAATCTTGGCGCGCTGCTGAAAGCCTCGGGGAGCGACTTCACCCGGGTAATCAAGACCAACTACTACATCACCGATGTCTCCTTGTTTCCCAAGGTTGCCGAACTCAGGCCGCGCTATTTCTCCATGCCCTATCCGGCCAGTACCATGGTCGAAGTCAAGGGCCTGGTCCATCCCGACTTGCTGCTCGAAATCGAGGCGGTGGCCTTGGTTGACTGACTGACAGTAGAACGTGAGCGTACTGCGCGCCGATGCGTTCTTCGGGAAGGGTGGCCCGTCGGAGAGCATCGCCCGGCCGTGTCCACTTGGGCCCCGATCATGACCACTACGCCGATCAAGCTTCCCGTCGAGGTTCGCTTTCCTCTGGACCTCGGGATTTCGATTCCATCGATCCGTCAGCTGTACGAAGACGGAAAGCGTGATGCCTGGTCACCGGAACGGGCGATATCGTGGAATACCTTCGACGGCGACGCCTTTTCGGAGGAGCAGCGCGATGCCGGGCGGCTCGTCTGGAGCCGGCGCGCATGGCTCGAGTACACCGGAATCGCCGAGACCCCCGCACTGCTGCTGCGGTTCTGCATGGAGCGTGCCCGGGAGGCCGATCCGAAGTATTTCCTGACGGTGCGCAATACGGAAGAGGCAGTGCTCGTGGAGTCCTGCGAACGATACGCCGAGCTACTGGGCGGTTATCTCGATCGTCCTGCCGAGAGTCGATGGGAAGGAGTCATCAACCGCAGTTGCTATCGCCACGCCCTCGATGCCGAGGTCAGCCTGGATGCATATGTCGCCACCCATTGCGCGGTCGAAGATGGGCTGGAGCTCGAGCTGTTTCGCGCCTACCTCGCGAACGCCACTGAACCTGTAGCGCGCGCGGTATTGGGGAAGGCGGTGCAGGGCAAGACCCGCCATGCGCTGTTCGGCTGGTCTTACTTGCACAAGCGCGCCGGGGAAATGACTGCGAGTGAGCGCTCAGCGGTCGTCGAAGGCGTGGTCGAATGGTTCTCGAGTGTGGCATGCGACGGATATCACGTGCCGTCCCTGTCGACAACGATCGACAGTCGCGTCGAGCAACGGGCGCAAGCCGTCGCGGCTGATGCCGGTCTGGGCGCTGCATCCGCATCGCGGGAGGGGGAGATCCTCCGTTCCTGGCTGGCTACCGTGCGTGCACGCTTCCTCGAGCTGGGCCTGCGCCTGCCCCCGCTCGCGCATCCCCATCTGGGAGGTTTCTGACGTGCACGCGGACAGCGTACGGGTCGCTGCACATCGCGGCCCTTGCGAATCGAACGTCGTTGGAAACCATCCGGAGGCGCCATGACCATAGCAACGGACTCCTACCGCAGTATTCTCGATGCACCCGAGGCCAGGTTTCCGCTCAGTCTGGGTCGACATAAATCCAGGATCAGGAAGCTCTTCCATGCGTCGTTGGTCACGCAGTGGGATCCGGCGACGGCGATAGACTGGAACAGCCTCGATGCGAGCTCGTATTCCCAGGAGCAACGACTGGCCCTGCGTACACGGTGGAGCCGACGTGCATGGGGCGAGTACGGGGCGATCTCGGAAAGTCCAGCCCTTCAGATTCGCTTCTGTCATGACCGACTCGGCCCGGATGCGGCTCTGTATTTCAGCATCCGCTCGCAGGAGGAGTCGCGTCATGCCGAGATCAGCTACCTGCTCGCCGAGAAGTTCGGCGGCTACATCGATGCACCCGCGGACGACTACGAAGGTTCCGTGTCCACCCATGGTGTCCGGCGTCTCGCGCTCGACGCGGATGCACCGGTCGAATGTACCGTTGCCGCGCTGGTCTGCTCAGCAGAACAGATAATATTCAATGTCTTCAAGCATATTTCCCAGATCACGACGCATCCCGCCATCCGCCGGGTGTACGAATTGATCCTGCGCGACGAAGCACGACATTGCGCGTTCGGCTGGTATTTCATGGCCGATCGGATGCCCGATCTGGATTCGGCCCAGCGCAATCGAATCCGCGATGCTGTGGCCACCATGATCGAGGAAGTCGAATTGAACGGTTATCAGTTGGCCTGGCTGGCTCCGGAGAGCGAAGCCTCGCGTGCCCAGATTGCGTGCGATCGAATCCTCTGGGAGGCTGGTCTCGGCGCCAGCATCGAGGAACTCGAGGCGCCGGTGTTCATCTCGTCGCTCCGGGAGATTCGCGACAGGATGAAGCGCGAATGGGATATCCAGCTCCCGATCTTCCATCACCGGAAGACCGGAAAAATTTGACAGCACCGAGAGGAATGCAGGTGCCTGTGCGTTCTTGGGTCTGCCATCGCAGTGGCTGGATGGGCGGGTGTGTTGTATATCGTAGGAGAGCAGGTATGCGACTGATCTGGAATTCGTTGTTGCTTTCTCTGGTTGTCCTCGTGGCAGGGTTGGGAACCCCGACCCAGTCTTTCTCGTCGTCGTATCCGACCAAGCCGATTCGACTCGTCGTGCCGTATCCGCCGGGCGGTTCCGCGGATGTGCTGGCACGGGTGCTGGGTCAGCAGTTGAGCTTGTCCCTGGATCAGCCGGTTGTCGTGGAGAACAAGCCTGGCGCGGGGACTGCGATCGGGGCCAAGGCGGTGGCACAGAGCCCGGCCGATGGGTACACGCTCTTGATCGGGACGGTGAGTTCACACGCAATGAACCCGGCCTTGACAAAGAACATCGGCTACGACCCGGTCGGCGACTTCACTGCGATCGCACCGTTGGCATCGATTCCGTTCGTTCTCCTCGCCCAACCGAAGCTGCCCGTACGTTCACTGCCGGAGCTCATCGAACTCGCCCGACAGCAGCCCGGGAAACTCAATTATTCCTCGGCGGGTAATGGCACGTCGAATCATCTGGCAGGTGAAATGCTCAACATGGCGGCCAAGGTGCGGATCGTCCATATTCCCTACAAGGGAAGCGCTCCTGCGCTGAATGGCCTGTTGAGCGGGGAGGTCGAGTTGATGTTCGACCTCCTGACGACGGCAGCGCCGCATGTCAAGGCAGGCAGTGCGCGCGCGCTTGCGATCACTACCCAACAGCGATCGCCACTGTTGCCTGACGTGCCCGCAGTGGGGGAACTCGATATGCGCGCGCTCGAGCTCAGTGCATGGTTCGGGCTATTCGGGCCTCGCGACCTGCCGGCCGACGTCCGAGAGGTGCTGGGCCGGGAGGTCGGCAAAATTGTCGAGTCCGCCGGGTTCCGCGAGCGACTCCAAGGGCTCGGCGCTTCTCCGATGAACCTGACGCCCCGACAGTTCAACGATTTCGTCGTGAATGAACGTGATCGGTGGTCACAAGTGATCAAGGCGGCCTCGATCGGTACTGATTGAGTGTCGGGCTGTTCCATCGGGCGTGCGATCGGGGCTCGGGGCCTCGAGGGCCATTGGCGCCCAAGGTGTCTTCTTCAGGAAAGGCGGCGATGACCAAGGATCTGCGTCATTTCATCGATCAACTTCGGGGCCATGGTTCGACCGACCTGGTGGAGATCGAACGACAGATTCCACGAGATCTCTACATGACCCTGATCCAGGAGAAGCTCGCGAAGGAGGGCCGGTATCCGGCGGTGCTTTTCAAGGACGTTGCGGGTCATCCCTGGCCGGTCGTGACCGGACTGTTTTCGAGCTATCGCCTGCTCGCGCACGCGCTTGGCGTCGATCCGACCGACAAGGGGCGGGTGCTGACGGAATTCATGCGACGCGAGGCGAACCCGATCGCGCCGATTCCATATGCCGGCGGCACGGCTCCGGTTCAGGAGGTTGTGCTTCAAGGGGAAGGCGTCGATCTGGGGGCCGCCCTCCCTGTCCAGCGGCATTGCGAGGGGGATTCGGGTCGATACATCACGATCGGATGCATGATCTGCAGGGATCCGGTGAGCGGGGTGATCAATGTCGGCACTTACCGGCATGAGCTGAAGGGTCCAGCCCGCATGGGATGCATGATGAATCCGGTGCAGCATGCGGCACTGATTCGCGGCCGCCATCACGATGCCGGCAAGCCGATGGAGGTCGCCATCTTCATAGGCCATCATCCCGCCTACCATATGGGCGCCGCTTCGCGTGGCCCGATCGAGCACGAGGAACTGGCCGTGACGGGGGGGTTGCTGGGCGAGCCGGTCGAACTCGTTCCCTGCAAGACTGTCGATCTGGCGGTCCCTGCCCATGCGGAGGTCGTGATCGAAGGGCGCATCCATCCCGGGTCCTTCGAGATGGATGGCCCGTTCGCGGAGTACGCCGGCTACTACGGCGGACGCATGAACGTGCCGGTCATCGATGTCACGGCGATCACGCATCGCAGGCAGCCGATCTGGCACGATCTGTTCCCCTCGTTTCGCGAGCATACGCAAGTGGGATTGCTGGGGCGCGAGGCCCAGCTCTATCGACGGCTGCGGGAGGTCGTTCCGACCATGGTCGGGGTTCACCTGCCGCCCTCGGGGGCCAACTTCTGGCACTGCTATGTCTCGATGCGCAAGCGGACGCAGGGGGAAGGGAAGCTTGCGGGCCTGGCGGTCCTGGGATCGAACTACGACGTGAAGCACGTGGTCGTCGTCGACGACGACATCGACATCTACAACGATGAGGAAGTGCTCTGGGCGATCGCGACCCGGGTGCAGGCTGACGAGAGCTGCTCGATCATCACCGGCAGTTTCGGCGCCCATCTCGATCCATCGGCCTACGGCGAGGTACGCAGCGAGAAAGGTCCGATGACGACGAAAGTCATCATCGATGCGACTCGACCCTTGACAAGGACGTTCGCCGAACGGGTGCGACCGCCGCGCGAACTGTGGGATGCCGTAAACCTTCGGGACTATCTGTGACCTGATCAGTCGTTGACGCGGGTGAACGGCTATGAGTCTTTCGCCCGCTCGCGCAGGATGAACTTCTGGATCTTGCCGGTGGCTGTCCTGGGCAGTGCGCCGAAGACGATCCTTTTGGGCACCTTGTAGCGGGCGAGCACACCGGACACGTGGGCGACCAGCTCGGCCGCCCCGGCGCTGACGTTCTCCTTCAGTGTCACGAAGGCCACCGGTACTTCACCCCACTTCTCGTCCGGCGCAGCCACCACCGCCGACTCCAGCACCGCGGGGTGGGTGGCCAGGGCCTGCTCGACCTCCACGGAGGCAATGTTCTCGCCGCCGGAGATGATGACGTCCTTCGTGCGGTCCTTCAGCTCGATGTACCCGTCGGGGTGCATGACGCCGACGTCCCCGCTGCGGAACCAGCCGTCGGGGCACGCTCCGCGGGTCGCTTCCTCGTCCCGGTAGTAGCCGAGCATCAGGTTGTTGCCGCGCAGCGCGATCTCGCCGAGCGCCATGCCGTCGGCGGGCACGTCCGCACCGGTGTCGTCGATCACCCGGACCGCCTGCGCGATCACGTTGGCCACGCCCTGGCGTGCCTTGAGCCGCGCCTGCTCGGCCATCGGCAGCTCGCTCCACTCGCTGCGCCAGTCGCAGATCACCGCCGGTCCGAAGGTCTCGGTGAGCCCGTACAGGTGCATCATGTCCAGTCCCAGCTCGCCCATGCGTGCGAGCAGCGTCGGCGTCGGCGGGGCGCCGCCGGTGGCGATGCGCACCGGACGGGACAGTCGGCCCTGATTCGCTTCCTCATGCCAGGCGAGCATCGTGACCACCGTGGGTGCGCCGCACAGATGGGTGATTCCGCCGCGGCGCAGGTGATTCCAGATGGCCGTCGCATCGACCCGGCGCAGGCAGACATGCACGGCGCCGGCCGCGGTGACCGCCCAGGGGAAGCACCAGCCGTTGCAATGGAACATCGGCAGTGTCCACAGGTAGCGGCTGTCGCTGTCGAGCCTGGTATGCAGCGCCATCGCCAGCGCCTGCAAATAGGCGCCGCGGTGGTGGTACATCACCCCCTTGGGCTTGCCGGTGGTGCCGCTCGTGTAGTTGATGGCCAGCATGCCACGCTCGTCGCTGACCGGCCGCTGCAGGGGATCGGCGCCGCCCAGCAACAGTTCGTACTCGTTGGGCCCGCCGGCGCTGCCGGCGCACACGAGCTTCACGTCCGCGCCTGCCCGTGCCGCCACTTCGCGCGCAAGCGCTTCCAGTTCGCGGTCGTAGATCAACACCCGGGCACCGCTGTGATCGATGATGTAAGACAGTTCATTGGCCGCGAGCCGGATGTTCAACGCCACCAGCACGGCGCCGGCGAACGGCACGCCGAAGTGCGCTTCCAGCAGCACGTGGGTGTTGGGCGCCAGCACGGCGACACGGTCTCCCGGCCCGACGCCGAGCGCGGCGAGCCCGCCGGCGAGGCGCTGCGCGCGCTCGAGCAGCTGTCGATAGGTGAAGCGGGCGTCGCCGTCGATCACGGCCAGCCGGTCCGCATAGACCCGTCCGGCCCGCTCGAGGAAGGAGGCCGGTGCAAGGGGTTCGAAATCGAACGTCATCGGATCCGCGCCTCCTGAGAGCTCGTCATTCGGTCACCGGCGCTGTCCGCGCAGCGATCTTGCGTGCCATGCTCCAGCGGTGAACCTCGTTCGGGCCGTCATAGATGCGGAAAGCACGCATGTCCGTGAAGATGCGCATCACGGCCGTCTCGCCGGTCACCCCCTGGCCACCGAGGATCTGCACGCAGCGGTCGACCACCCGCCATTCGGCCTCGGAGCAGGTCACCTTCGCGCGGCTGGACTCGAAGTTCGCTTTCTCGCCGCGATCCAGCAGCCAGGCGGTGTGCCAGATGTGCATGCGGGCCGTGTGCAGGTCGATCTCGTTGTCGGCGAGCATGAAGCCCACGCCTTCGTGCTCGGCAAGTGGCTTGCCGAACGCGTGGCGCTTGCGCGCGTAGTCGACCGCGATGTCGTGCGCGCGCCGCGCCTGTCCGAGCCAGCGCATGCAGTGCGTGAGCCGGGCGGGCGCGAGCCGAACCTGGGCGTAACGGAATCCCTGGCCGATCCTTCCCAGCACGTCGTCGCCGCCCACCCGCAGGTTCTCGAACACGAGCACCCCGTGGCCGCCGGTGAAGCAGCTGTCCATCGTCTGCATGTTGCGCTCCAGCCGGATTCCCGGCTTGTCCATGTCCGTGAGGAACATGGTGGCCGAGCCGTCCTCCATGCGCGCCATGACGATGGCATAGTCCGCGCCGTCCGCACCCGTGATGAACCACTTGCGGCCATTGATCACGTAACCGTCCCCGTCCCGCACGGCCGTTGTCGACAGCATTGCAGGATCGGAACCGGCACCATCCGGCTCGGTCATGGCAAAACATGAGCGCGTGCGCCCCTCCACCTGCGGACGCAGCCAGCGCTCCTTCTGCGCCGGCGTGGCAACCACCTCCATGAGGTGGATGTTTCCTTCGTCCGGCGCGTGGATGTTCATGGCGGTGGGGCCGAGACGCGAGTAGCCGGCTTCCTCGAACACCACGGCCTTGGCCCGGTGGTCAAGGCCCAGGCCGCCCATCTCCACCGAAGCGTGCGGTGTCAGCAGGCCTGCGTTGCGAGCGCGCGCTACCAGTTCGCGGCGCAGGTCCTCGCTCGGGCCATGATGTCCTGCCGCGCGGGGATCGTTCTCCAGCGGTGCCACCTGCTCGGCGATGAACTGGCGTGTCCGGCTCCGCAGTTCCCGCAAAGCGGCAGGTAGATCAAAGTTCATGTCGGATCCTCGTGGAATTGCGCCGTGGCGAATGAGCACCTGCTGCCTCGTCCGCTGCACCATTGGTGACCTGGTGCGCGAGAACGATCAAGTCGATATCGAGGGCTGCCGCAGAAGACTGTCAGACAGTGGTGAGCCGACCGAGGCACTCAGCGCCCTCGGCCGTCTGCCGGAATTCCGGACGGCTGGAGATACCGGAGCGGTTCCTGGAATCGACATGTCGCTGATGTGAATCAACGCGGGAAGAGCCGGATACCGAGCATATTATTGTCGAATAGATGGGGAGTCGACATCACATGACGCGAGCGCGGCACGATCCTGCTTTCCCTCCAATCGTCTCTGTGGACTGGCTCATCGAACGGTTCGACAGCGAGCGAATTCAGCTGATTGACACATCGTGGAATATGTCGAGTGACGGTCGTCCCCACCACGATGTCTTCCTCGATGAACATATCCCCGGAGCAATCCATTTCGATGTCAATGTGATCGCCGCGCCAAGTCGCAGCCCACCGCATCGCATGATGCCAGATCCCGAGCTTTTCGCCAGGCTCGTCGGCCAGCTGGGGATCGATCCCGAAGCCACGCTCGTCTTCTATGACAATGCTGGCCTCTATACTGCGGCGCGCGCCTGGTGGATGTTCCGCGGGTCCGGGCACGTCCGCTCGACGGTACTGGATGGCGGGCTGCCAGCCTGGAAAGCGGCGGGTGGCAAGATCGAGAAAGGCGTCGAGCGAATGCGCACACCGACTCGATGGCCGGTTCCGACCACACGTCCGATCGTGCGCACATGGCGGGAAGTCCTCGACAACATCACGAGCGGCAATGAACAACTCGTCGATGCTCGCCCTCCTGAGCAGTACAACGGCGACACGTCATTTCGATATCCCGGTGTCCGGCCAGGACATATTCCAGGATCCATCAATCTCTCGCAACGAAATCTGCGTAACGCTGGCCATGTCTTCCTGGGTATCGAGGAAATGCGAGATATTTTTGCAGATCATGGAATAGATCTCGCAAGACCGATCATCGCCACCTGTGGGTCCGGCATCACCGCATGCATCATTGCCCTTGCCTGCGAGGTGATTGGCCAGGGAAGGGTCGCGGTCTATGACGGGTCGTGGGAGGAATGGGGCGGCCGGCTCGATCTGCCCGCGGAACTGGATTGAGGCCGACTGCAAAGCAGAAACCGGTGTGTCCTGTATCGGCATGCTCCCCTGCCGGATGATCACGGCCATCGGCATGCCGAACTCCGCCTGCTCGATCGTTTCCACGATCTGCTTGATCGGAAGGCGCCTGCGTTCTACGGCACAGACTCCTTGCCCCTCGGGGGTCGTCGGTCTGTCGAAGATCCGCTCTCAGGACTGTCCAATTTCGCCAACGTAGATCCGTCGGCGAACCTCTGCTCGCCGTGATCCCCGGTGTCGGCCGGCAACTGCCTTGGAAGTCCCCTGTGAATCAATCCTTACCCGAGCGTGCCCATGGTGAAGTTGGCATGGTCGTGGAAGGGCAGAACGCGGTCGCCCGCGTTCAAGATGCGGATCATGCTGTCGTAGACTTGAATCGGATCTATGTGTGAGCCTGTCGGAATGACGGGCAACCCCGTGGACCTCTTCGTCTCCTCGGACGGATAGAAATTCTCCCGGATGGTGCACATGCCGGCGATCACGTAGCGGCCGTCCTTCGTATCGACAACCACCGACTGCCCTCCCGGGCTATGGCCAGGCGTGTAAATCAGGTCCAGTCCCTTTGTGATGTGGTAGTCACCGTCCAGAAACTGGAGATTTCGCTTGCTGATTTCCTCGTAGATGTAGCCCGGAGCGTAAGTACCCTTGAACAGCGGGTGGATGGGCAGCTTGGCCCACTCCGTGCGTTGAAGCAGAATTTTCGACTTCTTGAAGTGGCGAGTATTCATGCAGTGGTCCCAGTCGACGTGGGTCTGCAGCACCAGGTCAATGTCGTCGAACGTCAGGCCACGCTCCTTCAAGTGCTCGTCCAGCGGTTTGATTTCCTCCACGTCCGAGAACTTCTCGCCGGCATACATCAGGGGACCGCCTTGGCGGATGTGGGTCCGGTAGTCTTCCGCGCTGCATCCCGTATCGACCAACGCCGTGAGACCGCTCCCCTGAATCAGCCAGGTCGTGTATGGGATATCGACCTTCTCCCCGCAGCCGTGCATGTAGGTGAAGCGGCTCTTCTCGCGCTGCGGCCCTTTAGCCACGACCATGGGTGTGATGGTGAACATGATGGAAATCCTTGTCGTCCGAAAAAACGCCCTGACGGCTCACGCCGTTGAGATTGTAGGGTAGCGGTGCACCGCAAGTCAATATAGAGAATTCAGAATTCCGGATGCTCGAGGTGGTCTGGTGGGGATCGGCAATCGCGGTCCGGACGGCGTCGCATCCGCTGCGCCGTGGTGCACGGGTAACATGCGCACCATGATCCTCGACGCGAACACCGATGCGCTGCCGCTGGCCGACGAGGATTTCGACCGGCTCGACCGCCTGCTCGCCGACCTGGGCAGCGACGACGCGATGATCGTCGAGGAACTCGACGGCTTCCTGGCCGCTCTCGCCTGCGCGCCCGAGCCGGTGACCGCGTCGGACTACCTGCCGGTGGTGTTCGGTCGCGATACGCCGTCCGGCCAGGCGCCGGCCGATCCCGCACGCGACGCGGCGCTGTCGTCGCTGGTGCGCCGGCATGCGGACTGCCTGGCCGCAGCGCTGCAGGCGGACGCCTTCGTGCCGGTGCTCGGCTACGACGAGCAGGGGAGGCCCGACGGCAGCGCATGGGCGGTGGGCTTCCTGCGTGCCGTGGAGATGGCGCCCGAGAGCTGGGAGGCGATGCTCGAGGAGAAGGATTTCGGCGACGTGCTCGACGCGATCGAAGCGCTGGCCGCCACGCTCGACGACGAGCCCGGCGCGCGCGCTCCGTCGCGGCGCGAGCGCGAGGCGCTGATCGACCGGATGATCGGCGACGTCTCCGACATCCATGAGTTCTTCCGGCCGTTCCGGCAGGCGGGCACCACGCCGCGCGCGATGCGGGTGCAGACCGTGCGCCGTGACCAGCCCAAGACGGGCCGTAACGATCTGTGCCCCTGCGGCAGCGGGCGCAAGTACAAGGTCTGCTGCGGCGCCGGTTGAGCGGCGTTCAGGCGTCGTCTTCGGCGAGGGCCGACACGACATAGCGCAGCGGTCCGCCGGGCGCCACCGCGTCGAACGGCCAGCAAGTGACCAGCGTGAGCTCGTCCGCGCCGCGATCGGCGGCGATGCCCAGATTGCGCCGGTCGACGATGCGCGCGGCGACGACGCGATAGGTGCGACGCCGGCCGTCGAGCCGCTCGACCTCGATGCGTTGTCCGTCGGCGAGTTGCCCGAGGATGCGGAAATGCGTGTCGCGATGACCGCTGATCATGCTGTTGCCGGCCGTGCCCGGAAGCGGCGTTCCGGTGCGGTGCCCGGGACCGAACGCCAGTACGCGTCCGGCATCGCCGGCCAGCACCACCATCGAGCGCGCCTGCTCGACGAAGGTGATGCGCGCGACCGCGGTGGTGTCCGCCCAGGCCCACGGCCGTGCCGCCGCCCGCCCGTCGGCGCGGTTGTGCTGCCACGCCTGTTCGATCATCGCCTGCGCGAGCCAGGCTTTCAGGTGCAGCCAGCTGCCCGCGCCCACCTGCCATGCGCCCGCCGCGGCCAGCGCCGCGACCGCGAGGCGCGCGGCGTTCAGACGGCCGTGCATGAACGCCTCCGCCCGGCTGCGCGGATGCGCAGGCCCCTGAGCCGCGCGCGCGAATCCGACAACCGTGCGCCCCGACCCGACAACCGCGCGCGCAGGCGCGGCAGCAACGCGAGCGCGAGCAGCAGCAGGCCGGTGACGATGTGCAGCGTCGCCGGCGTGGCGCCCTGCGCCAGCTCGCCCTGCCCGAACACGCTTTCGAGCTCCCAGCCTGCCGGAAGATGCGTCGGCACCGCCGCGCCATGCAGCGGCGCGTCGGCCGGGCGCAGCGGCGTCACGTCGACCGCAACCAGACTGGTGTAGGCGGTGATCAGGTGGTGCGCGAGGCCCAGGTCGCGAATGCGGGCGCGCAGCGCTTCCGCTTCGCTGCGATCGGCGCCCGAGCGCGCCAGTTCGTCGCCGAGCGCCTCGATGCGCTCGCGCGCCCACGCGGCATGCAGCCCGCTTCCCTCGGTGGAGGATGCCGGCACGCGGCTTTCCCAGCGGATGCCGGCGGCCTCGCCCGATACGGCGACCGCCGTCGGCGGCGCGGCGAAGCGCGCCCGCACCACGATCGGCTCGCCCGAGTACAGCTCGCCCGGCAGCGCGACCGCATCCAGCGGCTGCGCGCCATCGAACCGCAGCTGCAGATGGGTGAGCATCGGCCGGGCCAGCTTGGCGTACAGCTCGCTCATCCTGCGCTCGACATCGTCGACGCGGTCGATGTAGGTGTAGGTTCCGCGCCCGGCCTCGGCCGCCTTGCGCATGAACCAGCCGTTGGGCGCCGAGCCGATGCCGACGGTGAAGAAGCGCCGCGCACCGAGGCGGCGCTCGATCAGCGCCAGCATCTCGGCTTCGTAGCCGACCGCGCCGTCGGTCATGAACACCACCTGCGAGACCAGGCCCGGCACCGGCGGCGCGGCGAGCGCCTGCTCGATCGCGCCGCGCATCTCGGTGCCGCCGTCGGCGCGCAGCGCATCGATCCACGCCAGCGCCTCGGCACGGCGGCGCTCGTCGAAGGGTTGCGGCACGGCGTACAGGCTGTCATGCCGGCTGCTGAAGCGGATCAGGTTGAAGCGGTCGCCGGGCCGTAGTTGCGCGATGCCGTGACGCAGCGCGCGCACCGCCTGACGAAAGGAATCTCCGGCCATCGAGCCGGAGGTATCGATCACGAAGGTGGTTTCGCGCGCGATTTGTGCCCCCGCAGGGCCGGTGTCCAGCGGCGGCGCCAGTACCAGTTGCCCGTAGTGCAGCTCGCCGTGACGCTCGAGCCTGAACGCGCCGGCCGGTGTGCTGCCGGGCCGCGGTGACCACTCGAGCTCGAAGTCGCGATCGGCCACCGCGGCGGCGTCGAGCGCGATCTCGTGCAGGTGCGGGGCCGGGCTGGTCACGCGGATCGCGTGCGTGGCCGACGTGGGCGGGGCGACCGGCACGCCCGCGTCGAGCCGCACGCCCAGCGTCAGGGCGTTCGCGGGGCGCGAGGCCGGCGCGCGATCGGTCGTGCGCGTTGCGGACCCGGCCTGCACCGCTGTCCGGCTCGTGCGCACGAGTGCGCTGCCCGGGCCGGCTGCGGCACCGGCTGCGCTGGCGGCGAGCAGCACCGGCAGCGTGCCCGGTCCGACAATCTCGTTGGCCGGGTCGTAGCGCGGCCCGACGACCGTCGGCAGCCGCAGGCGCCACGAGCCGTCCTTCATCGCGATCGCCTGCTGATACTCGATGCGGATCGCGATGCGCGCCCCGGGCGCGATGTTCGCCACGCGCGCGGTGAACAGGTTCGGGCGCTGCTGCTCGACCAGCGAGGCGCCCCTGCCCGCTGCCGCCGCCTCGCGGTACTCGGCGCGCGCCGCCGCGCGTTCGCGGATGCGGCCTTCGACGACACGCTCGCCGACGCGCATCTGCAGGCGATCCACCGCGCTGTCGTCGGGCAGCGGAAACACGTAGACGCCTTCGAGCCACGACTGGCCCGGATTCTCGAACTGCTGCACGATCGTCGTACGCGCGACCGGACCGGTGATCTCGATGTGCACGTCGCTGTGCTGCAGCGGCGCTGCCTTCAGGCCATGCGTGGTGCGAAACAGCAGTGTCGCCCGGTCTGCTCCGCCCACCGAAGCGACCGCCGGCAGCCGCTGCAGCGGCGCGTCGGCCGCGCCATCGGCGCGCGTGGCCGGACCGCCGCCCGTGACGGCGGCATCGGGTGCCGCATCCCGCTGCGCGACGCCGGCGTGCGCGGCCGGCGGCTGCGCGTTCGCCTGCGTGCTCACCAGCAGCACCAGCGCGCCCAGCACCAGCGAGACGAACAGCGCGGTGGCGATCACGCCGCCCGCGAAGGCGAGCCACTCGCGCCAGTCGAAGTGCGCGGCCGCGTCGTGCGGTGCGGTTGCGGAACGGGAAGGGGGCATCGTGTCGATCTCCGGCAGACCGCCGCGGCATCGGGCCGCGACGCATGCCGGCATTGCGCGCCCGCGCCACGGCGTTGGCCGGGCGCGAATCGGGCCGCGACGGGCGCGATTCGGGCAATCCTCCGACAGCCGTCGAGCGTCCCCGGACCGGCGAGGGCTTTGCGCTACATTGCGCGCATGAGCCGCCGCATCGCCATCGTCGAGGACGAGCCCGCCATCCGTGAGAACCTGCGCGATGCGCTGGCGCGCCACGGCTTCGAGGTGCACGGGTTCGGCGACCGGCGCGGCGCCCAGGCGGCGCTCGATGCGCGCCTGCCCGACATGGCGATCATCGACGTGGGGCTGGGCGACGAACCCGACGGCGGCTTCGAGCTGTGCCGCTGGCTGCGCGAGCGCGCGCCCGCGCTGCCGATCCTGATCCTGTCGGCGCGCGACTCGGAGCTGGACATCGTTTCGGGCCTGCGCCTGGGCGCCGACGACTACCTGACCAAGAACGTCAGCCTGCCGCATCTGCTCGCCCGTGTCACCGCGCTGTTCCGGCGCGTCGACGCGCTGGCCCAGCCGCACGGAGCTGCCGAGCCGCTGCAGCGCGGCGCGTTGCGGCTGGACGTGTCGCGCTTCGAGGCGAGCTGGCGCGATCGCCCGATCGAGCTGACGGTGACCGAGTTCTGGATGCTGCACGCGCTCGTGCGCCATCCCGGCCACGTGAAGGATCGCGACGCGCTGATGCGCGAAGCGAACCTGGTGGTCGACGACCAGACGGTGACCTCGTACGTCAAGCGCATCCGACGCAAGTTCGAGGCCGTGGACGCGGCCTTCGACGCGATCGAGACGGTCTACGGCCTTGGCTACCGCTTCGTCGAGCGTGCCTGAGGGCGCCGCGCGCGGAAGCGGCACGCGCCGCTGGCGCCTGCCGCTCGGCCTGAGGTTCACGCTCGCGCTGGCGATGCTGCCGCTGGTGGCGCTGCCGCTGGTCGGCGTGCGCTTCGCCGAGGTGATGACCGAGCTCGCGCGCAACGAGCGGCTCGAGAACCAGGCG
>JAHDYE010000021.1:1157-26916 GCA_023383035.1 Burkholderiaceae bacterium | reverse complement strand
GCGCCGCGCGCCTGGCCCAGCGCGATGTATCACGCGCCCGACGCGTCGGGCAGCGCGGTTCCACGCTGGCCGGTGCTCGCGGGGGCGACGATGCGCATGCAGAGCCCCGCGCGCCGCAGCGCCATGACGCCGGCGCGCACGCAATCGGCCGTGCGCGCGGCGTCGTCGTTCGCGGCGCCGTCGGGCGGCGTGCAGTCGCGCCCCTCCGCGGAGCCGGCTGCGTCGACGGATGCCGCGAGCGGCGGTCCGGCGGTGTCGCGCACGTCGATCGGCGCCGCCCACGACGGCAGCCTGGTGCGCGGCGAAGGCGCCTGGCTGGGAATCGGCGGGGAAAGGACGTTCAGCGTGCCGGGGGCATGCACGTAGGTTCCGGAGAATGGTCAAAGCTCCAGCAGCCTGCGGAAGTAGGCAATCGTCTCCTTCAGCCCGTCTTCGAGCCCGACCCCGGGGGTCCAGCCCAGCGCCTGTCGCGCCAGCTCGATATCGGGTCGGCGCTGTCTCGGATCGTCGGCGGGCAAGGGCTCGAAAGCCAGCCGCGATCTGCTTTCCGTCAGGCGAATCACCTGCTCGGCCAGCTCGAGCATCGTGAATTCGTCGGGATTGCCGAGGTTCACCGGCCCGGTGAACCCGGACGGCATTGCCATCGTGCGGACGATGCCGTCGATCAGGTCGTCCACGTAACAGAATGAGCGCGTCTGCTCGCCGGTCCCGTAGATCGTGATGTTCTCCCCGCGCAGGGCCTGGACGATGAAGTTGCTCACCACCCGGCCGTCGTGAGGATGCATGCGCGGACCATAGGTGTTGAAGATGCGGACGACCTTGATCTCCAGCCGGTGCTGTCGCCAGTAGTCGAAGAACAACGTTTCCGCGCAACGCTTGCCTTCGTCGTAGCAGCTGCGCGGACCGATCGGGTTGACGCGGCCCCAGTAGTCCTCCGGCTGCGGATGGACTTCCGGGTCGCCATAGACTTCCGAGGTGGATGCCTGCAGCACCGGCACTCGCAGGCGTTTGGCGAGGCCGAGAATGTTGATCGCCCCGTGCACGCTGGTCTTGGTGGTCTGGACCGGGTCGTGCTGGTAGTGAATGGGGCTGGCGGGGCAGGCGAGGTTGTAGATCCGGTCGGTCTCGACGTACAGCGGAAAGGTAACGTCGTGACGCAACAGTTCGAATCGACGGTTGCCGAGCAGGTGCGCGACGTTGTGCCGGGTACCCGTGAAGAAGTTGTCGACGCAGATCACTTCCCGGCCTTCGCGCAGCAGCCGCTCGCACAGGTGCGAGCCGAGGAAGCCGGCGCCTCCGGTGACCAGGACGGAGTTTCCCTCGTGCATCGACTGCCTTGTTCTGCCGTTCGTGGCCCGACCCGTTCGCGACGGACACGACGACCGGGCCCGCGCCATCGGCCGCGTCGTCGATCCGTCTGCATGGGCAGGCGCGGGCGGTTGCCGCGGGCAAGAAGCGGACCCGAAGCCAGCGCAGGCGACCGCGTTACCGGAGCAGCGGGATTTCGACTGCGTTACGCAGCAGCAGGATTTCGACTGCGCTACCGGAGCAACCGGATTTCGACCCGCTACCGGCTAAGTCGGGTTGCCAGCCAGCCGGTGAGGGTTTGCCAATCGTCGGGCCGCATGAAGCCGGGATCCGCACGGGCCAGTTCCAGCCAGCCCTGCGACCGATGCAAGGCCTTGCGCCAGCGGCGGTCTCCGAACGCGAGCTCCACCAGCGGGCCGTGCGACACGGCGCTGCCGCGGGCGACGACCAGCAGCTTCGAACGGGTACTGCCGACGAGCGCCGGAAGCTCGTGCCACAGTGCCGCGGAGCCGGCACGCTCGTCTTCGTCGAAGCCGGATGGCGCGGCCTGGCCTGTTTGCGCAAACGACAGGGCGTGAAGCCGGCTCCACCAGCCGGGCTTCTCCGTTGCGGTGGTCATGCCGATCACCGGATCGATCAGGCACAGCGCCGACAACGGCAGCTCGGCGCGCGCCAGGGCGGCCCAGGCCCGCGCAGCGCCGGCAGCGCCCCATCCCACGGCGAGAACCGCGACACGGGCATCGGGATGCAAGGCCAGCAGATGCCTGGCCGCTGCCACCGCATGGTCGTCGAAATCGCGACGCAGGGTCGTGCAGGGCGCGCAGTCTCCCCCATCGGCGGCGTCCAGGCGCAGCGACGGCAAGCCCCTGGAAGCCAGTTCACGGGCCAGCCGCACATACAGGCGCGCGGGTCCGGTACGCGTCTCCCCGGGCGCCGCGAGGATCAGCAATGCCTGATCGGCAATCCGCACGGCCTGCGTCGCCACGCCGATGCACGTGGCCTGGGCGCTGCGAATCGCGACCGGCGTTTCGATCACCGCTGCCACCGCGCGAGACTGTGCGGTTCGAGGCCGCCCGAAGCGTCGCTCACCCGGCACCTGCCGGTCGCCGCCGCTGACGCACGGGCGTACTCATCGCACGCTCTCCAGGAACTCCTCGGTCGCCGCGAAGGCCGCCGTCGGCAGGGCGGCCGCGTGTGGCGCCGCCGAACCGCCTCCGGCGGCACCGCATGGCTGCCAGAACGGGGCCGCGTTGACGCGCTGCGGCAGAGCCAGATAGCCCGCTTCGAGCCAGGCCTCGGTGAGATCGCAGATCAGCGCCGAGGCTCCCGCGGGCACGCCTTCCCCGGCCTCTCGCATCTCGACGAAGAGCGCGGCAGGCACGCCGCCGTGATCGGCCAGTGCGGGCGGCTGCATCCGAAGCTCGTGCAGTTCATCCAGCAGCGTCGACGGCAGGCTGCCGCCCTCGCCGCCAGGTTCGGGCGGAATCCTCTCGTCACCGGATGGTTGCCAGAACACGTAGGCATCGACCAGTTGATCGAGCGCCACCGCGATATCGGCCGCGAGCAGTGCGCCGCCGCGCACGCCCCACAACACGTTCGGTCCCGCGTGCCGCTGGCGCGCCAGCATCGCAGCGCGCAGCAGATCGCCGCGCCAGCGCTGCAGGGTGATTCCGGCCGGCTCGCCCGGCGAATCCCCGGTGCCGTACAGATCGACCATCAATACCGCCCAGCCGCCGGCCGACAGCCGCCACCCCTGCGCGGCCAGCGCATGGCGTGCCGCGGTGCGCTCCTCACCGAGCGGCTGCACGCACAGCACCGTTCCGCGCGGCTCATGGCTGGCCGGCAGCCACCATACGCCGAAGCGGGGCCCGCCGTCGAAGCCGTCGAGTCGGGCTGGTTCGATCCGTGCCGCAGCCTCGTTGCCGGACCCAGGCCAGGGACTCATCGGGACTCCTCGTCGTGTCGGCACGCAGCGCCGCGGCACCTGTGCTGGCGCACAACGCGCGGAGGCACCATTCTATCGACGTTGCGCTGGCCGCCGGCCCGGTCCGTCGGCCCCTTGTGCCGCCGGTACGGCTGCCGTGACGCAATTGGTCGCGCCGGGATGCCGATTGTGTGAACATTCGTCATCGATTCCGTCCGCCGGCTTCGCGCCGCCCCTTCGCATGCAACTGAAGAAAGCCGTCTTTCCCGTCGCCGGCATGGGCACGCGCTTCCTGCCCGCCACCAAGTCGATTCCGAAGGAGATGCTGCCGATCGTCGATCGACCGATCATCCAGTACGCGGTGGACGAAGCGATCGAGGCGGGCTGCGACACGCTGATTTTCGTCACCGGCCGCAGCAAGCGCGCGGTGGAGGACTACTTCGACCGCAACCCCGAGCTCGAGATGGAGCTCGAGGCCAAGGGCAAGCTCGAGGCGCTGGCGGCGGTGCGCGACATCCTGCCCGCGCACGTGAAGGTGTTCTTCGTGCGCCAGCCGGCGCCGCTCGGGCTCGGCCACGCGGTGCTGTGCGCGCGGCCGATGATCGGCACCGACGAGCACTTCGCGGTGCTGTTGCCCGACGACCTGATCGACGGCTATCCCGAAGGGGTGCTCAAGCAGATGGTGCCGGTGGCGCAGGAAACCGGCGGCAGCGTGGTCGCGATCGAGCAGGTGCCGAGGGGCGACGTCAGCAAGTACGGCATCATCCGGCCCGAAAGGATCGCCGACAACGGCACCACGATCGGCATCGGCGCGATCGTCGAGAAGCCGCCGGTCGACGAAGCGCCCTCCACGCTGGCGGTGGTCGGGCGCTACATCCTGCACCCGAGCGTGATGGACACCCTCGAGACGCAGGCGCCAGGCAGCGGCGGCGAGATCCAGCTCACCGACGCGCTCGCGCACCAGATCGGCGGGGCAGGGCTGTACGGCTGCCGCTTCGGCGGCAAGCGCTTCGACTGCGGCAGCAAGCAGGGCTTCCTGACCGCGAACATCTATTTCGGGTTGCGGTGACGATCGCCGGCGCGAACGATCGCGCCGAGCAGGCGCAGCTCGCGACGACGCCCGCCCGTGGCGGTGGAGGCGCGCGGCAGGCGACGCCCAACGTCCTGCTTCTGGTGCACCGGATCCCGTTCCCGCCCGACAAGGGCGACAAGATCCGCTCGCATCACCTGCTGAAGCATCTGGCGGCGCGCTACCGCGTGCATCTTGGCGCCTTCGTCGATGATCCGGCCGATCTCGCTCACGAAACCGCGTTGCGTGCGATCTGTCCGGACGTCCGCCTGTTCCGCATCGATCCTCGCGCGCGCAAACTGGCCAGCCTGGCCGGGCTGCTGACCGGCGAGCCGCTGTCGGTGCGTTTCTACCACGACCGGCGCGTCGACCAATGGATCGAAGCGCTGCGTGCCCGCGAGCGGCTCGACGCGGTCGTCGTATTCTCCTCGACGATGGCGCAGTTCGTACGGGGACCGCGGTGGGCATCGACCAGACGTATCGCGGATTTCGTGGACGTGGACTCCGAGAAGTGGCGCCAATATGCGGCGCGCGCCCGTGGCCCCAGCTCATGGATCTTCGCGCGCGAAGCGCGCACGTTGCTGGCTTTCGAGCGCCACATCGCGGCGTCGTTCATGAAGACCCTGTTCGTCAGCGCTGCCGAGGCGGCGCTGTTCGTGCAGCGTGCCCCGGAAACCGCGCAGCGGATCGGTTACTTCTCCAATGGCGTCGATACGGATTTCTTCGACCCGGCGGTGCAACTGGCGGATCCATACCCGCCCGGCGGACCGGTGATCGTTTTCACCGGCGCGATGGACTACCGGCCCAACGTCGAGGCGGTGACCTGGTTCGCGGAGCAAATCCTGCCGCAGGTTCAGGAACATCGACCGGAGGTCAGGTTCTGGATCGTGGGCAGCAAACCTGCGCGCGCAGTGAAGCAACTCGAGCAGAAGACGGGTGTCACGGTCACCGGCCGCGTCGAGGACGTGCGGCCTTATCTTCGCCACGCCAATGTCGCCGTTGCGCCGTTGCTCCTTGCACGTGGGGTCCAGAACAAGGTTCTGGAGGCGCTGGCGATGTCCAGACCGGTGATTTGTACGTCGGCGGCCGCCCAGGGAATCGAATCGGCCAGTGACGTGCTCGAAGCGATCGAGGACGAGGCCGATGGTTTTGCCCGGGCCGTACTTCGGGCGCTCGATCGGAACAGGAGCGGGGATGCGAGACGGGCGATCCTGGAGGGATTCAGCTGGTCCAGCCATCTCGGCGTCGTCGATCGACTCATCGATACGCCCGTGCGTCTGCCGACCCCGTGAAGGACGAGTCGAGCATGACCGATGTCGTGATCAGCTTCGACTGGGCTCCGCGGATCGGCGGGGCGCACCTGTGGATGTACGAAGTCTACAAACGATGGCCGGCTCCGGTCTCGGTATTGACGATTCGTCCTGCCGATGAACCGGTTCTCAGGCGCCGGCAGGAGGAGGTCGACAGGCTGTCTCACGGCAGCTTGTCGGTTCACAGGCAGGCGTTGCCGGTCGTGGACATCGACGCGAAGAGCCTGTCGTGCTGGGCGCGATTCGCGCTCAACGCTCGGGTCGCGGGGAAGATCGCCGGAAAGGGGCAACGGACGTTTCACTGTGTCCGGGCGTTTCCCGAGGGATTCGTCGGCGTGCTGCGCAAGCGCCTGGACGGCGACCGGACACGTCTGATCACCTATGCGCATGGCGAGGAAATCCTGGTCGCCAGGAGCAGTCGCCTGCTCAGCTGGATGGCACGACAGGCTTATGCGTGCTCGGATGCCGTGATCGCCAACAGCGAGAACACACGCGGACTCGTCATGGCGCTGTGTCCCCAGGCCCGGGTGCATGTCATCCATCCGGGCGTGGACGCGACGGCGTTCGAGATTCCGGAACAGGAACGGCTGGCGTTCAGAAAGCGTCTGCCCTGGCGCGTCGGGACCGTGGTGATCTCGACCGTAGCCAGAATGGAACGGCGAAAGAACCAGGCCGCGGTAATCGCCGCGGTTGCCGAACTGAGCCGGGAAGGGCTCCAGGTCGGATACATCTGTGCCGGCGACGGAGAGGAGCGCAGCGCGCTGGAAGCATTGGCTCACGAGTACGCGATCGAGGACCGCGTCTGCTTTCCGGGTGCCGTCTCCGACGATGAGAAGCGGCTCGTCATTGCCGCTTCGGACATCTTCGCGATGCCGTCGGTGCGCGCGGGGGAAATGATCGAGGGTTTCGGCATCGTTTTCCTCGAAGCCGCTGCCGCCGGAGTCCCTGCGATTTCCGGTAGCAGCGGCGGCCAGTCGGAAGCGGTCGTTCACGACAGGACCGGACTGGTGGTCGACGGACAAGATCCGCGGCAGGTGCGCGAGGCACTGAGGCGGTTGGCCTTGAGGGCCGAGGAGCGCAACGAAATGGGAGCGCGCGCGCGAAGCTGGGCGCTGGAGCACGATTGGTGCGCCGTACGGGACCGTACCGTCGCTGTCACCCGCTCGATCGGGTCATCGGGCAACTGATGGACATCGAGATCCGGCAGGTCCGCGATACGGACGTCGCCGAGTGGGAGGCGCTCGTGGGCGGCATTTCCGCGTCGACGTTCTTTCACAGGTTCGGCTGGCGCGGTCTTCTTCGCGCGGAACTGGGTTTCGAAGACCGGTATCTGTGCGCGCTCCGGAATGGTCGAATCGTCGGACTGCTGCCGCTGATGCACGTGCGCAGCCGCCTGTTCGGCCACAGCCTCACCAGTCTGCCGTTCTGCTCCTATGCAGGGCCGCTGGCGAGCGATGCCTCCGTGGAAGATGCGCTCGTCGAATCGGCGGTGCGGCTGGGTATCGAACTGGATGTCGAGCGGGTCGAGTTGCGCGGTCTGCGGCCGTTGCGCTGCTCCGCGCCCCGACAGGACCTGTACTACACGTTCCGCGCGCCGATTCCCCAGCGGCTCGAATCGATGAAGGACCTTCCGCAGAAGCGCCGCAACGTGGTGCGCCGCGCGGTTTCCCTGGGCCTGAAGGCGATGGTCGGGCGGGACGCGGACCGGTTTTTCGAGCTATACGCCGAGAACGCCAGGGCGCACGGGACGCCGGCATTGCGACGCCGCTTCTTTCGCGCGCTGCTGGAGGCGTTTCCGGACGACTCGGACATCCTGTTCGTGACCGACGCGTCCGGCAAGGACATCAGCGCCATCCTGAGCTTTTACCACGCCGGGGAGGTGCTCGCCTACTTTGCCGGTGAGATGCAGGCCGCACGGGAGACGAACGCGAACGACTTCAAGTACTGGTCGCTGATGATGCATGCGGCCAGCCGTGGCTGTACCGGTTTCGACTTCGGCCGCAGCAAGGCGGGGACCGGTTCGTTCCAGTTCAAGCGCCTGTGGGGATTCGAGCCTCAGCCGCTTCACTATGCGTTTCCGTACCTCCCGAAGGGTATCGTTCCCGAGAACAACCCGCTCAACCCTCGGTTCAGGCTGGCGATCGAGGTGTGGCGGCGTCTGCCGCGGGCTGTCGTCGATCGCCTCGGGCCGCTGTTGGTGACTGGACTGGGATGAAGGCGCCGCCGACGCCGCGGTCGCGCGATGGCCGGCGCCGCGGCTCAATGCGCCCGTATCAACTGCAGCGCGCGAAGAGCGAAGCTCGCTGCGACGCTGCCGGCCGGATTGGTCAGCGCCCGGGACGCGATGCAATAGGGATCGAGCATTGGGGCGGCGTCACCGAACTTGCTCCGCAGCCGGCGCCCTTCGGCCCAGCGGCCCACCGCGGCGAGCGTGCAGGCCCGCTTGCAGGCTTTCAGCGCGAGCAGTCGTTCGAGCCGGTGAGCGAGTTCGGGCGGGCAGCACGCGCGTACCGCGTCCGCACGTGCAAGGATCGGTTCCAGCGACCGGTGTGCGAGCGTGGCCAGGGTGCTCAACGACGAGCCTGTCCGATCGACGGTGACCCGCGGCGTGAAGTCGAGGAACACGGCATGGTTCAGGAGAACCCGTATCCACAGGAAGCTGTCTTCGCCGTAGGTACACCCCGGTTCCTCGAAGAAACCACCGTACGCTTGCAGGACTTCCCGTCTGACGGTCGTCGTCACCGGAAACATGTAGGTGAGCGCCGCGGCGAACGTCTCGATGGCCGTGTCCGGCACGAGCCGGAATACTCCGGGTCGCAGCCCGCGTGCGGACCAGTAGCGCTCTCCGGGGCTGATCGTTCCGCGGCGCGTCGATTCCGCGTAGCCGCTGGTGCAGGCGGCTGCCTCGCCGTGCTCCGCAAGCGTCGAAACTGCCCACTCGAGGTAGTCGCCGCGCCAGTGGTCGTCCGCATCGAGGAACGCGACGATGGGTCCGTCGCTTGCGCGCCACCCGGCGTTGCGCGCCGCCCCCGGACCGGCATTTGCCTGCCGTAGCAGCCTGAGCCGGCGGTCCTGGATTCGCCCGACCTGTTCCGCGCTGCCATCGGTGCTGCCGTCGTCGACGACCACGAGGTCCAGGTTGCGCCACGTCTGGCTCAGTACCGAATCGACCGCCCGGAGGACGAGATCCCGTTTGTTGAACAACGGAATCACTACGCTCGGCCGCGGTCGCGATCGGTCGGGCATGTCAGGCGCGAACGCAAACGACGCCGGTGCTCAACGAGGCACGGCCCGCGACGGCTCGCCACCGAGCAGGGTCGAGACCGTTACCGCCTCGAGGCCGACGGTGGCGATGATGTCCAGCATACCGGCTACGACGGCAGCGCAGTGAGGGACGCTGTCGTGCAGCAGCACGATGTCTCCTGCCCTCGGCGGTTCGTCACGAAACGTCGCAAGCACTTCCTCGGCATCGGCCGCGTTGAAGTCTTTGGGATCCCGGTTCCAGTAGACGATGTGTGCGCCGTGCGCGATGCAGTACTGAAGTACTCTCAGATTGATCGTACCGTACGGAGGGCGGATCAGTCCCGGAGTGACGAGATGTGAGCGGTCGGGGCCGGTCAGCGAGAACACCGAATCGAACTCGCGCGCGATGGACCGATACGCCAGGCCGGCGAAACCCGGGTGAGTCATCGAATGGTTCGACAACTCATGACCGCGTCGGGCGATTTCGGCAGCCAGGGCTGGGTGCTCGACGAGATTCGAGCCGATGCAGAAGAACGTCGCCTTCGCAGCATGTGCGTCGAGCGCATCGAGGACCTCGCTGGTGAAGCGCGGGTGCGGGCCGTCGTCGAAGGTGAGTGCGATCCGGTTCCCCGCGGAGGGGCGGGCGCAGGTCATCCACGGCCGCAGGGCGTTGCGCTTGAGCCACCATTTCGCCGAAATCGTCAACTCGCCGGTCATGTGATGACAACGCCCCCGAAAGCGGCGTGGATGCAGGGATCTGACGTAGAAACTCTACCGCATCCGCGCCCGGAAAAGCCCGCATTCGGTCATACCGCCTGCGCCCGCCGGCCGCGCGATGCACGTGGCATATTCCCGCGCCACGGCGGGGCGCGCCGCACTATGATGCGGTTTGCCGGGGGCAGGAGCAGGAGCTGCCCTCGAAGAGGACAGCTTCTGGGGGGGAACTGGTGAGTCCCGATTCGACCGCCGCCACGCGTCGTGCGCACCCGATGGTGACCATCAGATCGAGCCGCGGATTGCTCGACATCGACCTGCGGTCGGTGTGGCATGGCCGGGAACTCCTTTATTTCCTCGTCTGGCGCGAGTTGAAGGTACGTTATGCGCAAGCCGCCCTCGGGATCGGGTGGGCGGTCATTCAGCCGGTTTTCGCCGTGCTGATCTTTACAGCCGTTTTCGGCAGCTTCGCGAGGGTGCCGTCGGACGGCTATCCCTATGCGCTGTTCGCGTTTGCCGGCGTGCTGCCCTGGACGTATTTTGCCGAGGCGGCCCGTCGCAGCGCACTCGGGCTGGTCGGTGATTCCGAGTTGATCAAGAAGGTCTATTTTCCGCGCCTGATCATTCCTCTGACCAACGTGCTGGCTCCGGTGGTCGATTTCGCGATCGCTTTCATCGTGTTCCTGCTCGTCATGCTCTGGTACGGCGTACTGCCCACCTGGAAACTGCTGCTCGTGATTCCCTTGTTGGCCGTGACGATGGCATCCTGCCTGGCGATCGGCCTGTGGCTCGGACCGATCAACGTCCGATTCCGCGACGTCGGTCATACGCTGCCGTTCCTGCTGCAGATCTGGATGTACGCCAGCCCGATCGTCTATCCGCTCAGTCTGGTTCCCGAGAAATGGCGCACCCTCTACAGCCTGAATCCGATGGTCGGGGTGGTCGAAGGGTTCCGCTGGGCACTTCTCGGCAAGGGTGATGTCGATTTCTTCGCACTGGGCCTGAGCGTGGCGATCATCGCCGTCGCCCTTGCCGGAGGGCTCGTGTTCTTCCGGCATCGGGAGCGTTTTTTTGCTGACGTGATATGACTCGAACGTTCGCAATCCGCGCGGAGGGGCTCAGCAAGCGTTATATCGTCGGCAAGTCGGCCGACTTGCACGATTCGATCAGGCATCTGCTCGCCGACCGGTTCAAGGCCCTGTTGTCCGTACGACGCGAGCACGGGCCCGGTACCGAGTTCTGGGCATTGCGCGACGTGGGCTTCGAGATCGCGCACGGCGAGAACGTCGGCGTGATCGGCCTGAACGGCGCCGGCAAGAGCACGCTGCTGAAGATCCTTTCGCGAATCACCGAGCCGACCAGCGGGCGGGCGGTGATCGACGGCCGCATCGGTGCCCTGCTCGAAGTGGGCACCGGTTTTCACAACGAGCTGACCGGGCGCGAGAACACCTTCCTGTACGGATCGATCCTCGGCATGAGGCGCGAGGAAGTGGCGCGCAAGTTCGATGCGATCGTCGAGTTCGCAGGCGTGGCGCGGCATATCGACACGCCGATCAAGCGTTATTCGAGCGGCATGACGGTCCGGCTTGCGTTCGCTGTCGCGGCCCACCTTGAACCGGAAATCCTGTTTCTCGACGAGGTTCTTGCGGTCGGAGATCTGTCCTTTCAGCGCAAGTGCATCAATTTCGCCAAACAACTGCAGCAACGCGATGCGACGATCCTCTTCGTTTCGCACAACATGTTCAGCATCAAGACCATGTGCGAGCGCGTCATCTACATGCGACAGGGCAGGATCGAATACGACGGTCCGGTCGACGAGGGCATCGAGATCTACGAGCGCGACTGCCGTCTGAGCGTGCTCCCCGGGCAAGGCGTGTCGGATCCGGCGGAGTGGCCGCTGTACATCACCGAATGCGAGGTCATGGACCCATCGGGTACGCGCAAGAGCATGTTCGACGTCGGTGACCGGATGCGGGTCCGCCTGGCCTACGAAGTTCGACGGCCCGTCTCGAGTCCGAACTTCATGGTCTCGTTCGTTCGAGCCGATGGCGTGACGGTCTGCACGTACAGCACGGAGGCCGACGGTATCGACCTCGGCCACGTCTCCGACGACGGGTTCATCCTGCTCGAGCTGCCGCCGCTGAAGCTGGTGGCCGAGATGTACTCGGTGCATGTCACGGTGCGTGAACAGGGTTTTCATGAAGTGCTGTGCCGGCAGATCGGCGCTACCTTCCACGTGCGCGATTCGCTGCTCGACCTGCATTTCGGTGTGTTCCACGAAGCCGGCGAATGGCGCGTCGGCCGGCGCTCCGCGCCGGCTACGCGCGTGCCGGACCGGAGCGGTGACGCGAACCACGTTGCGGCAGACCGGTTCTGATGGAAGCGGTGAGGCGAACCGGCACCGCACGGTTGCCGATCCATGTCGCGCCGATTCGCGCCGATCAGGTCGGGCGTCTGGGTGTGCCGCTGCCTCGCGGCTTCGCTGGCGATCCGGCCTCGCTGGCTATCGTCGACGAGGCAGGTCGAATCCTGCCATGGCAGGCGACGATCCTGGCGCGGTGGCCCGATCGAAGCATCAAATGGCTGCTCATCGATGTACTCGTGCCGGCAGCCGATCGGGAGAGGGACCTGTTCCTCATCGATGGCGGCGCAGGCTTCGGCGATGCCGCCATCGGGTTCGATCCGCTGGTCGTTAGGCAGTCGAACACGGAAATCGTGGTAGGTTCCAGGCGTTTCCGGTTCGATCTGCGGCAGGGCTGCAGTGGCTCGCTGGCCGCGGCAAGCGTTGCCGGGAATGCCTTGCTGGCCGACGGCGGCGTCGCGCTCGTGCTTCGCCAGCGAGACGGGACGACTCTGCGCACCGAGCCGGCGAGCCTGCGGGTGGATCTGGCCGGACCGCTGCGGGTCGACATTCTCGTGGAAGGCGGTTTTGCCGGCGGGGCAGGATGTCCCTTGAAGTATCGTGCACGATACACCTTCGTCGCGACCGGCCCGACGGTGTGCTGCGAGCTGATGATCCGCAATCCGCGGGCCGCCAGGCACTACGGAGGAAAGTGGGATCTCGGCGATGCGGGTTCCTGCCGGCTCGGCGATCTGTCTCTGATCGTGCCGTCCGCGGCACCGATCGAACATCTCGAGTGGCAGGTCGATCGCGGCGTCGCGACGCGGCGCAGTGCCGATCCTGCGCCATGGTGCCTGTACCAGGACTCGAGCGGTGGGGCCAATTGGGATTCGCCCAATCACGTCGATGCCGCGGGAAAGCCGACGGTCGCCTTTCGCGGCTACGAGATCCGTGCCGGGGATGCGCGATCCCCGCGAGTCGTGGACCGGGGAGATCGTGCGCAGCCCGTGTTGGCGGCGACGTTCCGGCAGGGACGCATCGCCGTCGCGGTCCACGACTTCTGGCAGAACTTCCCGAAGGCACTGCGCCGGCGCGACGATGCGCTGGAGATCGGCATCTTTCCGGGCGAGTGCAGGGCAGGCGTGGAGATCCAGGGCGGGGAGCAGAAGCGTCATCGGCTCTGGCTGGATTTCAGCCCGCCCGAACAGCCGCCGGAGATCGAGCAAGCGACGGAATCGCTGCACTTGTATGCCGATCCGGCGTGGGTGGCCGCCACGGGTGCCGTTCCGGGAATGGTCGTCGAGCAGACATCGGCCGTCCGTGCCGGCTACGTGGCCCGGATCGTCGACAGCCCACGCTCGTTCTTTGCCCGTCGAGAGTTGATCGACGAATATGGGTGGCGCAACTTCGGGGATCTGTACGCGGACCACGAGGCTGTCCACCATCGAGGTCCGAAGCCGTTCGTTTCGCACTACAACAACCAGTATGACTTCGTCCTCGGTGCCGGCGTTCATGCCCTGCGAACCGGTGATCGACGCTGGTGGCGCCTGATGGACGACGCCGCGCGGCATTGTGTGGACATCGACATCTACCATACGCAGGAAGACAGGCCGGCGTTCAACGGCGGCCTGTTCTGGCACTCCGACCACTATCTGCCCGCCTCGACCGTCACACATCGAACCTACAGCCGGAACAACGGCGCCGGGCGCGACTACGGCGGAGGACCGGGCAACGAGCACAACTACACGTCCGGCCTGCTGTTGCATCACTACATGAGCGGTGACGCCGAGTCGCGCGAGGCCGTGATCGGACTGGCGGACTGGGTGCTCGCGATGGATGACGGGACAGCCACTCTCTATGGACTGCTCGATACCGGCGCGACCGGCCTCGCAAGCAAGACGGTGCAGATGTCGTACCATGGCCCGGGTCGAGGCGCCGGCAATTCGATCAATGCGCTACTCGATGCGTACGCGACAACGGGGCGGCGTGAATACATGTCCGCGGCCGAAGCTCTGATCCGGCGTTGCATCCACCCGAACGACGACGTCGGCGCGCGGGGTCTGGACAACCCCGAGCACCGCTGGTCTTACCTGGTGTTCCTGCAGGTGCTGGGCAAATACCTCGACTGCAAGCGGGAACTGGGCGAGACCGACTACGATTTTCATCGTGCGCGCGAAAGCCTCCTCCGTTACGCGGACTGGATGCTGGAACACGAAGTTCCCTACCGCGACGTCCTTCACAAGGTGGAGCGTCCGACCGAAACCTGGTCGGCTCAGGACATCCGCAAATGCCATGTCATGCATCTCGCGGCGATGTACGACGATCGGGGCCGGGCTGCGGCGTTTGCCGAGCGCGCGGATTTCTTTCACGATCGCTGCGTCGACGATCTGCTCGGCTTCGAGAGCAACGATCTGACGCGTCCGCTGGTGATCCTCTGTGTCTTCGGGCACCTGCACGATTTCTATCGGCAACGCAGGGTCACCGCTGGCGCGACGCCCGACTGGACCCATTGCCACGATTTCGGCATACCGCAGGAATTCGTTCCCCAGGCGGCGCGCGCCGCTGGCGCATTCGCGCGTCGTCTGCACGGTGCCGGACGCGAGATTGCCCGCCTGCTGCGCGACCGCGTCGCGGGCTGGTGGCACTGAGGCCGAGGCCGGGATGGCTTCCGGTCCGCGCCGTCGGCTCGCTCATGTCGTCAACACCCTCAATCCGGGTGGTACGGAACGTCTGGTAGTCGATATGGCGACGTCGCTGGTCGCGGAGTTCGACATCATGGTGCTGTGCCTGGACGAGACAGGGGCGTGGGCACAGACCCTGCGCGATCTCGGAATCGCGGTGTACGGATTGCGTCGCCAGCCGGGCATCGATCTGTCGGTCGCCTGGCGTCTGGCGCAACGCCTGCGCGAATTCCGCGCCGATATCGTTCACGCCCACCAGTCGAGTGCGTGGTTCTACTCGGCGCTGGCACGGTTGCTGTACCGGCCCCCCCGGTTGTTGTTCGAGGAACACGGCCGTTTCTTTCCCGAAGCCGACCGGCCCCTGAAGCGGTTCGTGAATCGCGTCCTGATTCGCCGGCTGACCCACCGGTGCGTCGCGGTTTCTCGGGATGTACGCTGCCGCCTGGTCCGTTACGAAGGCCTGAAGCCGGCCGATATCGAGGTTGTCTACAATGGCACGGTCCCCGTGCAACCGCTGGACGCTGCCGCCCGGCAGCGTCTGCGCGCCGGCTTGGGATTCGCGCGCGATCACTTCGTGATCGGGACGATCGGGCGCTTCGATCCCGTCAAGAACCTGCCGATGCTGGTGAGTGCGGTTGCCGACGTGGCGACCGAGTCGGAAAGGGTGCGGGCGGTGATGGTCGGCGACGGGCCGGAGTCGCCGGCGATCCGGCGGCGCATCGAAGCGTCGGGTCTGACAGACCGCATCGTCCTGACCGGGCATCGGGACGATGCTCGCCAGCTGGTTCAGGGCCTCGACCTGTTCGTTCTGACCAGCCTGAGCGAGGGAACCTCGATGGCGCTGCTGGAGGCGGTCGCGGCCGGCGTGCCGGTGGCGGTGACCGGCGTCGGCGGTAACGGCGAGATCGTCGATGCCGATCGCACCGGATGGGTAGTCCCGTCCGGCGATGTACAGGCCTTGTCGGCGGTCTTCCGGGAAGCGCTGGCGCGGCCCGATCTCGCCAGGCGCATGGCCGACGCGGGACGCCGTCGTTTCGAGGAGCGGTTCACGTTTCGACACATGCTCGACGCGTATCGGGCGCTGTATGAGGAATTGTCGGGTCATGAGCGGCTCGGGGCAGGACATGCGCGGGCCTGAGCAGGGCGGCTTGCGGCGATCATCGAAGACGCTCGTCTTCGGCGTGTCGCTCGTACTCGTGTCGCCGTTCATCGCTGCCTCGTGGATCGAGAAACGGACGACCGGAAGCGAACAGGTGTTCGTGCTGCTCTCGCAATTGCTCGCGATCCTTCCCGGTCTGCCCGGAGTCTGGCTGCGCGGCGCTTTCTATTTCGGTACGCTCGATGCCTGCTCGCGGGAAACCCACATCGGCTTCGGTTCGATCTTCACCCACCGCTCGGCATCGGTCGGGCAGTGGACCTCGCTGGGGAGCTACTGCGTAATCGGGCACGCACGACTCGGCCAGTCGGTGATGATCGGCAGCCGTGTCAGCGTTCCAAGCGGCAAGCGCCAGCACCTGGCGGACGACGGGCGACTGTCCACCGAAGAGGGGCGCTACGATACGGTGCCGATTGGGGACGGCAGCTGGATCGGTGAGTCGGCGGTCGTGCTGGCGCCGGTCGGCCAGCGGTGCATCGTCTCGGCGGGCGCGGTCGTGACGCGCGCGATTCCCGACGACTGCCTGGTAGCGGGCAATCCGGCGCGCATCGTCCGCATGCTCGATACCGGCGAAGCTCGATCCAGCGAGGCGTGAACGGATGTGCGGAATTGCCGGATTCGTGGATTTCTCGGGGCACTCGCAGGAATCCGCACGGGCCCGGGTAACCCGAATGACCCGGACGCTTGCCCATCGCGGCCCGGATGACGAAGGGTACTACGTCGACGAATACGTCGCGCTTGGCCATCGCCGCCTGTCGATCATCGATGTTGCCGGCGGCCATCAGCCGATGTCGGCTGCCGGCGGCGCGGTCCGGATCGTGTTCAACGGCGAGATCTACAACTTCCAGGCGCTGCGCGAGCAGCTTGCTTCGGCGGGTCATCGTTTCGGTTCGCAGTCCGATACGGAGGTCCTGCTGCATGCGTATCTCGAATGGGGGTCGGGCTGCGTCGAACGGCTGAACGGAATGTTCGCGTTCGCCCTTTGGGATGCGCGCCACCGGCGCCTGATGCTGGCTCGCGATCGCGTCGGCAAGAAACCCCTGTACTACCTGCGTCAAGGCAGCTGCATCGCCTTCGCCTCCGAATTGAAGGCGCTGAGGGCGGGAGACTTCTGCGGAGATGCGATCGATCCCCAGGCGCTGGACTGCTACTTCACGTTCGGCTACGTGCCGGCGCCCCGCACCATTCATCGGGGCGTACGCAAGCTGCGTGCCGCCCACAGTCTGGTCGCGAGCGATGCCGGCGAGCGCGAGACACGCTACTGGGACCTGTGCTTCGGCGAGACGCCTGCGATCGGGTTCGACGATGCGGTCGAGGAACTGGGCGCGCTGCTCGATGACGCCGTGCGTTGCCGGCTCGTGGGGGAGGTTCCGCTCGGCGCTTTCCTTTCGGGCGGTATCGATTCGTCGCTGGTCGTTTCGTCGATGACCCGCACGATGAATCAGACCGTTGTGACCAACTCGATCGGATTCGACGACGCCGGGTTCGATGAGCTCGAAACCGCGCGGGCGACCGCATCGACGCTGGCAACCGACCATCGCGAGCAGGTAGTACGACCCGATGCGGCCGCGGTGCTCCCGAGGATCGCGTGGTTTTTCGACGAGCCGATCGCCGATCCGGGCGCCATTCCCACCTGGCACGCCTGCGAGATGGCGCGCCGTTCCGTGACTGTCGCGCTATCGGGTGACGGAGGCGACGAGGCGTTCGCCGGTTACACCTTCCGGTACCTGCCGCATGTGGCGGAGGCAAAGCTGCGCAGTATCGTTCCGGTCGCGCTGCGTACCATCCTGTTCGGGTTTGCAGGCAGGTTCTGGCCACGCTCGGCGCGTCTGCCGCGGCCGCTTCGCCTGAAGACGATCTTCGAGAACCTGGCCGAGAGCGACGCCGAAGCATTCTATCGAGACCTTGCCTGGTTGCGCGAAGACTGCCGGGAATCGGTCTATTCGAGCGATTTCGTCGAGGTGCTGAAAGGATTCACACCGCGCGAAACGGTCCAACCGTACTATGCCGGCAACGATGCGCGGGACGCCCTGGGTCGGGCGCAATACGCGGACATCCATTTCTTCATGACCGACGACGTTCTCGTCAAGGTCGACCGCATGAGCATGGCGCACTCGCTGGAAGTGCGCTCGCCGTTGCTCGACTACAGGATCCTCGAATTCGCCGCGCGCCTTCCGTCTCGGCTGAAGATGGATGCGAGGCAGGGAAAACTGCCGCTTCGTGCCCTGGCCCGACGACGACTTCCGGGAAACCTGCACGGTCTGTCCAAGCGAGGGTTCTCGATGCCGGTGGCTCGATGGCTGCGCGGCGCATTGCGGCCAATGGCCGAAGATCTGCTGTTTTCGACGCGGCAACCGGTGCTCGACGCCCTGAACGACGGGCATTTGCGCAGGCTCTGGCTCGAACATCTCGCGGGGCGGCGCGACCACAGCATGTTCCTCTGGGCAGCGATGATGCTCGTTCTGTGGTCGGAGTCCCTTCGGGCGGGGTCGATGTCGGTGTCACAGGTTCCGGCGGGCACATGAACGGCAAGGGCAAGCTGAGAGTCATGCAACTCGGAGGATCGGCCGGCATGTTCGGCGCCGAACGCTGGATTCTCGCGCTCGGCAGGCATCTGCCCAGGGAAGAGGTGGAGGTCACGGTCGGCGTCATTCAGGACGTCCGGGGTCGGCAGGCGCCTCTGTCGATCCACGCCGAGAGGGCCGGCCTGCAGACCTTCGTGGTCGAGGCATTCGGGAGGCTCAGCCTTCCGGCGATACCGAGGCTCAGGCAATATATTCGTGCGCATCGCATCGACGTGTTGCACACGCACGGCTACAAGACCGACATACTGGGTGCTCTCGCGGCACGGGGAACCGGCTGCCTGCTCGTCTCGACGCCGCATGGCTGGAGTGTCGATGCGGGGTTCAAGCTCCAGATGTACGAGGCACTCGATCGTGCATCGTTCGCGGCGTTCGACGCGGTCGTGCCACTGTCGGACAGCCTGGCGCGGGGACTCGCCGGGCTGCCTTGGCTCGGACGTCGGCTGCGCCTGATCCGCAACGGCGTCGACCTCGCCGAAATTGCCGAGTCGTCGGTCGTGGAGCCGGAGCTGACTGTCATGAGATCGCAGGGAGCGAGAATCTACGGCTACATCGGCCAGCTGATCGAACGCAAGCGGCTCGACACGCTGATACGGGCGTTCGCGCTCGGGGCCGGCGATGCGCGCCGCCTCTATCTCGTCGGGGATGGGCCGCAGCGCGCGCAACTCGAAGCGCTTGCCTCGTCGCTCGGCTTGGCCGATCGGGTCGTCTTCACCGGCTTCCAGGAAGACCGGCTCCGTTTCCTGCGAGGTTTCGATATCTTCGTGCTTCCGTCGGCGCTGGAAGGAATCCCGCGTTGCCTGATGGAGGCGATGGCGGCATCGATACCCGTGATCGCCTCGAACATCGACGGCAACAGTGCGCTCGTGAAGCACGGTGAAACAGGACTCCTGTTCGAGCTCGGCGACCATCGGGCGCTGGCCGCCTGCCTGGGAGAGCTCGAGCAGAACCCCGACCTGGGACGGCGGTTGGCGCTTGCCGGGCGGGATCTCGTGACGCGACGGTTCTCCGCGTCGAGGATGGCCGGCGAGTACCTGGACCTCTATCGCGAGTTGCTCGCATGCGCGACGTATTCCTGAGTATCGCGATTCCGGCGGGTCTGATCTTCGGGTTGTTTTCGGCACCAGGCTCGGTGCTGGTGCTCAACTGGATCTGGTTCCAGCGTCCCTACGCGTTCTCGTGGGGCATCTGGAACACGCTGCCGGTTTTCACGATCGCACTCGGCATCGCGATCGTGTCCAACATCCTTCACGGAACGTTCAAGCCGCGCATTACCCTGCTCCTCGGCATCTACCTTGCGCTGCTGTGCTGGGTCACCCTCAGCGCCGCTTATGCGTACGACTCCGCGCACGCCTGGAATTTCTATCGAATCTTCCTTCCGTCGATGTGGATCTCGCCGATCGTGGTCTTCGCGACCATTCACGACCTGCGTCTGCTCAAGCTGGTGATCTGGACCATGGCGGGCGGCTTGGGGATCAACGGTGCGAAGACCGGCATCATGGCGACACTTGGGGGCGGAAGCCATATTACCCAGTCGATTTCCGGCTTCGTCGGCGACAACAACGTGTTCGCCCTCTCGTTGTGTGTCGTGGTGGCGATCCTGGTCGGATTGCGGACGACGCTGCCGGACCGTCGAATCCTGCGCTGGCTGCTATGGGTCGGCATCGGTGGTGTGCTCCTATGCATCGTCTATACCCGATCGCGTGGAGCGATCGTCACGCTGGGTGCGATCTTCCTCTTCGGCAGTCTGTTCAGCCGCCGCCCCATACGTCATTCGCTGGCGGTGATCGCCGTGGCGGTGGCGGGGTACTGGATGCTGCCTGCGGAGAACTTCGAACGCCTGTCCACGCTTCGCGAATACGAGCAGGACGCGTCCGCGGTCGGACGTCTGGAGAACTGGGGGCTTGCTTGGCAGGCTGCGATCGACCATCCGATGCTGGGGGTGGGGCCGGACAATCACATTCGATATCACCGCGCCACCGCTCCTGTCGATGTCTACGTCCGTGTGGCGCACAACGTCTACCTTCAGATCCTCGGAGAACTGGGCTTTCCCGCGCTGGTGCTGTACCTCTCTTTCGTGCTGATCGGTCTCGCGACGTTGTACCGGACATGGCGGATCGCCATTCCGATCGCGCGTGAACATCCCGATCTGGCCTGGGTGGCGGACCTGTCGTTCTGGATGTTGTGCGGTTACATCGGCTATTGCGTCGGCGCGTCGTTCCTGAACACGTTCTATATCGAATTCCCGTGGTACGTCGTCTTCTACGGCAGCATGCTCAGGCCGATGCTGCTCAAGGAACTCGCCGCGAGACCGGCGGCCGGACCGCACGGCACTACCGCGGCGCCGGCGAATGGACGCCCTGCACGGAGCCCGCGGCTCCAGGGCGCGGTACGACGACTGTCGACATGAATTTCGGGCATATCGATCGCTCCTCCGACCCGCGGGCGAGCGCCGCGCGGAGCGGATTGCGCTACGTGCAGATGTTGGTGTCGCCGCATTTCGGTGGCGGTGAGAAGGTCGCGATCGACATCCACCGGGGACTGGCCGGCATGCACGGCGACGCTGCACGCCTGCTGTTGCCGGGTGGCGGCGAGACCGAGCGCATCGTGCGGGAAGCCGGACTGCGCTACTTCCGCTACGAAATCGGACGTTTGACCTCACCGGGCCGCGTTCGCTCCGGCCTGGAGCAGCTGCGATTGCTGGGTACCGTGCATGGTCTGCGGACGGGCATTCTCCATGTGCACGCGCCGTTCATCTTCGGCGCGATGCGGCTGTTCCGGACGCTGTCGCGACTGCGCACCGTGCTGCACCTGCATCTCGAGTGCGGGGCCCGCGATCTGGCCTGGCCGCTCAGATCGCCGCCGGACGCCGTCGTCGTCTGCGCCGGGTTCATGCGCACGATCGTCGAGCAAGCCCTCGGTGAAGCAGGTGCGTCGAAGACCGAGATCCGGATCGTGCGCAATGCCGTCGATACGGGGACTTTCTCGATCGGAGATCGACTGGCCGCCAAGCGCGCGATCGGATTCGCGGGCGAGGTGCCGCTCGCGGTGATCGCAGCCAATCTCGCGCGTCACAAGGGGCAGGAAACGGCGATCAGGTCGATCCGGCTGCTGAAGGATCGTGACCGTGACGTTCACTTGTGGCTGGTCGGTACCGAACGCGGCGGCGACGACGGCTATCGGGCGCGGCTCGAGGCGCTGGTCGAGGCGCTGGGGGTCGGAGACCGCGTCCGTTTCGCCGGTTTTCGCAACGACATGCCGCGCATATGGCAGGCGGCCGATTTCGCGCTGCTGCCGTCGACCAGCGAGGGGCTGCCGCTGACGTTGCTCGAGGCGCAGGCGTGCGGTGCCGTGGTCATCGCGGCGCCGACCGCCGGCATTCCCGAGATCGTCGCCGACGCCCGGACGGGGTTCCTGGTAGACGCCGAGGATCCGCGTGGCTACGCTGCTCGCATGGAGCAGTTGCTGGACGATCGTGCCCTTGCCGGCGCCCTTGCCGCGCAGGCACGGAGTCAGGTGGAACGGCAGCACTCGGTCGAAGCCTTTCGCGCCGGTATCCGTGATCTTTACGATCATCTGATCCCGCGCGCCGGGCGCTGAACCGGATCGGCACCGCACGATTTCCCATGCCCCGCGTCTCCGCCATCATTCCCACCTACAACTGCGGACGTTTCCTCGATGCGGCGATACGCTCGGTTCGGGCGCAGTCCTATCGCGACGTCGAGATCATCGTGGTCGATGACGGATCCACGGACGACACGCGGCAGGTGCTGGAACGTTGGGCCAACACGATCGTCACGATCCGCCAGGAAAACCGGGGATTACCGGCAGCGCGTAACACCGCGATCGCCGTGGCGACGGGCGAGTTCTGCGCCTATCTCGATGCCGACGATCTGTGGCTGCCCCACCGCCTCGAGCGGGGCGTCGCCTTTCTCGACGCGCACCCGGAATGCGGGCTGGTCCACGGCGATTTCCATGTGATCGACGAGTCCGGTGCGCAGCTCTTCGAGGAGTTCAACCGGCGGGAGCAGCGACGGATCATGCGAGGCCGTTGCCTCCACGAGCTGCTGCGATTCTCGACGATCTGCGTGCCGACCGTGCTCGAGCGACGCGCCTGCGTCGTCGAAGCGGGGGGCTTCGACGAACGCCTGCGTTACGCGGAGGACTACCAGCACTGGATCCGCGTCGCGCTGAACGGTCACGCGTTCGGCTACCTCGAGGAGCCGCTGGCGCTGTATCGCTGGCGCGACGAGAGCCTGAGCCGTTCCGGTGATCCGGCGATCCAGGCGCGCTGGAACGAGTTCCTTCTCTTGATCTTCCGGCCGCTGCTCGATGACGCTTCACTCAGGGCGCGCCTGGATCCGACCGCCGAGGAAATCGTACGCTGGCGGCTCGCCCGCTGCCATCGCAATCTCGTCCATCGCTATCGGGCGCTCGGCAACCTGCGGCTGGCGAGGGCGCATGCGCTGGCGTGGCTGCGCCTGAACCCCCGCAGCACCGATCCCTACGTCGAGCTGGCGAAGTCGTTCGTCCCCCGCGTCCTGGTGGAGCGCATTCGACCAGTCGATGGCTGAGCACGGCGGCCCGCGATCGGGGATACGCGGTATCTAGCGCCCTGCCACGAGTTCCGGATAGCTGCTGGCTGCGCGCCGAAGCCGCCGTGCTTGGCGGGCCATGCGCCAGATCTTCATCGGTCCCGGCGACAGCGCTTCGCGCTCGTAACGCAGCAGTTCCAGTTCGATCTGAACGACGGTTTCGTCGAGCGTGGAAGGTACCGGAATCGTTGCCACGAGGGTAGGGTCGTCGAGGTAGTAGGGAAGCGCCAATGCCCGCGTGAGGCGATTCCGCAGGATGACATAGTCGCGATCGCGGATCCCGATGCCGATGTCTTCGAAATCGACGGCGCCGATCCGCCGTCCATCGAAACGGAAGTTCTCGAGAGAGGGATCGCCGAACTGCAGCGCCGGCGGCGCCAGTACTTCCGGCGCCTGCGGCAGGACGAGCGTGGGGATGGCGACCGCCTGCGCGAAAGTGGTATGCCCGAGGCGCTGCCGGAGTTTTCGGTTCACCCGCTCGGCGATTCCGGCATGCGAATGATCGTGCAGCAAGGGCACCCCATCCGTCGGCTGCCGGTGAAACGCTTCCATCCAGGAGAGAACCGCCTCGATGGCTCGCCGGGCGAGCCGGCGCGGCGCAGCGGTCCGCAGCGGATTGCGGTCGATGCGGTAGGCATCACGAATCAGCTTCGATACCGGGATGCCCGGCAGTTCCGCGGTAACGAGGATTCCGGGCGAGCGATCGGCCTGGAGGCAGTGCGCCGCGCCGAATCGGTCGTCGGCCGCTGCCATCGCGCAGGCGAGCTCGAGACCGTAGCGTTCGCGCTCGAATCCCTCCGGACTGCGATGGACCTTGGCGAATATGGTGCCGTGCCCGTGCGTCTCGATGCGCCAGACTTCGTTGCGACCGCAGCGTACGGCCAGCAGACCGCTGGCGAGGCGCAGGGGCGCGGCCCCGCTGGCGCCCGCCAGCTGCGCCAGCGCCGCAGCATCGAGCGGGTCGCTCACCGGCTCGCTGCCCGGGCGGCGCGGATGGTCACGTAATCGGGGTGCTGCACCAGGAACGGACCGATGGCCAGATAGTCGAGCCGTCCCGCCAGGAATGCGCGAATTGCATCCTGCGGCGAACACACGATCGGCTCCTCGTGCATGTTGAAGCTGGTGTTGATCAGCGCCGGAATGCCTGTCAGCTCATGGTAGCGGGAGAGGATCCGGTGAAACCCCGGGTTCGAGCGCTCGGTCACCAGCTGCGGGCGTGCGGTGCCGTCGACATGCACGGCGGCGGGGCACGTTCGGCGCATGTCCGCGGTGCAATCGAACGTCAGTGTCATGAATTCCGCCGATTTCTCGCATCCCTGCAGATTGTCGAACAGGCGGTGCGCGTGGCTGGCCAAGGCTGCCGGGGCGAAAGGCATGAATTCGGTCCGGCCCAACTGGTGGTTGAGCCACTGGTTGACCTGCGGTTCCTTCGCCGGATAGAGAATCGAGCGGTTGCCCAACGCGCGAGGACCGTACTCCATGCGGCCGTCGAAGCGGCCGACGATGGCGTCCCGGGTCAGCAACTCCGCTACACGGGATTCGATGTCGTCCGGCCGCTCGAACCGCAAGCCGTGCCGTTCGAGCGCATCGCGGATCTGCCACTCGGAGTAGTCGGGTCCGAGGTAGACGTTCTCGATCGGCTTTTGGAACAGGCGGCGGTCGAAGACCAGCATCGCCGCACCCGTTCCGCAGCCGCCATCGCCCATGTTGGGGTAGACGAAGATCTGTTCGACGCCGGGAATCTCGCGTAGCCGCTGGTTGAGCTTGACGTTCGCGTGTACGCCGCCCGAGACGACGACGTTGCGCATGCCGGTCTTGCGCAACCACCATTCGGTGACGCGCGCCGCGACGAGTTCGAGCACGCGCTGATAGGCCGCCGCGATGTCGCGCATCGCGAATTCCTGCGACAGTGCACGTGCGAACAAATAGTTGGACGCGGCGCGCATCGTGAATGTTCCGTCCTGGACGTCGAAGCGATCGAGCAGCGCAGGCGCCAGGATGTCCGGGTCGCCGTAGGCGGCCAAGCCGACGATCTTTCCTTCGTGGCGCCCGGGACGAAACCCGAGCGCGCTCGTCACGTGTTCGTAGAACTGGCCGAGTGAGTTGGGGAAGGGGAAGCGGACCAGGTTGCGGATGCCATCGGGCGTTCCTAGGTAGACGCCGCCGGCACTGCCAGAGCCGTAGCCGTCCAGGGTGACGATCAGCGCCTCTCTCAGCCCCGACGCATAGAACGCATTCGCCGCATGGGTGTTGTGATGATGGAATCGCCTGAGCTTTCCGGTCCAGCCGAAGTGGGCAAGCCCGTCGGACAACTGCTGCGTGCGCAATCGGTGATCGGCACGAGCGGCCCGGACCCATTCGTCGAGGCCGCGCCGGTGGGCTGCGGCGTCGAGCCGCGCGCTGCGCAGCAGCGCGTGGTAGACGAAACGCTTGGCCAGCGACTTGCGGGGGGCGAACTCGCGGCCGTCGGAATCCAGGCCGGGAATCGGAGTGCCTCGTTCGAGCTGATAACCGCCGTTCAGCAACGGTGCGAGCCTGGACAACGATCCGGCCGTGTCCGTCGCCGCGAGCAAGCTCGCATTCTGCTTTACGGCTCCGTCGATCAGTGCGGTCTCACGCTCGCCGTCGAAGAATCCGTAGGCGACGGCATCGATCGAGTCGGGAGGCCAGCCGGTCCGTTCGAGGCCCATCGTGACTGCGCGGATCGGAAAACCGTCCTGCAGCTTCGATCTGGACAGCCGTTCCTCGCCGCAGGCGAAGACAATCCTGCCGTCCTCCAGGAAGGAGGCCGTGGCGTCCTTGTCGAGCGGGCTAATTCCCAGGACCCGCATGGGCT
>JAHDYE010000021.1:0-1147 GCA_023383035.1 Burkholderiaceae bacterium | reverse complement strand
ATGTCGGGCTACTTCGGTGGCGGTGGCGGGCACGAAACCCGGCAATCGGCGAAGAACGGCAAAGACGGACTCGATCCGGCCGCGGATCCGCTGCTCGTCGGCGGGCGTGCGAGTGTAAGGGCCGGGTCCGGCGACCAGCGAGGAGCTGTGGACGGTCAAGGTGACGCAAGGAACACCCATGCGCTGGAGCAGGAGGAGAAACGGCGCCCAGTCGCTGCGATCGTCGAGCTCGAAATTGAGCCAGATGCGGCGAACCAGGCCGAGCCGTTCGGCGAGCCCGATCAGACGTAGTCTGGCTAGCGCCGTGTGCTCGACGATGTCGAAGCAACGGCTCCAAAGGCGGAACGGCGCCCGCGAAAAACCCAGACTCAGGGGGATTTCCCACAGTGCTCGTTGACCATCGCGCAACGGCGGACGGCGAACCGGAAAGATGTCGCGCGCGCGAAAGTCCGGCGCACCGTCGTCCGGCCAGGTCGTATAGGGTACGACCGAGCAGTCGGCGACGAAGCCGTGCTCATGCAGGAATTTCTGGATCACGCGGTCGGTGGAGTAACGACCGCCGCGAAAGCTCGTCGCGGTGATTCCCGATTCGCGCAGCGCGGAATGGACGGTGTCCGGCTTGCTGCGGATCGCTTCGGCCGGATGGTTATGGAGGAACGATGCCTCTGCTTCCGATTCGTCGAACGCGGTGATCGGCGGCGTGTGCCACGGGTGAATGTGCATGCCGATCTCGCAGCCGTCGCGACTTGCGAGCCGCTCGATGACGCGGCGCGATTCCGGGTTCTGCATGACCGCGAAGTTGGTGAAGTATGTCGTCTTCATCCCGTAGCGATCGCACAGGTCCTGGAACGACTCGAGCTGGAGGGTGTTGGCGACCGACGGTGGCGAGGCGGGCAGGGGGGCGTCCCAATCCCATTCCTCTTCGGTATCGATCGTCGTCAATACGAATACCCGGTTCACGATGCTCCAGCGGAGAACCCGAACGCGTACCGGACGCGCGGGTGAGGCTGGAATTTATAGCATCAGCCAGGGGCTCCGGTACCGAAATCGGTCACCGATGGCCGAAGCCGGTCGGGGCGTGCGAAGCATCCGGCTCACCCGCCTGCTGCGACGCGGTAGACGTGCACGAGGGGGTATGCGCCGTCCT
>JAHDYE010000020.1 GCA_023383035.1 Burkholderiaceae bacterium | reverse complement strand
CGGCCGCCTGGGCACCTTCGTGCTGTTCTTCGTGCTCGCGTTCGGCATGCTCGGGTTCGTCGCGAAGTCGATCATCCAGAAGATCCTCGGGCTGTGAGCAGGCCGTCCGCGCATCCCGGATTCGCGCGCGGCCTGGTCGCCGCGTTCGCCGCCACGCTGATCTGGGGCGCGCAGCTTCCGATCGCCAAGGGCGCGTTCGACGCGCTCGACGAGTTCTCGATGACCGTGGTGCGCTACGGCGCAGCCAGCGTGGCGTTTTCGCTGGCGCTGTGGTGGCGTGAGGGGCGCCGCGCGTTCGCGTTCCAGGAGTACGGCCGGCAGGCACTGCTGGGTGGCGCCTTCGGACTCGCCCCGTCGGCGTTGCTGCTGTTCGTCGGCCTGTCGCTCACGCGGCCCGAAGTGGCCGTGATCATCCTGGCACTGCAGCCGGCGATGGCGGCGCTCGCGGAGTGGATCGTCGAAGGACGTTCGCCGCCGAAGTTCACCCTCGTGTGCATCGCGATCGCGTTCGTGGGCGTGGCGCTGGTGGTCACCCGCGGGGTGGGCTTCGCCGTGTTCGGCGGCCCGGAGGGCTCGGCGTCCGAGCTGCTGGGCAACCTGCTCACGGTGCTGGCGGCGATTGCCTGGGTCGGCTACGCGATGGTCACCGCGCGCATGAGCGGCTGGACGGCGTTGCGCGTGTCGGCGCTGACCAGCATTCCGGCCTTTGCCGTCATCGTGCTCGCCTGGTTCGTCGCCGATGCGCTGGGGGCAGTACGCATCGACGCGCAGGCGCTGCCTGCCGCATCGTGGCGGCTCGCCTACGTGTCGCTGATCGGCGTGGTGCTCGCGATGTTCCTCTGGAACGTGGGCGTGCAGCACATCGGCGCCGTCAACGCGATGCTGCTGCTGAACCTGATGCCGGTCGCCACGTTCGCGATCCGGGCCCTCGAGGGCGCGCGCTTCGAGCCGGTCGAGCTGGCGGGAGCGGCGATCGTCGTCGGTGCGCTGGTGACCAACAGCCTGCTGCTGCGCCGGGGCGCGCGCAAGGACTGAATCGCGTCGCGTGCGCCTGCGAGCGGGCCGGGACGACCCGCTCGCGATGCCGATCCGCGTCAGTCGATGCGGATCTTCGCCGCCTTGACCACTTCGCTCCAGCGCGCGATCTCCGACGCCTGGAAGCGGTGCAGGTCGGCCGGCGTGCCGAGTACCGGTTCGACGCCCATCGTGTCGAGCCGGCGCTGGGCCTCGGGTGTCCTGAGCTCCTTCGCGATCGCGGCCTGCAGCTTGTCGATGATGGCGGCGGGCGTCTTCGCCGGCGCGAACAGCGCGTACCACGCGCTGGCCTCGTAGCCCTTGATGCCCGACTCGGCCACGGTCGGCACGTCCGGAAGCTGCGCGATGCGGTTGCGACCGGCGACGGCGAGCGCGCGGAGCTTCCCTTCCTTCACGTACGGGAGCACCAGCGGCAGGTCGGCGAACATGAAGGTCATGCGCCCGGCCAGCAGGTCGGGCAGCGAGGCGGCGCTGCCCTTGTACGGAACGTGCTGGGCGTCGGTGCCGGTCAGGAACTTGAACAGCTCGCCTGCCAGATGCTGCGAGGCGCCGTTGCCGCCCGACGCGTAGTTCAACTGGCCGGGCTTCGCCTTCAGCAGCGCGATCAGCTCGGACACCGACTTCGCCTCCAGCGAGGGATGGACGAGCAGGATCAGCGGCACGTTCGCGACCTGCGTCACCGGCGCGAAGTCGGCGACCGTGTCGTAAGGCATCTTGGGATAGATGAGGCTGTTCGTCGCGTGGGTGCCGATCGATCCCATCACCAGCGTGTGGCCGTCCGGTTCTGCGGTGGCGACGACGCCGGCGCCGATGTTGCCGCCGGCGCCGGCGCGGTTCTCGACCACGAACTGCCGGTTCCAGGCATGGGAAAGCCGCTCGGCCACCAGGCGGGCGAGCTGGTCGGTCGAACCGCCGGGCGCGAACGGCACGATGATGCGCACCGGCTTGCCGGGATAGTCGTCCGCCTGCGCCAGCGATGCGATCGGCGCGGCGCCGATCAGCGCCGCCGCGATGCCCGCGGCAGCGAACCTGAGGATCTTCTGCATCTTGGTTTCCTCCGCCCCCGTGCGGGGCTCTCGTTGGTGAATCCGGATGGGTGGCGTCCTAGTACACGCCGTCGATGACGGCGCCTTGCTCCCTGAGCCGTTGCTGCAGTTCCCTGATCGACAGGCTGCGCACCCCGGGCAACGCCTTGTCGATGCACATCGCCGCCGCGGTACCCGCCGCCTGTCCCATGGCCATGCACGGTCCCATCATGCGGGCGGTGCCCATGCCTTCGCGGGTCGCCGACAGGCATCGGCCGGCGACCATCACGTTGTCGAGCCTGCGCGGCAGCAGGCACTGGAACGGGATGTCGTAGGAGCCGCCGTTGCCGATCGCGATCCGCACCTGCCTGACGCCGTCCTGGTGGATGTCGACGTGGTGCGCCCCCTTGGCGATGCAGTCCGGATGCTTCTTCGCGCCCACGGCATCTTCCAGCGTCAGCACGTAGTCGCCCATGATCCGGCGGGTCTCGCGGATCCCGATGCGCGGGGCGAGCCCTGCGAATTGAGCGTTCTCGAAACCCGGCAGCTTGCGCTTGAGGAATTCGGCGCAGTCCCAGACCTGTTCCATCAGCGTCGCCATCGTGCGGCTCACGGCGGCGGCATCCATGCCGACGATGTTCTCCGCGACCCGGGTCGTGTTCACGCAGACCTCCTTGCGCGCCACCGATGTCGGCATGATCATGATCAGCGCCGTGGGCGCGAGCTCGCCGCGCTCGATGGCGCCCTTGAGGAACGGTCCGTCGCTCTTGAAGAAGACCGAGGGCTGGCCCTGCTTGTAGATCTCCATCGCGAGTTCCGCGTCGGTGCGGCCGGCGCGGATGTAGTCGCTTTCGCCGACCGCCAGCGAAGCCGGGTTGTCGCGCGCGAAGGCGAGCAGCGGCCCGTTCTCGACGTTGCTCATGCGAAACATCAGCGACAGCGGCTGAAGCTCGCCGTCCGGAGCGCCCAGTTCGTAGGGCGCGCCGGCCATCGCCGCGAGATCGCCGTCGCCCGAGCAGTCGATGAAGTAGTCGGCCGTCACCAGCGTTCGCCCGCCCTTGTTGACCACGACCAGGCCGGTGACGCGGCCGCCGTCGGTGACCACGTCCTCGGCGAGCGTATACATCCACGGCGTGACGCCGTAACGAGCGAGCACGCGCATGACCGCGATCTTCATCACTTCGGGGTCCACGCACACATAGCAGATGAGGCGGAAGTCGTGGATCGGCCCGACGAACCCGTTCATCGTGCGACATTCCTCGAGCAGCTCGTCGGAAATGCCGCCGCAGACGTATTCGCCGCGTGCGTTGAGCAGCCCGTCGATCGACATGCCGCTGAGCAGTTCGCCGCCCAGCATGGACCCCGCCTCCACCAGCAGCGTCTTGCGGCCGTTCTTCGCGGCCGCCGCGGCCGCCGCGACGCCGGACGCGCCGCCGCCGAGGACGACGACGTCGAAATGGGCCTGTCCGATCTGTTGCGCCATGAATCCCCCTTGTGCCCGGCGATGATGTCCGGCGATCATCCACCCGATGGAAGTATCGGTTGCTGCCCTCTCGGAGAAGATCCGTCCGTGCAGCGCAGGTCGATGCTAGGTATCGTGTCGATCGACGGTCAACGTGCTTCCAGAATGTGGAATTCGGCAATGAAGAATCCCGGACCCAGAGCGCGCGCAAGGGCAGCGCCGGCAGCGGGCGGCACGCAGAGCATCGGCCGCGCCGTGGCGCTGCTGAAGGAAGTCGCGGCACGCAACTTCGCCGGCAGCCGGCTCGTCGATCTGGCGCGCGATGCGCAGCTCAAGCCGGCCACCGCGCATCGCGTCCTCGCCTGCCTGGTGCGCGAAGGCCTCGTCATGCAGCGGCACGGAACCAAGCTCTACTTCCTCGGACCGCTGTCGTACGAGCTCGGCCTGGCGTCGAGCATGCATTTCGGCGTCAAGGAGACCGGCGCGCCCATCCTGCGCCGCCTGGCGCGCCTGACCGGCGACACCGTCTTCCTCACGGTGCGCAGCGGCGCCGACAGCGTCGTCATCGACCGGGCGGTCGGCGGATACCCGATCAAGGTGCTCACGCAGGAAGTCGGCGCACGCCGGCCCCTCGGGAGCACCGTGGGCGGACTTTCGCTGCTGCTGAAACTGCCCGACGACGAACTGGCCGGCATCGTCGCCGCGAACGCCCAGCGGCTGACCCGCTACGGCCATCTCACCGAACAGGTGCTGTGGCGAATGATCCGCCGCTCGCAGGCGCTCGGATACGGACTGAACGAGAACGACATCTTCGACGGCGTCACCGGCGTCGGCGTCGCGGTGCCGCACCGCTTCGGGCGGCCCAGCGTGGCGCTGAGCGTCGTGGCGATCTCGCCGCGGCTCGCTCCCGAGCGACGGGCCGAGGTGGTCGGGCTTCTCGAGGAAAGCGCCCGCCAGCTCTCGAGGGCGCTTTCGGGGGAGTGAAGGCCTGCCGTTCAGCGCCTGGATCGCCGCGGTGGCGATGTCGAAGCCGCGCGCCGACCGCCCACGCCCGCGTCCGTGGACTCCTGCCTCAGTTCGTCGATCAGTCGATCGATCATTTCGCGAAACGCTCCCGCCTCGCTTTCGCTGAGCACCTTGCGCACCATGTCCTCGCGCGCCTGCGCACTGGGCGCGATGATCCCGAACAGCGTCCGGCCGCGGCCCGACAGTCGCAGCAGTGCGCGGCGGCGGTCGGCGGGATCGACTTCGCGCAGCACACGCCCCTGCCTGACCAGTCGCGTGACGCCGCGGCTGACGTTCATCACGTGCATGCCGCTCCAGTCGGAGATCTCGGTCACGGTGGCGCCGGGGCGCGCGGCCAGCCCCATCATGATGCGCCACTCGTTCAGCGACAGATCGTAGCGCGTGCCGAAGCGCTCCTGGAACGGCTTGGACAACAGGTTGACCAGGCGCAGCAGGCGGTAGACCAGGGCCTTGTCGCCCAGCATCGGCGTTGCGCTTTCCGGTTTCGGCGCGGCGTTCATTGTTGCAGTGCGCATAGACCCCGCATCGGAAAAATATTAACGTTTGTTATCAATTCGACCTGGCGATACCCATGCCCGAGGACGCGGCTTCCTCCAGCGCGACGGCGAAGCAGGCGTCCGGCGTACGCGCCATCAGGCCCGGACCGGTGCAGCGCATCGCGGCTGCACGCCTGTCGAAAAGCCATCTCGAGACGGCGCCGATCACGCTGCTCGGCGAAGTCGAGGTCGACGCGCTGGTCACGTTGCGCCGGGCATTGAACGACGATGTCTCGCGCAACCAGGGCACGCATGTCAGCCTGACCGCGCTGCTCGTGAAGGCCATCGCGCAGGCGCTGCGCAAGCATCCGGCGCTCAATGCCGCCTTCGTCGACGGCGTAGTGCACCAGTCCGATGCGGTGCATATGGGCGTCGCGCTGTCGATGCCCGACGACGACCTCGTCGTGCCGGTGGTGCGCGATGTCCATCGCCTGACGCTGCCCGAGGTGGCCCGCACGCTGGCCGATGTCGCACAGCGGGCGCGGGCGGGACGGCTCACGCTCGACGACGTGCGCGGCGCGACCTTCACGCTGACCAATCCGGGCGGCGTGCCGTCGGCGCGCTGGTCCACGCCGATCATCGCGCTGCCGCAGTGCGCGATCCTCGGCATCGGCGCGTTGACGCGCAAGCCGGTGGTGCGCGGCGAGCAGGTGGTGCCGGGATGGGTGCTGCCGACCAGCCTCACCGTCGATCACCGCGTCGTCAACGGCGTGCCGGCGCAGCGTTTCGTCGACACGCTTCACGAACTGCTCGCTGCGCCGTCGGCGCTCGATCTCGGACTCTAGAGCACTGGGGAACACGATGACCATCGAGGTAAGGATGCCCGACTTCGGAGGCGATGCCAACGAGGCGACGATCGTCGCGTGGCACAGGCAGCCGGGCGACAGGGTGGCCGCCGGCGAATTGCTGGTCGAGGTGATGACCGACAAGGTCAACATCGAGGTCGAGGCGCCCGCGGCCGGCGTGCTCACCGCGATCCTGCACGCGGCCGACGACGTGGTCGCCACCGGTGCGGTGATCGCCCGCATCGACCCGGCCTGAAGGAGGGGCGCGATGAGTACGCGTGACGAAACCTGGCGCGCGCTGTACCGGCTGATGCTGGTGGTGCGCGAAACCGATCGGGTCATCGGTGCGATCGACGGGCACTGGCATCCGGCGCTCGGCGAAGAGGCGGTCATCGCTGGCTGCTACCATGGGCTGCGTGCCGGCGACGTGGTGGCGCCGCACTATCGCGGCATGCTCGCGGCCTCGTATGCGCGCGGCGCCGACCTGCGCCGGCTGTTCGCCGGCCTCGACGGCAGGGTGACCAGCCACACGCGCGGGCGCTACCGTTCCGACATCTGCGGCCCGTTCGAGGCCGGCGTGATCGGACTCTATTCGGGCGCGCTCGGTCCGACGCTCGAGTACGCCGCCGGCGCGGCGCTGGCCGCGAAGCTCGACGGCAACGGCGCGATCGCGCTGGCGGTGTTCGGCGACGGCTCGGCGAGCCGCGGCAACTTCCACGAGGCGGTGAACCTGGGCGCGGTGATGAAGCTGCCGGTGGTGTTCGTCTGCCAGAACAACCAGTACGCGATCTCCACGCCGTCGGGGCAGGAGCACGGCGGCAGCATCGTCGATCGCGCGCCGGGCTACGGCATTCCGGGGGTGCGCGTCGACGGCAACGACGTGGTGGCGATGCACGAGGCGATCGGTGCGGCGATCGCGCGCGCGCGCGCCGGCGACGGGCCGACGCTGCTCGAGGCGTTCACCTACCGTCTCGGCGGCCACATGAGCGCCGACACCGCGCCGTATCGCCCGCAGGGCGAAGTCGAGGAATGGGCGCGCCGCGACCCGATCGCGCTGCACGAGGCGCGCATGGCGGCCGAGGGTGTCCTCGATGCGCCGGGCGCGGCAAGGCTGAAGGAAGAAGTGGCTCGGGAGGTCGCGCTGGCGATGTCGCAGGCGCGCGAGGACCCGATGCCGGGTCCCGAGGTGCTGGGGGTCGATCGCGTGTTCGCGGGGGCTTGAGATGGCGCGTCTAACCGTGCAGCAGGCAGTGGTCGGCGGGATCGCCGAGGAGATGCGGCGCGACCGCAACGTGTTCATCATGGGGCTCGACATCGGCCGCTTCGGCGGCCCCCTGAGCTCGTGCAAGGGCCTGTGGGAGGAATTCGGCTCCGACCGGGTCATCGACACGCCGATCTCCGAGGGCGGGATCGTCGGCCTGGGCGTCGGTGCGGCGCTGGCTGGCAAGCGCCCGATCGTCGACATCATGTTCCTCGAATACCTGTCGCTGGTGCTGCAGCAGGTCGGGTGCGACGCCGGCGCGATGCACTACTACTCCGACGGCAAGGCGCGCGTGCCGCTGGTGGTGCGGGCGAAGTACGGCGTGGGCCCGTACCACGGTCACGCCTACGACTACCATGCGTGGGCCGCGCACGTGCCCGGCGTGAAGGTCGCGATCCCGTCGAACGCGCACGACGCCAAGGGGATGATCAAGGCGGCGATCCGGGACGACAATCCGGTGATGTTCCTCGAGCACATGGGGCTGTACCACGGCGCGCGCGACGAGATTCCCGACGAGGACTACGTGACGCCGCTCGGCCGCGCGGCGGTGGCGCGCAGCGGCGATGCGGTGACGCTGGTGGCGGTCGGCATGATGGTCCGGCGTGCGCTGCAGGCCGCCGCCATGCTCGCGGCGGACGGCGTCGACGCCGAGGTGATCGACCTGCGATCGATCGTTCCGCTGGACAAGGACACGGTGCTCGAGTCGGTCGCCAAGACCGGGCGGCTGGTGGTGATCGGCGAGGCCATGAAGTTCTGCGGATCCGCAGGCGAGGTGGCCGCGATCGTCGCCGAGGAGGGGTTCCGGTCGCTGAAGGCGCCGATCGAGCGGCTGGCCCCGCCGAGCGTGCCGATCCCGTTCGCGCGCAACCTCGAGAAGCTGTTGTTCCCGGACGAGGAAGCGATCGTCGCCGCGGCGCGTCGCACGCTCGCCGCCTGAGGCCGGGGAAAGAACGCGATGCTGGGCAAGGTCGCCATCGTCACCGGCGCGGCCAGCGGGATCGGCGAGGCCTGCGCGCAGGCGTTCGCGCGCGCCGGCGCGCGCGTGGCCATGTTCGATCGCGACGCCGCGGCGCTCGCCGCTGCCGCGCGCGCGATCGACGGCGCGCTCGGCGTCGTGGTCGACGTGGCCGACCGCGAATCGGTCGAGGCGGGCGTGCGCAAGGTGTGCGACGCGTTCGGCGGCGTCGACGCGCTGGTCAACAGCGCCGGCGTCGAATCGACGTACACCATCGAGCGCATGCCGCAGCAGGAGTGGGACCGGGTGCTGGGCGTCAACCTGACCGGCGTCATGCTGTGCACGCAGGCGGTGGTCGCCTCGATGAGCGCGCGCGGGGGCGGCTCGATCGTCAACATCGCCTCGATCGCCGGCAAGCGGATTTCGTATCATGGCGGCGCGGCGTACACGGCATCGAAGGCGGGCGTGCTGGGCTTCACGCGGCATGCGGCGTTCGAGTTCGGCATCCGGCGCATCCGCGTCAATGCGATCTGCCCGGGGCCGACGCTGACGCCGATGATCCGGCGCAACGCAACCGAAGAGGAGATCGCCCGCACCGAGACGATCATCCCGCTGGGCCGCTGGGTGCAGCCGTCCGACATCGCGTCGGCGGCGCTGTTCCTGGCCGGCGACGCGGCGGCGATGTGCACCGGCACCTCGATCGATGTCGACGGCGGCGTGCTGGTGTCCAACGGCAGTTCCTACAACGACTACTTCGCGCGGCGACGCTAGCCGCACCTTCGGGAGACAGACATGAACCGACGTATCTTCGCAATTGCTGCGGCTCTCGGTGGCGCCGTCGTCCTGGCCGCCGCGCCGGCGAGCGCGCAGACGACGTTCCGGATGGCCTTCGTGGCGCCTCCCCCGGTGTGGGGACCGATCGCCGATCACTACGCCGAACAGGTGGCCACGCTCACCAACGGCGCGATCAAGGTGCAGGGAGTCGGCGGCGGCCAGCTCGGCAACCTGCCGCAGAACTACGCGGGCATGAAGACCGGCCAGATCGACATGATGCTGGCCGATACCGGCACCCTGGCGCTGGCGCGCGGCGGCAAGGAATTCAATGCGTTGTTCGCGCCGTACGTGTTCCACGACCACGCCCACTTCCGCAAGTTCATGTTCTCGAAGACGTTCGCCGACATGCTGGCGCCGGTCGAGAAGGAGGCCGGCTTCAAGTACGTCGGCTACGTGTCGGATCGCGCGCCGCGCCAGCTCACCACCGCGAACACGCGGGTGACGAAACCCGAGGACATGAAGGGGCTGAAGGTCCGCGTGCCCGAGACGCCGACCATCCTCGAGGTGTTCAAGGCCTGGGGTGCCTCGCCGACGCCGGTGGCCGCCGCCGAGCTGTACCTGGCGATGAAGCAGGGCATCGTCGACGGGCAGGACAACGGCTTCGACGCGATCGCCGGCGCCAAGTACTACGAGGTGCAGAAGTACGCGATCCGCATCGACTACATCCAGTCGGCGCTGATGATCCTGATGGCCGAGAGCAAGTGGAACGCGCTGAGCCCCGCGCAGCAGAAGGCGATGCAGGACGCGGCGGTCGCCACCGAGCGGTGGGCGAGCAAGCGTACCTGGGAGGTCACCGACAAGTCGATGCAGGTCCTGAAGGAAAGGGGCATGGAGATCGTCGAGCCCGATCTGGCGCCGTTCAAGGCGTCGGCGACGAAGGCGCTCGGCTCGCTCGACGGCAAGCTCTGGACCAAAGGCACCCTCGAGAAGATCGCCGCCGAGCGCTGAAGCGCCGCGGCGCCGGTCGACGCAGGCTGCATGCTCCGGATCCTCGATCGCGGGGTCGAGTTCACGATCGGCGCGATCGCCATCGCGCTGGTCGTCACCGCATTCGGCCAGGTCGTCGCCCGTTACGGGTTCTCGTATTCGTTCCCGTGGGTGCTCGAAGTCGACGTGATGCTGATGGTCTGGCTCACGTTCCTGTCGGGCTACGTCGGCGTGCGACGCCGTGCGCACATGGCCACCGATTTCGTCGTCGCGTCGCTGCCGGCGGCCTGGCGCCGGCGGCTGGCGATCGTCGCCTGGCTGCTGTGCGCCCTGCTGGTCATCATCGTCGGCTGGAGCAGCGGCACCGTGATCGACGCGATGACCGGCATGTACTTCGTCTCGATCCCGGTCGAGCAGACGGTGATGTACGCGAGCCTGCCGGTCGGCATGGCGCTGATGCTGGTCGCGATCGCCGCCGAACTGGTCGCGCTGCTGCGCGAACGAGCCTGATGCTGCAGCAGTTGCTGCCGTTCTGCGTGCTGATGGGCGCGTTCCTCGCGCTGCTGGCGCTCGGCGTGCCGGTGTTCTTCGCGATGGGGCTGGCATCGCTGTCGTTCATCCTCGCGATGGGCGGGCAAGTGCCGTTCAACGTGCTGGCCTCGACGCTGATCCAGGGCATGGACTCGTTCGCGTTCCTGGCGATCCCGTTCTTCTTCCTCGCCGGCGAACTGATGAACACCGGCGGCATCACCCGGCGGCTGCTCGCGTTCGCCGCCGCGCTGGTCGGACACATCCGCGGCGGGCTCTCGCACGTCGCGATCGTGGCGAGCATGGTGTTCTCGGGCGTTTCCGGCTCGGCCGTCGCCGACGCCTCGGCGATCGGCGGTGCGCTGATCCCGGCGATGAAAGCGCAGCGCTATCCGCCCGAGTACGCGGCGGCGGTGGTCGCGGCCGCCTCCACGATGGGGCCGGTGATCCCGCCGTCGATCGCGTTCGTCGTCTACGCGCTGGTCACCGAGACTTCGGTGGGCGAGCTGTTCCTCGCCGGCGCGCTGCCGGGGCTGCTGATGGGCGCGTGGCTGCTCGTCACCGCCAGCTGGATCGCGCGGAGGCGCGGATTTCCGTTCTCGCCGCGCGCGACCATGGCACGCGTGTGGTCCACGCTGCGCGACGCGCTTTTCGCGCTGATGATGCCGGTGATCATCCTCGGCGGCATCGTCGCCGGCGTCGTCACGCCGACCGAGGCCGGCGTGATCGCGGTGGTCTACGCCGCGTGCGTCGGCCTGTTCGTCTACCGCGAGATGCGCCTCGCCGACCTGTGGCGCGTGACGCGCGAATCGACGATCAGCTCGGGGCTGATCCTGCTGATGGTGGCCGCCTCGGGCACCTTCTCATGGCTGGTCGCGAACATGGCGATCGGCGAGACGCTGGTGCAGTTCTTCACGTCGCTCACCGACAGCCGCTGGGTGATGCTGGTCGTCATCAACGTCTTCTTCCTCGTGTGGGGCCTCGCGCTCGAGCCGCCGGTCGCGCTGGTGACGATGGTGCCGCTGCTGGTGCCGCTGGCCAATGCCTACCAGATCGACCTGATCCATCTCGGCGTGGTGGTGGTGCTGAACCTGATGATCGGGCAGCTGACGCCGCCATCGGGCGTGGTCACGTTCCTGACCGCGCAGATCGCCAACGCGCCGCTCGGTGCGGTGTTCCGCGAAGCCACGCCGTTCACGCTGGCGCTGATCGTGCTGCTGCTGCTGGTCACCTACGTGCCGGCGATCGCGTTGTGGTTGCCGGGGCTGCTGATGGGCGGATAGGGCGAGCCCCGGCAAGCAGCCACCCTCGCCGGCGACCGCAGGCGCCGCGGCGCAGCGATCAGCGCGGCCGCTCGAACACCAGGAAATACTGGTTCGGCAGGAAGTCGTGCGTCTGCGCGAGCGCGTAGCCGGCCCGCTTCAGCTCGTCCTTCACGCGTTCCGCCGCGATGCGGGCGCTCCTCGGCGGCCCCATCGGCGAGTCGGGCCGGAAATCGATGACCGCGATGCGCCCGCTCGGCCTGAGGTGGTCGCCGAGCCTGCGGAAGTAACGTTCGCGCTCGTCGACATGGTGATAGACGTCGACGAGCAGGACTAGGTCGACCTTCCCGGGCAGTTTCGGGTCGTCGGGCGTTCCCTGCACCGCCGTGAGGTTGGCGAGGTTCTCCCGCTGCGCGCGCTCGGCGAGGTAGCGGACCATGTCGGGCTCGATGTCGACGGCGTAGACGCGCCCCGCGGGCAGCAGCTTCGCCAGTCGCACGGCAAAATAGCCGGTACCCGCTCCGAGGTCCGCGACGAGGGCATCGGGCGGCAGCGCGAGCGCCCGCAGCACTTCGTCGGGTTTCTGCCAGACGTCGCGCTGCGGGTCGTCGAACACCTGCGTCCAGCGTTCGGCATCTCGGAAGCGATGCTGATGCGCAGAAGGCGACTGCGCCAGCGTGCGGGCCAGCGGCAGCGCCGCGCAGGCGGCGAAACCGAACGCGGCGACGAGCAGCGGTCGTCGATGCATCTTCAATGCGTGCCCGCGGCCTTCGCGACGAACTCCGCGACGGCGTCGATCTGCTCGTCGCTGAGCTTGCCCTCGAAGCTCGGCATCACGCCGATTCCCTCGCGTACCGTCGTGATCACGCGTTGCCTGTCGGGCCGGATCTCGTCGAGCGACGGGCCGACGGTGCCGGTGGCGCCGGCGGCCTGCAGCGTGTGGCACAACGCGCAGGGCGGCTGCGCGATCTTCGTGAACACCTCGCGGCCCAGCTCCTCGCCGGCGGCGATGCCGGAAACCGCGAGGCAGAGCGTCATTGCCAGCGGGCGTACGGGCATCAGGCGACGGTCACGGCGACCGCGTGGTCGCGCCAGCCGTTGTGGGCGTAGCCGCGTTCGTTCTCGACGCGCAGCTCGGGCTGGAGGGTGCCATCGGCAGCGATCGCCCGGCTCGCGATCAGGTACGACCCCGGCTGCAGCGTCACCGGCAGCACGAACTGGCGCCAGGCGTACGGCCCCATGTCCGGCCCGAAGAACCGCGCTGCGCGCCACGTCTTTCCGCCGTCGGTCGACACCTCGACCGCCCCGACCGGGCTGCTGCCGCCCGTGAACGCGACGCCGTGAACCTGCAGCGGCCCCGCGCGCAGCATCTGTCCGTTGGCCGACGGGTTGGTCACGAACGACTTCAGGTTCATCTGCCACATCGACGGCTGCGTCGGGTTTCCCTTTTCCCCGACCGGGCGCACGCGATAGCTCGATCGCTGGATGTTCGCGCCCGTTTCGTCCTGCGTGAACGCGACACGCTTCACGTACTTGATGTTGTTGACGCCGTAGTACCCGGGGATGATCAGTCGCAACGGGCCCCCGTGCGCGAGCGGGATCGGTCGGCCGTTCAGCTCCCACGCGAGGATCGCATTCTCCAGCTCGGTCCACGGCACCGAGCGCTCCACGACCACCGTCTTCGGGTCGATGCCGGCCGGGAAGGTTTCGCCGCCGGTGCTGGTCATGTAGCGCGCTCCGCCCTGCACGCCGCCGAGCACGCGCACGACGTCGCGTACGGGCACGCCGCTCCACAGCGTGTTGCCCGCGGCGCCCACGGTCCACGGCGAGCCGGAGGGCTTGTGCGGAAAGAACCCGCGTCCGTTGCCCGAGCACTGCAGCACCGTCGCGACGTCGGCCAGTCCGATGCGTTTCAGTTCGGCCACCGTCAGCGCGCCCGGCTTCGCGACGCCATCGAACTGCACCTGCCAGGCATCGGGATCGGCGATGATCGATTCGCCCGGCGGGCTCGCGTTGTTGCGAAGGAACAGGAGGTCGACGTCGGTGATGCCGCTGGTGCCGAAAGCGCTGCGACGGGTTTCGACGCCGCTGGCGCTGTGCACGATCATGCTGTCGGCGTCCTTGAACGCGGCCACGGGCGGCAGCGCTTTCGTCTGCGCGCCGGCGGGCAGGCTCAGTCCGCCGAGGCCGGCGGCCGCGCCGCCCGCGCTCGCGGCCAGCAGCCATCGACGTGCGAGGTCGATTTCCGATGCCGTCGGTTTCATCAGCTCCTCCGTCGGAAACGGTCGAACGGCCGGCGACGCGAAGATCCGCGAATGCGCTTCGGTCGCCGGATTCAAGGGCCACGCTCGCACCCCGTTCCCGCGGCGTCAACCTTCGCCCTGCCGCTGGCAGAGGTTACGCGCTGAGCTCGGGCGTGCCGGGCATCACGCACGGCGCGGGCAGTCGACCGCAGGACTCGATCGCCGGCAGCCTGCCCGCGCGGCGAGGCGGTATCATCGCCAGCCGCATCAATCGCCGCAGCGGTTTCCTCGACACCGCGAAGCAGAACTTCGTGAAGTGGATGCAGTCCTTCATGCAGCCCTTGATGTCGGCGGGAAAGCTCATGTCGCCGCCCTCAACCGATCCGGACCAGCAGTTGCTCAATCACGTCACTGGCCTGCCGCTGCCGCAAAGCCCGCGCTTCGCGCTGCTCCGGCTCGTCCCCTTCGCCCAGCTCGAACCTGGCGACCGATACCGGACCATCCTTGCGATAGCCCTCGGTATTCCCGTCGCTTGCGAAGCGGCTACGCAGGATCGTCAACGAGGCCTCGATGACGACGCCGTGCTTGCCTTCCCGCTCGTTGCGGAAGGCCGCGGCCACGGCGTCCATGCCCTCGGGCGCGTGCTCGATACAATAAATTAGGTCGTGCGCGTCTTTGCGCTCGAAGCGCTGGTCGAACGCGAAGGTCTTCAGGCAGGTGAAGCTGACGAGATTGGCGTGCTTGATCTTCTCGGTGGCGACACCGTTGTCGCCCAGCAGCTCCGCCTGGATTTCGGCGACCTGGTACAGGTCGAAAACGATCGACGAGTGCGGGATATTCAGAGCCGAGATGGTGCCTTCCGTTGGGAGCGGCTGCACCTTGCCGCCGGCGAGGTCCGGTGCGTCGGCCAGCAGTTCCAGCACCATGAGCGCGCCGTGTTCCGTGCGAGTCTGCCAACGCCACGAGAGCTTCTTCCCGGCTTCGTTCTCGGCACGCTCGAAACCCATCTTCTTGAGGTTGTCCTCCAGCGTGTGATACGCCTCAGTGTCGGCCAGGATTTGCAGGTCGATCACGATGTCCACGTCCAGCGTGCCTGCGTGAGCCGGAACCATGGGCGGCCGCGCGGCGACAAGGTACCGTGGTGTAAGCCCGCCGACCAGGTAGACCGAATCCTTCCACGGTCCGAGACCGCGCAGCAGCGTCACGAGGACACGTTCGCAGTCCGCCGTGTACTGGTCGCTGTAACCGTCGAGCGTAGCGGGCTTGGCCATCAGAAGCCGATCCTTTCTTTGCGGAAGTGCCCGGCCATTTCCTTAGAGCGGCCTTCGCCGCGCAAGAGGTCGAGGTAGATCTGGATCGGGCTGGCCAGCCACAGGCCATCGACCCGCTCACGGAACAGCAGTTCGCCCGGCGACTTGGCTTCGATGACGCCCAAGTTGGCGCCTTCGTTGACCACACGCGCGTCCAGGTCGCCGATCGCCCCATCCGCGTTGGGGCCGGTCAACACGCGCACACGCACCTGGGAGACGTTGGAGAGGAATGGCGCGTAGCGCTGCGCGGCGGCCTCGTGGCTGACCGCGTACTGGGCGTCGTGTGTGTCGAGGACTTGGCCGATTCGCGCCGCCAGCGTGTCGGCCTTCGTGCCTGGCACGTAGTACCGGCGCAAGGTCGGCGGGCGGATGGTGGCGAGCTCCCGGGCCCATGCGTCCAGCAAGGCTGCCGGCTCGCGAAGGTGGCGCTCCTTGCTCGGGCCTTGCCCACGCGCCACCAGCCAGTCGAAGCGCTCCAACTCGGTCAGCACCTGCGAGGCGGTGGCGGGCGACACCATCGCCTGCTGTGCTAGTTCAGTGACGCCGAACCAGTTCTGATGATGTATCAACAGGGCGTGAAGTACTTGAGCGCGTCGTCCGGTAAACAGGGTGCGTACCGACTTCGCAAGGGCCTTGGGCGGCGGCTTGTCGATGTAGAGGTACGCACCGGGCGCAGGCAGGTACAGGCTGCCGCCGCTATCGTAGTAGCCGACGCGCTCGCTTCTGAGCAGTTCCTTCGCGCCGGGGGAGAGGGATTCGGCGACGAGTAGTAGCAATGGCGCTTGCCCTTGCTCCGCAGGTCGTTCGTGACTCGCTTCCCGGAGCTGCCAAATCACTTGGCGGACATCTCGGGGAAAGACGGCCTTCTTGGCTTCGATCAGCAAGACGAAGGATTTGCCAGCGACGCGCAGGTCGACTTGGGCGTCGTATCCACGATCGCCATGCTTGGCCACGGCCTCCCAGTGTTCGAGATCGGCCCCCACTTCCGGAAGCTCTCGGAGCGCGTCCACGAAGCGGGTGATCAACTGTCGTTCCGTCAGTGTGGGCTCAAGCATAGGGGTGTCAGAGGTGTTATTTACTGTTCAGTAAATATGCGCATTCTAGCGAATATTCGGCCCACTCGGTGGCGCCCCGAGGTCTGGCGACGACGCAGCCACAAATGGGAGCGCTCCGCTCGCCAAGACCCCGGCTGGCGTCCGAATGGCGTTGACTTGGACATTTCTCTTGTAAGACCTGCCGCGCACTCATAGAATGCGAGTAATTCTCATTCTGCTTCCAAGGTCTGCCACGGGCTCGATCTTGACAGGAGGGCGCCGTGTCGGCCGGCGAACTTGCTTTGCACAACGAAGTCCATGCGCTGTACAGCGACCATCACGGGTGGCTGTACGGCTGGCTTCGTCGAAAGCTCGGCGACTCGTTCGTGGCGGCCGACCTCGCGCAGGACACCTTCGTCAGCGTGATGACGACAGGCACGGCGGGTGACATCCAGGAGCCGCGCCCGTTCCTGACCACCATCGCCAAGCGGCTGATGGCGCACCGCCACCGCCGCCAGTTGCTCGAAACGGCCTACCTCGACACGCTGGCCGCCTTCCCCGAGGAACTGGCGCCGTCGCCCGAGGTGCATTATCTGGCGCTGGAAGCGCTGCGCCAGGTAGACCAGGCGCTCGACGGCCTGCCGTCCAAGGTCAAGGAAGCCTTCCTGCTGGCGCACCTTGAAGAACTGAGCTATTCGGACATTGCCGAACGTCTCAATGTCTCCGCCAGCTCCGTCAAGCAGTACCTCACGCGCGCCAACCAGCATTGCCTGTTCGCGCTGGGCGCGTAGCAGGCCAATGACTGCAAGTTCGTCCGACGCTTCCGCCGTGGGCCGTCCGCCGCCGATGGCCGGCGGGTTTCCGATCAGCGAAGCCGTCGCCCGGCAGGCCGCGGAGTGGCTGACGCTGCTCATGTCGAACGAAGCGACCGACGAAGACCGCAGGCGCTGGCAGCAGTGGCGCATGGCGCACCCCGACCACGAACGCGCCTGGCAGCACATCGAAGCCGTCACGGGCCGCCTCAAGGTCATGCAGCCCAAGGCCGCCTACAAGGCCCTGTCGCCGTACACGGGCCCTGATGCGGCCACCTCTCCTCGCCGTCGCATGGTTCTGCGCGCGCTGCTGTGGGCCGGTGGTGCCAGCACCATCGGCCTGCTGGGCTCGCGCACGCAGACCTGGCAGCTGGCGGCGGCCGACTACCGCACCGGCACTGGCGAGCAGCGCAGCGTGACGCTGGACGACGGCACCGTCATCACCCTCAACACCGCCAGCGCCATCAACGTGCGCTTCGACGGCCAGCGGCGCCTGGTGCGCCTGGTGGCGGGCGAGATCCTGGTCGTCACCGGCCACGCCGCCGGCGCTCGTGCCGACGATGCGCGCCCCTTCCTCATCGAGACGGCCGAGGGACGCATCCGCGCCCTGGGCACGCGCTTCACCGTGCGCCAGCGGGACGAGCACACGCAGGTGGCGGTGCTGGAACGCGCGGTCGAGATCACGCCCCGCGACGCCGCCGGCCAGCGACGCGTGCTGCGCGCGGGGGAGCGAACCTCGTTCACGCGCGAGGCCGTCGAGGCGCCGCAGACCGCTGGCAATCAGGCTACCGCCTGGGCGAACGGCCAGATCGTGGCCGACGACATGCGCCTGGGCGATTTCGTCGCCGAGTTGGGCCGCTACCGGCCCGGCATCCTGCGCTGCGCGCCCGATGTGGCCGGGCTGCGCTTCTCGGGCGTGTTCCCGCTGCAGGACACGGACCGCATCCTGTCCACGCTGCCCAACGTGCTGCCGGTGCAAGTGACGCTGCGCACCCGGTACTGGGTGACGGTCGAAGCCGCGCGATAGCGCGCCCCGCTGGCACGGCCTGGCGCACCCCTGAACACTCCGATCCCGCCCGCGACGGTGGGTTGGCCGTGCTCGGATTTCTAAGGGTTCTCCCTCGAATCGAAAAAATCTTCGTTTTGGACTGCCCGATTTGATTTCTCGCGGCACCTACCCAGTGAGGACATCAATTTCACTTCCTGACTGGGACGCCATGCGAGCCAACACGAACCGCCCGGGCCATCCGGGCAGCCATCCAAGCGCCACCACTTCGACACTGACCAGCGCCGCAAGCCTGGGCGCCAACCCGCGGCAGGCGTTCTCACGAACTGCCGTTGCCTATGCGGTGTGGCTCGCGGTCGCGGGCGGTGCCTTGAGCGTTGCCACACCTCAGACGGCGCTGGCCCAGGCTTCGGCCCAGCAGCCGCCAGGCGCGCGCCAGAGCTACAGCATTCCGGCCGGCCCGCTCGCGCCGGCGCTGCGCAACCTGGCCAGCTCGGCGAACCTGTTGCTGACGTTCACGGCCGATCAGACCGACGGCAAGACGACGGCAGGCATCAATGGGCAGTACACCGCGCAGGAAGCGCTGGCGGCACTGCTCGCGCGCAGCGGGTTGCAGGCGGTGCAACTGGACAACGGAGCTTATGTGTTGCGTCCGTCTTCCACAGCGCAGGCCGCTCCTGCGGAGAGTGCCCGGGGGGAGACGACTTTGCCGGCGGTAAGGGCGATCGCGAGTTCGGAACCGAGGCCTGGTGACTTGCCAAAGCCGTATGCGGGCGGCCAAGTGGCACGCGGCGGTCAAGTCGGCATGCTCGGCAACAAGGACGTGATGGACACGCCGTTCTCCCAGACCAACTACACGAACAAGACGATTCAAGATCAGCAGGCGCAGACCATTCAGGATGTCCTGTTGAATGATCCGTCCATACTGACGAAACAAAACAGCGCGAGCGATGAAGACGGCTCAGTATCCATTCGCGGCTTCACGACCAACTTGGCATCCGGTGCGGGTAGCCTGAACGGGCTAGTCGGCATGGCGCCATTGCGTTCGCCGGATATGGATTACCTGGAGCGCGTCGAAGTGCTCAGGGGGCCGAGCGCTCTGCTGAACGGTATGGCGGCATCGGGAACAAGCGGTCCCGGCGGCTCGTACAACCTCGTCACCAAGCAGGCCGGCGACGAACCGCTGACCGAACTGACCGCGCGGTATGGTTCCCGCTCGCAGCTTGGCGCTCATCTAGATGTCGGCCGCCGCTTCGGCACGGAGAATCAGTTCGGCATTCGCTTCAACGGCGCGTACCGCAAAGGCGATACGCCCACAAAACCAGTCTCCGCAGAAGTCGGGTCGGCGGCGATCAATCTGGACTATCGCGGTGAGCGCGCCCGGATATCCGCTGATATCGCGCATCAGTCGAACGACGCCAACCCCCAGACTGTACAGCAGCTCGTTGTTAGCGGTCGCGGCGGCGGCATCGTCTTTGTTCCGGAAGCCCCCGACGCCGGAACCAGCCTCAATCCCGTATGGAGCAAACAGCCCAGCAACTTGACGCTGGGCATGGTGCGGGGCGAAGTCGATATTGCCGACACGGTCACGGCCTATGCCGCCATCGGCAAGCAAGAACTGGACTTATCGCTCATAGGTCCGAACCAACCCAAGCTGCTCGATACGAGCGGAACATATGGGTGGAGTAACGTCGAGCACTCGAAATTCGCGTATGACGTTCAGTCCATGCAAGCCGGATTGAGGGCGAAGGCGGCGACCGGGCCGGTGAACCATGCCTTCAGCCTCAACCTGTCGCAGTCCGAGATGGAATATAAAGAGGCGCAAGCGACAAGCCCATTTACCTACACCACGAACATTTACCATCCGGTGTTCGGCGCCGAAGTGATCTCCACTGATCCTGGCGATCCAAAGAAAGCAAGCAAAACCCGCATTTCCAGCATCGGCATCGCCGATACCTTGTCGATTCTCGACGAGCGGATCCAGTTCACCGCAGGCATTCGCCACCAAAAAGTGGAATCCGACAGTTTCGACACGACGACCGGGGCCAATATCTCCAGCTATGACAGCGACAAATGGACTCCGGCTCTGGCGCTGGTCGTCAAACCATGGAAGAACGTCTCGCTCTACACCAACTACATAGAAAATCTGGAGCAGGGATACATCGTTTGGCCAGGGTATGCGAATAGTGGCGAGGTATTGCCACCCTACGCCAGCAAGCAGTACGAAGCGGGCGTCAAGGTCAATTGGGGCACGGTGACGACGACGCTGGCGGCGTTCCGGCTCAGCCAGCTGAACGCGATTGACGTTCCCGACCCTAATGGCGGCCTTCCCACGCTGGCGCTGAACGGCGAGGTGCGCGTTCGCGGTATCGAGCTGAACGCCTATGGCGAGCTCATGCGTGGCGTTCGCATGATGGGTGGCGTCACCCTGCTCGACAGCAACCAGACGAAGACCCAGGACGGGCTCTTTGACGGCAACAGGGACGCTGGCATCCCCACCATCCGGACGGTGGTCGGCGGCGAATGGGATATGCCGTTCCTGCAAGGCCTGACGCTGACCGGCCGCTTCACCTACACCGGCGATCAAGTGGTTACCAGCAGCAATGAGAACTTGAAGATCCCGTCATGGACGGTCGTCGATCTCGGCGCACGTTATGTCTTCAAGTCTGGATGGAACAACAAGCCGATCACGGTCCGCTTCAACGTCGATAACGTCTTCGACAAGGACTATTGGTCGGGAACAAACAGCAGGTATATCCAGCTCGGCGCGCCGCGCACCTTCCGGCTCTCTGCGACATTCGGTTTCTGAGCCATGGTCGTGGGCCTAGCGCTGGCGCTGACCATAGCCGGTTGTGTGTGCCTCTACCTCGCCAGCCCCAACCAGAAGTGGCGGGCGCAGCCTTTGCCGGGAAGGCCTGCCCTGGTGGCGGGCGGCCTCCTGCTGACGGCCGGCCTTGTCGCATGGATCGCGGCCTTGCGGCCATTGGCTGGCTTGTTCGTCACGCTGCATGTCGCCATGGTTTGTTGCTTCGTCTTTCCCTATTCGGCCGCGCTGCGCACCTTCGGGCGGAAGAACTGACATGGCAGGCGACATCCGTCCAGACTGGTGGAGCAAGGCCAGTGCCGGCGCCATCCTCGGCCTCGGCCTGGCGCTCTCGCTGGCCGGCCTCTACGCCTATCTGGGTCCGGGGGGCATCGATGCCCCGGGTGGGCGCTACTCGCTGATGCGCTATCTGGAAGTGTTCGTCTGGATCGCGGTGTTCGGCTTGTGCTTCCTGTTTCACAGCGGGCGCGCCGCTTGGGCATGGCTCGGCGCGGCGAACCTCATTGCCTTCGCGGCGCTGTTTGCTTGCCGCTTTTATTTCTTCGCGTGAGGGCAGCATGATCCGCGCCGACATCATCAGAATCTACAAGACCGTCCACACATGGACCGGCATCACCTGTGGCTTCGCGCTGTTCATTGCCTTCTACGCGGGCGCGCTCACCATGTTTGCGGAGCCGATCGCACGCTGGGCGTCACCGCCTGCCGTAGGTGTGGCAGCGGTGCCTCTGGACGATGCGCCCCGCCTCCTCGAATTGGTAGCCGCCGCCCATCCCGAAGCGCGCAAGGAAGGCATCAAGCTGCATCTGCGCGGACACGAGAACGAGCCGGCGCGGGTGACGTGGGAAGAAGACGCGCCGCATCAGGAGGGCCAGCCGCACGAGCATGTCCATTGGTGGGCGACGCTCGAGCCCGACGGCACGCTGCTGGCGAAGCAGGAGGAGCCGTCAGAACTGGCGGAGTTCATCAATCACATCCACATGCGCATCGGGATTCCGGAGCCATGGGGATCGTATTTCATGGGGGTGGTTTCGCTGCTCTACGGCGTGGCGCTGATCGCCGGCGTGATCGTGCTGCTGCCGTCGCTCGTGAAGGATTTTTTCGCGCTGCGTTTCGGCACGAACCTCAAGCGCATGTGGCTGGACGCTCACAATGTCGTCGGAATTACCGCGCTCCCATTTCACATTGCGATGGCGATCACCGCGACCGCATTGAGCTTCAGCCACCAACTCTGGTCCGCGCAAGAGGCAGTAATTTTTGGCGGCAAGCAAGCCATCTTGGACGATCGCGACAACGAGCCCTACAGGGCGCCAAAGCCGATCGGCGAGGCGGCCGCCATGATGGCGCCCTCACAGTTGCTGCAAAAACTTGAAGCGCAGGTGCCCAATTTCGAGCCCCGCTTCATGGTCTTCAAGAATTTCGGCGATAAGGCCGCTTCGGTCAGAGTCCCCGGCGCCGAGCGTGGCTATGTCGGAGATACCCATCTTGGCGGCGTCATGCTCAGCGCCGTGACCGGAGAATTGCTCAAGGACAGCACACGTCCATCGCGTCAGGATCCGGATCGGCGCGCCTCGGAAACGTTCTACGGCCTGCACGCCGGGCAGTATCAGGGTGCGACGGTTTCATGGGCCTATTTCTTCCTGGGCTTCTCCGGCGCGTGGTTGTTCTATACCGGCAACCTGCTGTGGATCGAGACGCGCCGCAAGAGTGTACGCAAGGGCGGCGAAGTCGAGCAGTCCCGTTCGACCCGCCTCTTGGGCAGCGCTACGGTGGGCGTATGCCTCGGCTGCGTCGCGGGCCTGTCGCTCACCATCGTTGCGGCCAAGTGGCTGCACGGCCGCGTCGCCGACCTCCACCACTGGCATGAGCTGATCTACTACGTCGTGTTCCTCGGTTCGGTCGCCTGGGCCTTCGCCTGGGGCGCTGCGCGCTCGGCCGTGCATCTGCTGTGGCTGTGCGCCGCCGCGACGATGGCGATCCCGCTGACCACGCTGGCGGCGCTGCTGCTTCCTGCGCTGGGCATGTGGGCCTATGGCAGCGCTGCGACGATCGGTGTCGATGTGGTTGCCTTCGTCGGCGCGCTCTGCTTCGCCTGGATGGCGGTTGCTACCCGCCGCCGCATCACGACCGGCTCCGCCGACAGCATCTGGTCGATCCGCAAGGCGGACGCGGCCACACCACCGCGTGAGCCACTGCCTGTCCCTGCCGAATGACCGTGCGCGGCCTCAAACGCGTTGCGGTGGATCGGGGCTTTGCCAAGGCAAGCCGCGCGAAGGGCACGGGCTGACAGCAGCACCGTCGTTTGCCCGCTTCCATTTCAGAATGCGATAATTCAAAGCTGTGGGCCGTTAGCTCAGTTGGTTAGAGCAGAGGACTTGACGGTGACTCCCTACACCGTGGCTTCGGGCCAGGGCACGGGACGATCCAGACGGGTTGCTCAAGGCAAGTTCACTCTGCCTTGAAGTAGAACTTCTCAAATTCGGTGAACGCTAAGGCACTCGCGTGCTATGCCAACGCCGAGCGAAGCTCCTCGTGCGAGGAGAACGTGTAGAGACTCGACGGGAAGGCCGAAAGGCAAGACAGAGTCCAGACCACGAACCGGAAACGGGCGGCGAAAGCCGAAGTGGCAAGCATAATCCTTTGGTCGTTGGTTCGAGCCCAACACGGCCCACCACAACACTATCCGCTCGATCCGAACTGGCTGCGGTGGTTGGCGGGCTGTGCCTGACCGACACGACAAGTCGCCGCGGGCCAATCAGATCGAGCAAGTCGACAGGCGAAGGCGCGGGGACGAGCACCCGGCTTCCCGGGATGGTCGACATGGGTTCGGTAGCGAAGAACCGGGCTCGAAGGTAGGGTACGAGGGTCTCGGCATGCCGTCTTCGTCCGTCCTCACCGGAGCCCGCACCATGACGCCATCATCCACCCCCGTTTCCGCCGCGCCCGGCCGGTCGACCATCGCCGTACAGCGAGCCATGCGCCGGCCATGGATGCTGCTCGCCGCCACCCTGATGCTCGTCACCGGCAATCCCGCGCTGGCCCACCACGGCTGGAACTGGGCCGTGGGCGAGCAATCGGAGCTCGACGGCAGCATCGAGGCGATCTCCATGGCGCCGCCGCATCCGACCCTGCGGGTCAAGGCACCCGATGGCCTGGTCTGGCAGGTCGATCTCGGCAATCCGCGCCAGACCGAGCGCTCCGGATTCACCGCCGATTCGGCGAAGATCGGAGACCCGATCCGCATCCTCGGCAATCGTTCGAAGGAGCAGGGCAAGACCCACATGAAGGCCGTGCGAATCACCATCGACGGCCGGAACTACGACATGTACCCGGAGCGGATCAAATCGGACTGACGCGCCGGCGTGGATATCCTGCTCGCTGCGTTCGGCAGCCTGCCGGGCGTCGGGCTCCTGCGCGACTCCGGCACCGCCTATCTTTTCGTCAACGCGGCGCACATCCTCGGCATCGGCCTGATCGTCGGCGCGATCCTGCCGCTCGACTTGCGCCTGCTCGGCCTGTTCCCGCAGGCACCGCTGGCCGTGCTCGGCCCTTTCCTGTCACGCGCAGCGGGCGTGGGCACGGCGACCGCGGTCCTCACCGGTGTGTGGCTGTTCGCGGTGAACGCGTCCGACTATGTCGAGAACACGGCCTTCCTCGCCAAGCTGGCGCTGCTCGCGCTGGCGCTGGGCAGCATCGCGCTCCAGCATGGGCTCGGCGGCTTCCGGGCCGCGGTGGCAAGCGGCAGCGCGCCCCCGACAGCGAGGTTGCTGGCGGCCGTGTCGCTCGTCCTCTGGCCGTCGGTGCTGATTGCCGGGCGCTGGATAGGTTTCATGTAGCCACGAGCGCTTCGAACTCGGAATAAGCGCTCGGGCCTCGAGAGCAAAGGTATGCGTTCGTCCAGTTCCAGGGTGATGAGAGTGCGTGCCGGGCCGCTCCCATGATCGGGCAAGACCGGACGCCCTGCGACGAAGGCGCGCTGCGTGCCGGCGCCTCGTCCGACCCGGCGTGTCCCGCGCGGGTCCGGCGCTGGGTTCTCGCGACGTCGATCATCGGTTCGAGCATGGCGTTCATCGACGGCTCGGTCGTCAACGTGGCGCTGCCCGCGCTGCAGTCCGAGCTCGCCGCATCGATACACGGCGTGCAGTGGGTGGTCAACGCCTACCTGCTGATGCTCGGCGCGCTGATCCTCGTCGGCGGCGCCGCCGGCGATCGCTTCGGGCGGCGCCGCGTGTTCGTCGTCGGTGTCGTCGTGTTCACGCTGGCGTCGATCGCCTGCGGCCTGGCGCCGGGGGTCGACGCGCTCGTCGTCGCGCGCGTTGCGCAAGGGGTCGGTGGCGCATTGCTCGTGCCCAACAGCCTCGCGCTGATCAGCGCTGCCTATCCGGAGGACGAGCGCGGTCGCGCGATCGGCATGTGGGCCGGATTCTCCGCGTTGACGATGGCGCTCGGCCCGGTGCTCGGCGGCTGGCTCGTCGACGTGTCGACATGGCGTGCGATCTTCTTCGTCAACGTTCCGGTGGCGCTCGCCGCGCTCATGCTGGCGTACCTGCGCGTTCCCGAGTTGCGCGGCACGGCACGCCGCGCGCCGCTCGACTGGCGTGGCGCGGTTCTCGCGACCGCGGGTCTCGGCGCGCTGGCCTGGGGGTTGACCGCGGCGCCCGGGCGGGGCTGGGCGAATCCGTCGGTGCTCGTCGCGCTCGCCGCCGGCGCGTTGCTGCTGGCCGCGTTCGTATGGTCGCAGCGCGCCTCGCGCACGCCGATGATGCCGCTCGAGCTGTTCTCGTCACGCGACTTCAGCGGCGCCAACGCGATGACGCTGTTGCTCTATTGCGCGCTGGGCGGCGCGATGTTCTTCCTGCCGTTCAATCTCGTCGCGCTGCAGGGTTACTCGGCGACGAGCGCGGGTGCAGCCTTCCTGCCGCTGACGCTGGCGATGGGCGCGCTGTCGCGCTGGTCCGGCGGGCTGGTCGACCGGTACGGCGCGCGCCTGCCGTTGATCGTCGGCCCCGTCGTCGCGGCCGTCGGTTTTGCGCTGTTCGCCGTGCCGGGGATCGGCGGCTCGTACTGGACGACCTTCTTCCCGGCGATGATCGTGCTCGGCCTCGGCATGGCGATCAGCGTCGCACCGCTGACGACGGCGGTGCTGGGATCGGTCGACGATCGTCACGCCGGCACGGCATCGGGCATCAACAACGCGGTGGCGCGCATCGCCGGCATGCTCGCCGTTGCGCTGCTGGGTGCGATCGCCGTCGTCGTGTTCCGTTCCACGCTCGAATCGCGCCTGGATGCGCTGCAGCTCGACCCCGAAATGCGCGGCGCGATCGAAGCCCAGGTGCCGGCACTCGCCGAGGCGCGCGTGCCGCCGCAACTGCAGGGATTCGCGCGCCATGCCGTGCAGTTCGCGTTCGACGCGGCCTTCCTGCACGCCTTTCGCATCGTGATGCTCGTTGCGTGTGTCCTGTCGCTCGCCGGCGCGTGGTGCGCTGCGCGGACCATCGGCGCCTCCGAAAAGCGCGGACGCGCCGAATCGGCACCCGATCATGACCGCTGAGCCGGCCCTCGCTGCGATTCCTTCGCCGCCCCGGCGTCCCGCTTCCTGGCACCGAACGGGTAGGCGCTGCCGGCCGCGCCCGGTCTCGCGGGGATCCGCAGCGACAGCAGCATCGTCAGCGCCAGCACGGTCACGGTGAAGCCCAGCGACCACGCGATCGGGATCTTGTAGACGTCGATCAGCAGCATCTTCGCGCCGATGAACGCCAGCACCACGGCCAGTCCGTACGACAGCAGGTGGAAGCGCTCGTGCATGCCGGCGAGCAGGAAGTACATCGCTCTCAGGCCGAGGATCGCGAACACGTTCGAGGTGAGCACGATGAAGGGATCGGTCGTGATCGCGAAGATCGCGGGGATCGAGTCGACTGCGAACACCACGTCGACGATGCCGATCAGCAGGATCACCACGAACAGCGGCGTGGCCATCCGCACGCCGTCGACCGTCGTGAAGAAGCGCTCGCCGTCGTAGTGCGGCGACACCTTTACGTGCCGGTTGATCCAGCGCAGCGCCGGGTTCGCGTCGAGGTCGGGCTCCTGCCCG
>JAHDYE010000019.1 GCA_023383035.1 Burkholderiaceae bacterium | reverse complement strand
CATCTTGGCCGAGCCGCCGGCCGAGTCGCCCTCGACCAGGAACAGCTCGTTGCGCGCGATGTCGGTCGACTCGCAGTCGGTGAGCTTGCCCGGCAGCACCGCCACGCCCGAGCCCTTCTTCTTCTCCACCTTCTGCGCGGCGCGGCTGCGCGCCTGCGCCTGGCGGATCACCAGCTCGGCCAGCCTGCGGCCGTGCTCGACGTGATGGTTCAGCCACAGCTCGAGCTGCGGCTTCGACAGCGACGCGACCAGCCGCAGCGCGTCGCGCGAGTTGAGCCGCTCCTTGATCTGCCCCTGGAACTGCGGATCGAGCACCTTCGCCGACAGCACGAAGCTGGCGCGCGCGAACACGTCCTCGGGCAGCAGCTTGACGCCCTTGGGCTGCATGCCGTGCAGCTCGATGAAGCCCTTGACCGCCGCGAACAGGCCTTCGCGCAGCCCCGACTCGTGCGTGCCGCCGGCCGACGTGGGGATCAGGTTCACGTACGACTCGCGCAGCAGCCCGCCCTCCTCGGTCCAGGCCACCACCCACTGCGCTCCCTCACCCTCGGCGAAGGTCTCGTGGTCGGCGCCGATCGACTGCTCGCCTTCGAACAGCGGAATCACGGGCTCCGCGCCCGACAGCGCCGCCAGCGATTCGGTCAGGTAGCCGCGCAGCCCTTCGGCGTACTGCCACGACTGGCGCCGGCCGCTCTTCTCCTCGAGCAGCGTCACCTTCACGCCCGGCAGCAGCACCGCCTTGGAGCGCAGCAGGTGGGCCAGCTCGGCGTGCGGGATCGACTGCGCGTCGAAGTACTTCGGGTCGGGCCAGCAGCGCACCCGCGTGCCGCTGCGCCGCTCGCCGCGCTCGGGCGCCGACGCGGCCAGCGGGCTGGCGACCTCGCCGCCGGCGAAGGCGATGCGATGCACGGCGCCGTCGCGCCACACCGTCACTTCCATGCGCTTGCACAGCGCGTTGGTCACCGACACGCCCACGCCGTGCAGGCCGCCCGAGAAGCTGTAGGCGCCGCCGCCCGCCTTGTCGAACTTGCCGCCCGCGTGCAGCCGCGTGAAGACGATCTCCACCACCGGCACCCCTTCCTCCGGATGCAGGCCGACCGGGATGCCGCGACCGTCGTCCTCGACCGTCACGCTGCCGTCGGCATGGAGCGTGACGCCGATCTCGCGACAGAAGCCCGCCAGCGCCTCGTCGGCCGCGTTGTCGATCGCTTCCTGGATGATGTGCAGCGGGTTTTCCGTGCGGGTGTACATGCCGGGGCGCTGCCGCACCGGCTCGAGGCCTTTCAGCACGCGAATCGAGGATTCGCTGTAGTCGCTCTTGCGTGTCGCCATGTGGGAGGGGAAAGAGGAAACGGTCAGCGCGACAGGGGAATGCCGCACATCTGCAGCATCGTCGCGAAGTCGATCACCCTGTCGGGGTGCAGGTAGGCGAGGAACGCCCAGGTCGTCAGGAAGCCGAGCACCACCGCGCCGGCCACGAACAGCACGATGCGAACGACCCGGCTCATCGCGCCGGCCGCCCGGACGGCATGTCCCTCCTCGGCCGCGACACGTCGAGCGTACGGGTCAACCGGAGCACGACAGGCACGCGGGCTAGAATGAAGCACGGTGAAGGAGGAAGGACCGCTCGAATCATCGGCGCCATTCTACTTGCCGGCACGAACACCCACGCGCGACGCCCGATGCCCGCCCCGACCGAACGCCCCGACACCGTGCTGATCCACGCCGATCGCGAGGACGCGCACGGCGGCGCGCTCGCACCGTCGATCCACCCGTCGGTGACCTACGCGGCGCGCGACGCCGGCGAGTTCGCCGAGATGGCCACGCGGCCCCGGCACCCGCGCTTCTACACGCGCTACGGCAATCCCACCCACGAGCGTGCGGCGCGGCTGATCGCGCGGCTCGAGGGCGGCGACGGCGCGCTGATGACCGCCAGCGGCATGGGCGCGATCTCGGCCGTGCTGCTGGGGCTGCTCGCCGCGGGCGATCGCGCGGTGGCGCAGACCAGCCACTACATGGGCACCACCCAGCTCTTCACCGAGCTGCTGCCGCGCTTCGGCGTGCGCGTCGACCTGGTCGACCAGGCCGACACCGCTGCCCTGGTGGCCGCGCTGCGGCGCGGCGCGAAGCTGGTGATGCTCGAGACGCCGTCGAACCCGACCATGACGCTGACCGACCTGCGCGCGGTGGCCGACGCTGCGCGCGCGGCCGGCGCGATCAGCGTCGCCGACAACACCTTCGCCTGCCCGCTGAACCAGCAGCCGCTGGCGCTGGGCATCGACGTCGTGGTGCACAGCGCCACCAAGTACCTCGGCGGCCACCACGACCTGATCGCCGGGGCCATCGTCGCGCGCGACGAACTGCTCGACCGCATCTGGCACAGCACGATCGCGCTGGGCGCGACGCTGGGTGCCTTCGACGCCTGGCTGCTGCTGCGCGGCATGCGCACGCTGTCGCTGCGCGTGGCGCGCGCCAACCAGAACGCGATGGCGGTGGCGCGCTTTCTCGAGGGCCGGCCGGAGGTCGAAGCGGTGCACTATCCGGGGCTGGAGAGCCACCCGCAACACGCGCTCGCGCGCGCCCAGATGCGCGGCTTCGGCGGCGTGCTCGCGATGCGCCTGCGCGGCGATTACGCGCGCACCGCGCGCTTCGTGTCGCGCCTGCGCCTGTTCACGCAGGCGGTGAGCCTGGGCGGCGTCGAGTCGCTGGTCGTGCACGCCGCGGCGATGGTCGCCGGCACGCTCGACGAGCCGCAGATGCAGGCCGCCGGCATCGTGCCCAACCTGGTGCGGCTGGCCTGCGGCGTGGAGGCCACCGAAGACCTGCTGGCCGACCTGGAACAGGCGATGAGGTAAACTTCAGATCGCCACCTGCGTGCCCAGCTCCACCACCCGGTTCGGCGGCAGGTGCAGGTAGGTGGCCACGCTGGTGCTGTTCTGCAGCATCCAGCCGAACAGCGAGCGGCGCCAGCCGAACACGCCGCGCCGGCTCACCGATACCAGCGTCGGCTTGCTGGTGAAGAACGACGTCTCGTCGATCGGGCACACCACGCCCTTGCGGGCGGCCAGCCGCAGCACCAGTCCGACGTCGGGACTTTCGCGATAGCCGAACTGCGCGATGATGCGCACGATGCCGTTGGCGCCGCGCATCACCTGGATGCGCTCGTCGTCGAGCACGCGCGGCACGTCCTCGAACTGCACGGTCACGAACACCGTCTGCTCGTGCACGACCTTGTTGTGCTTCAGGTTGTGCAGGAACGAGCTCGGGCAGCCGCCGGCCGAGGACGAGAAGAACACCGCCGAGCCGGGCACGCGCGGTACGTCGCTCAGGTCCAGCGCCAGGCCATCGAGCGTTGCCTTCGGCCCCGCTTCCTTGCGCGCCTGCATGATTCCCAGGCCGCGCCGCCAGGTGGTCAGCACCGTGAAGACCGCCACCGCCAGCACCAGCGGGAACCAGCCGCCATGGACGAACTTGGTCGCGTTGGCGGCGAAGAACGCGAGCTCGATCGTCGCGAACAGCAGGAACAGCGGCCACAGCGGACGCAGGCCCTTCACGAACGGCAGCACCAGCAACAGCATGACGCTGGCCAGCAGCAGGTCGCCCGATACCGCGATGCCGTAGGCCGATGCGAGCGCGCCCGAGCTGCGAAAGCCCAGCACCAGCGCCACCACCAGCACCAGCAGCAGCCAGTTCACCGCCGGGATGTAGATCTGGCCCTGCGTCTGCTCCGACGTGTGCAGCACGCGCAGGCGCGGCAGGAAGTTCAGCCGCGAGGCCTGCTGGGTGGCCGAGAACGCGCCCGAGATGGTCGCCTGCGAGGCGATCACGGCGGCCATCGTGGCCAGCGCCACCAGCGGCATCAGCAGCGTCTCGGGCGCCAGCAGGAAGAACGGGTTGCGTGCCGCCGCCGGCTCGCGCAGCACCAGCGCGCCCTGCCCGAAGTAGTTCAGCGTGAGCGACGGCAGCACCAGCGCGAACCACGCGAGCTGCACCGGCCGGCGGCCGAAATGCCCCATGTCGGCGTACAGCGCCTCGGCGCCGGTCACGCACAGGAACACGGCGCCCGCCGCCACGAAGGCCATGCCCGGCTGTTCGAGGATCAGCTTCAGCGCGTAGCGGGGATCCAGCGCCTGCAGCACGCCGGGGTTCTCGGCGATGCTGGCGAGCCCCACGCCCGCCATCGCCAGGAACCACAGCACCATGATCGGCCCGAACAGCGCGCCCACCGCTCCCGCGCCGCGCCGCTGGAACAGGAACAGGCCGATGATGATGCCGACCGCCGCCGGCAGCACCAGCGCCTCGAGCGACGGCGCCGCCACGGCGATCCCCTCCACCGCCGACAGCACCGAGATCGCCGGCGTGATCACCGCGTCGCCGTAGAACAGCGACACCGCGAACGCGCCCAGCAGCGTCACCATCGACAGCAGGCGCGGCCGTTCACGCAGGTGCTGCGCGCAGTACGACAGCAGCGCCAGCACGCCGCCCTCGCCGCGATGATCGAAGCGCAGCATGATCGTCACGTACTTCAGCGACACGATCAGCGTCACCGACCAGAAGATCATCGACAGCACCGCGAACACGTTCGCCGGCGTGAGCGGCAGCCCGTGCCGCGCGTCGAACGCTTCCCGGAACGCATACAGCGGACTGGTGCCGATGTCGCCGTAGACGACGCCGAGCGCCGTCAGCGCGACCGCGGACAGGCCCGGGGATGGCCTCGAGTAGGACATGGCGCGCGAGTGTAGCAGTTAAGATGTGCGCCGATGAATGCCCTCAGCCTCGCGCTCGTGCTCGCCGGCGTCGTGCTCAACGCGCTCGCGCAGACGCTGCTCAAGCACGGCACCAACCGGCTCGGGCCGGTGGAGTTCGCGCTGTCCGAGGCGCTTCCGGTCGGCGCGCGCGTGCTGCGCGACTGGCCGTTCCTGCTCGGCTTCACCTGCTACGGCGTGAGCCTCATCGTGTGGATCGCCGCGCTCACCCGCGTGCCGGTCACCGTGGCGTACCCGATGCTGTCGATCGGCTACGTGATCAACGCGCTGATCGCGCGCTACTGGCTGGGCGAGACGATGGGGCTCACCGGGTGGCTGGGCATCGCATTCATCGTGCTGGGGGTGACGCTGATCGCGCGGCAGACAGGCTGAAGCCGGTCCGGCGCGCGCCGCCGGGCCTGCGGAGCTTCCTCAGCGGCCACCCTGCCCGCGCAGGCGGGCGATCCGCTCCGCGGTACGCGGATGGCTGTCGAGCCACGTGCCCGCGGCGTCGGCCTTGCCGGCGCCCGCGCGGGCGGCCTGCAGCTTCTCCAGCATGACGGCCAGCGGCTCGCTCGAAAGACCTTGCGCGCGCAGCAGCCGCAGCGCGAAATCGTCGGCCTCGTATTCCATCTCGCGCGAATAGGTGGCCTGCACCAGCGCGGCGGGCGCCGCCGCCAGCCACGAGCCCGCATCGCCCAGATACCAGGTCATGAACAGGGCCAGCACCGAGCCCTGCAGCAGCAACCGCAGGCCGTGCCTTTCGTGGACATGCCCGAGCTCGTGCGCCAGCACCGCGAGCACCTCGTCGTCGTCACCGGCCAGCGCCACCAGCTCGTCGGTGACCACCAGCGTGCCGTCGGGCAGCGCGAACGCATTGGCGCCGATCCGCGGCGCGGTGCGAAACAGCAGCCGGTGCGGGATCGGGCTGCCCTCGAAACGAGCCAGCCCGCGCAGCGCGTCGTCCAGCTTGCGCTGGCGGGACGCGTCGAGCTCGCTGGGCGCGAGCGCCCGGGTCTCGAGCAGCTGCAGCGTCTGCCCGGACAGCGCACGGACCGTGGCGGCCGGAATCGAGGCCGCGACATGGCGCGCCGCCCACGGCAGGCCGTCGCGCCAGCCGAACCAGGCGATCAGCACCAGCAGCGCCAGGGCCACCAGCACCGCGCGCGGCTCGAAGGCCCAGCGCACCGCGGCGCTGTCGCGCTGGCCGCTGGCCGCGAGCAGGTGCGCCAGCCGCGCGTGGTCGCGCACCTCGACGTGCGAGCCGTCGCTGAACGTGATCAGTCGCGGCGCTTCGCCCATCGGCTCGGACAGGCGCAGGCTGTCGAGCGTTTCGATGCGCCACAGGTCCGCGCCGCTCATCGACAATTCGCCGCCGTGCAGGCTCAGCACCACGGGGTGCGGCCGGGCACTGCGCCCGTCGAAGTACAGACCGGCGACGGCGGGCTCAGAGGGCGATGTCGACATCGAACAGGTCGGCCGCCCCTTCGCCCGTGGCGCCGACCTCGCTCGACCGGCCCGCGACGAACTCGTCCAGCGAGCCCGCCGGCAGCATCGCGACCGATTCCAGCCGATAGCGCGCGCTGCGTATCGCCGCGAACGGGATGAACAGCCCCAGCGTGCAGACGATGGCGACCAGGTTGGTGATACCGATCAGGTAGAGCCGGCGGGCGCTCACGCGTGAGTCGAGGCGATGCCCGCCGAGCCGCGTCCCGTTCCACACCAGGTTCTGCAGCCGCGCGGTGACGTATGGTCGCACGGCGATCAGCATCAGCAGCGGCAGCAAACCGGCCAGGGCCGCCAAGGCCTGCGGCGGCGCTCCAATCAGGAGGCCGAGGGCCGCGGCGCACAGGACAGCGCCGCCCAGCACCAGAACCAGAGCCGTGAGATACAGGCGATAGAACGCACCGGCACCCGCGGTGAAGGCGAAGCCGGTGGCGCCGAAGCGCAGATGTCCGTGCTGATACTGCTTCATCCGCTGGTGCCAAAGCGGCGCGAGCAGCCCCAGCGTGACCGCACTCAATACCGGCCACAGCAGGAACACCGTGTACGCGCCGCCGCGCTGGCCGTCGAAAGCGAAGCGCAGGCCGCGCCAGCTCGTGTTGTATGCACGGAAACGCAACGAACGCATCAACAGCAGCGGCAGCACCGCGCCCAGAAGCGCCAGGGCGACGAAGGCCGCCGCCATCGAGAACTGCATCGCGACGTTGTACGCAACCATCAGCAACAACGCGATCGCCCGGCCCTTTAGGATCGCGAGCGGCTGGCCATGGTAGTCGAACGCGGCACCGGCGAGCGTGGTGTGGCGATGAAAGTACTGCATCCGCCGCACCTTGGCCCACGCCGAATAGATGCCGAGCGTCAGTACCGTGAGCAGCAGGTTGACGATCCAGATGCCGAAGTATTCGCCGCCGCGACCGGAGAAATTCAGCGGCTCGACGGACGGGGCAGGCGCAAGGGCGATGGACGGGTACAACGCTTTGGGCGCGGAGATCGGCACGATGGTTCGCGAAGTCGCAGACGAGCGGATGTTGGCAGACGCCTGCGGCCGGCGTAACGACGGCTGTGCTGGCCGGTCGCGCGGACCCGATGGATGCCGGGAATGGCCTGGTGTCGTCGACCGCCCGGCCCGACGAGATCGACCCGTCGGACTATGACGCGATCTATTCCTACGAGAAGGCTCTCCTGCCGTTCACCACGAAGGTCGTGGTCGACGGCCGCCTGGTGACCGGCCAGAATCCGCAGTCGGCCAGGGCGACGGCCGAGCAGGTGGCGGCTCTTCTCTAGCCGGCCTTGACCGCACGGCGCCGGCCCGCCTTGCCGAGCATCCTGGCGTCGCCGGCTGCCATGGCCGGGCTCTTCATCTCGCCGTGCTGCATTCGCGACAACACCCTCCGCGCGTTGGCGGCGCAGTCGATGCCCTCCGGCTTCGCCTCGATCTCCTCGATGAGCGCGACGAGATGCGCCTTGCTCTGCGCGAGCCGCGCCTGCAGCGCCTCGATATCCTCCACCTTGCGGCGAAGCGCTTCGATCAGCGCGCTGTGCTCCCAATGCTCCAGATCGGGCGGCAGCAGCGCGCGAATCTCGTCGAGGCTGAAGCCCGCCTTCTGCGCGGTCGCGATCAGCTCGAGCACGACCACCGCCTCGGGCGGATAGGTGCGGTAGCCGTTCGGACGGCGCTCGACCGTTTTCAACAGGCCGACGCTCTCGTAGAAGCGGATGCGCGAATGGGCCAGGCCGCTGCGCTTCGCCAGTTCCCCGATCTTCATGCTCGACGCTCCTCGGCAATGACGGCTTGACCCTCAACTTGGCTTTAACGTTAAGGTATCCGAATCCATCCCTGGAAACTACCCATGTCATTGTTTTCCCCGCTGGCGCTGCCGTGCGGCGCCGTCATCCCGAACCGCATCGCCAAGGCCGCGATGGAAGAGAACATGGCCGATGACGACCACGCCCCTTCCGCCGGGCTGCTGCGTCTCTACGAGGCCTGGGCCGAGGGCGAGGCGGGGCTGCTCGTCACCGGCAACGTGATGGTCGACGCCCGCGCCATGACCGGCCCCGGTGGCGTGGTGCTGGAAGACGACCGCCGCCTCGAGCGCTTCGAAGCCTGGGCCGAGACTGCGCGCTCGCGCGGCGCGCAGACGTGGATGCAGATCAACCATCCCGGCCGCCAGATGCCGGCAGCGCTTGGCCAGCGGACGCTGGCGCCGTCTGCGGTCGCGCTGGATCTCGGTGCGCTGTCGAAGCAGTTCGCGGTGCCGAGGGAGATGACCGAGGCGGACATCGCTGAGGTCGAGCGCCGCTTCGTGGCCACCGCGATGCTGGCCGAGCGGGCGGGATTCACCGGCGTGCAGATCCATGCCGCGCACGGCTATCTGCTCAGCCAGTTCCTCTCGCCCCTGTCGAACCGCCGACAGGACCGCTGGGGCGGAAGCCTGGAGAACCGCGCGCGCCTGCTGCTCGACATCGTGCGCGGCGTGCGCGCTGCGGTCGCGCCCGGCTTCGCCGTGGCCGTCAAGCTCAACTCGGCCGACTTCCAGCGCGGCGGTTTCTCGCCGGACGATGCCCGGGCCGTGGTCGCGATGCTCGCGCCGCTCGGCGTCGATCTCGTCGAGCTTTCAGGGGGCAGCTACGAGGCGCCCGCGATGATGGGTGCTGCGCGGGACGAGCGCACGCTTGCGCGCGAAGCCTATTTCCTCGAATTCGCCCGCGACATCGCCGCGGTCGCGACCATGCCCCTGATGGTCACCGGCGGCATCCGGCGGCGCGAGGTCGCGGAGCAGGTCCTCGACAGCGGCGTCGCCATGGTCGGGATCGCCACCGCGCTCGCGATCGAGCCGGGCCTGCCCCGCAACTGGCGGCTCGGCCGGGCCACCGTTCCGCTGCTCAAATCCATCACCTGGAAGAGCAAGCCGCTCGCCGCCTCGGCGCATATGGCCGCCGTCAAGTACCAGTTGACCCGCCTCAGCCGCCGCCGGCGAACGGCTCCAGGGGTTTCGCCGGCCTGGGCACTGGTCGTCTCGCAGGCGGATGCGCGATGCCGCGCCCGGCGCTACCGCCGCTGGATGGAGGAGCGCACGGCCGCGGCCTGACCCTGACGCCAGCGCGGGAGGGACACCCACAAGATACCCGGCAAGCCGCGCGGGGCCTTGTTTTGCCCGCCTGTGGTTCGGCTAGATACCGTCAAAAGTACCGTCTCCGCGCTGATCTTGCCCCCTTTCCTCGTCGCCCATCCGCGACAGCAGCGCGTCGACCAGCGGCGCCATGCCGTTCGTCGGGCTCCGACCCCCGGCCCCCTTCGGTCGGGGCCGTCGAACGGCTTTCGGCGCGCGTTCTTCGGGGTCTCCGTGGCCTTGGGTGGGCCTTCGTGGCATCATCGGAACCCGATTCGTGGAATGGGGCTGCTGGGGAAGGCATGAGATCGTCTTGCGCATCCAGCGACGGCGCGGCTCGCATCGAGGCACGCATCCGGGCTGAGGCGACCCGCAGCCTGCAGCTGCTGAAGGCCATCGAGGACACCGTCGCGAACGTCAGCGGAGTCGACGAGCTGCTGCGGGTGGTGGCGTCCGGCGCCCACGCGCTGGCCGAGGGTGTGTCGCGTACCCGGCCGAACCGCGAGATCGACCCGGACGACGAACTCGTGCGCACCCTCGAAGCCGGGCAGCAGGCCTGCGAGCGCCTGCTCGGCGAATTCCGGGCGTGCGCGGCTGCGGCGCGCGCGGACACCCGCCTGACCGAGGAAGACGGGGTGGCCGAAGCCTACGACGCGGCCTCGCGGGCAGTGTGCGACGCGCACGATGCCTTGGGCGAGGCGGTGTTCGCCATCCAGCAACACGACGGCCTGGCGTCAGGCACCTCCGGCGGGCCGTTCGAATCCGCCGACGAGTTGATCGCGCACCTGCGTTCCTGACCCGATGCCGATCGCGAAGGTGATCCCCAGCGATCGCTTTCGCAGGGACTTCAGAGGCCTGAGCACAGACGTCCGAAGCGCCGTCGAGCAGGCGCTGCGAGACCTGATCGCCGATCCGATTCCGGCGCGCCGGCGCCAGCATCGCCTACGTGGCCACCGGCCGCCGATTCACGTCATCGACGTGTTCACGAACCACAGCTGGCAGATCACCTTCGTGCTCGAAGGCGACACGGCATTGCTGCTGCGCGTGGCCACGCACCGCGAGATCGACCGCGCTCCGCGCTGAGCACGCTTACAGAGGGGAGCAGGCGAAAAAATAGCCGTCAATGGACGGCTCTGGACTGACTACTGGCGGAGGGAGGGTCCGCCTTATCCCCTCTGTAGCTGGCCGGTTACGGGCTGAAAACCCACAACCGACCCACAACGCTACAGGCCCTCGTCCGACCCGGAAGCGATCTCCGCCAGCACCTCAATGCTCAGCGCGATCAGCGCCGCTTCGGCTTCGACGTCGCCGGCCTGCGCTGCGGCCATCAGCTGGGTGATCTGTTGCTCGGCCATGATCTCGACTCCTGTCGGTGAGTGGGAGCCTTAAGGGTAGCGCCGAACCCGCGGCACGGGGGCGTCGTCGACCACAGCCCGATCAGAAAGTGCCCGGATCTGCTACTCGTTTATAGCAGATCCAGGATTTTTTCAGCGCGCCGCTCGGCGGCGGTCGGATCAAGCGACCGGTCAGCGCTGCGCAGGTCGCGTGCCAGCTCGCTGATGCGGATCAGCCGGTCGACCTCCGCGGCCAACCACTGATCGAACGGCAGTCGGCTGCCGCTCCTGCGCCACAGCCGGACCCATAGAACTTCGACGCGCATACCCTCGTTCGCGCGTTCTTCGGCGAACCCCGCGGCCAGCCACAAGGCGCGCTGCTCGGCGCGCTGCCGGACGGTCGCCACAAAGCTTGGGCCAAGCGGCCTATCGGTCCCGGGCACCCATCGGCCGCGCCAGCCACGGTAGACGAGTCGGCCGTCCCTTGACCCCGGGTAACGCCACGCGCTGACCGCCCCGGGCGGCGCGTCCGCGGGCAGCGGGACGCGCTCACCGATGCGGCGCCGACCCAGCACAGCGCGCCTCCTGCGCCCGATCGCGCAGCCAATCTTCAACCTTGTCGACCGGGACAACCCGCTCGACACCTTGGATGCGACCAACAGGAAAGCCCGCCGGTAGCCGCGCGCTGGCGGGCAGCCGCAGCCAGCGGCCGCGGTGCCGGCGCACGGCGTCGAGTGCGTGATAGATCATCGCGAATCGGGCGGTGGCGCCCCGAACAGGATCGAGGTGCCCGGAGCGTCGCCGGCCAGCCACGCGACCGTGCCGCGGTACGACCGGATCACCTGCGTGACCGGCAGCCCGAACACGGTCCCGATGAGGTTCGCGGCCGCGACCACCGCCGGCTCGTCGACCTCGCCTTGCGCGGCTTGAGTGGCGACCCGTTCCGTCTGCGTGACGATGCGCGCGACCGGCGGCCCCGCGTAATTGAACCCCTGCACACTACCGGCGAACTCGCGCACGCCGATCAGCATGTTCATCGCGAAGCCCACATTCCAGCGGATCAGCCGCTCGATCAGCTCCTCCTCGTCTTCGGGTTCGTCGCCTTTCAGCAGGTCCAGCACGAACCCGCCGACGACCGCCGGCAGGACCGCCAGCAGCGTCATATGGCCCAGCCAGACGCCGACCGACGCCGGGTCGGTCAGCTTCACCTGCGAGGTGCGCTCCGCGATCAGGTTGTAGGTGGAGTTGAAGAAGGATGCGAACTGCATCAGCACCGGATGGTCGCGCTGAATCTTCGCGGTATCGGCGGTGAAGCCGCTACCTTGCGCCTCGCGCACGACCGAGTCGGCGAACGCAACCGCGTCGGCTTCCGTCGCCCCCTCGGCCAGCGCCTTCTGAAAGCCCGCCGTCCACGTCGGGACGTCGACCATGAGCTGGGCGCGCTGGATCAGGTAGAAGAGTGCCGCGTCGACCACCTGCGCGGCGTGCGACTTCCCGGCCACCACGCGCCCGCGGATCTCGTGCAGCTCGCGGTTGAACGTCTGGGCGCGCAGGCGCATGAAGTCCGATTTCTCGGTGATCTGCGTGAGCGAGCTGTTCAGGGTCGCCACGTCGGCGAGGTTCGAGCCGATCGCCCGCACCATGTTACTGACGCCGACCCGCGACATTGACTGCGTCAAGCCTGTGAACTGGACCGCTGCAGTCGTGAACGACAGCCCCATGACCGCCCGCGAGACGTTCGAGCGCAGCCCGAGCAGGGCACGCTCGAATGCACCACGCGCCGGCAGGTCGCCGGCAGCAATCGCCATCAGGCCGTCTTTGATCGTGCGCGCGACCGGCGCCCCGTAGTGCTCGCGAATCGCGCTGTCGATCCGACCATCCTTCAGCAACCGGTTCACGTCGACCAGCCACGGCTGCCACGCGATCCGGTGCACGACCTGCGCCACGTGGTTGACGCCCACGTCGAGCGACAGGCGCACGGGCAGGCGAACATCCTTCAGGCGCGCCATCATGTGACCGCGGCGGGTCGACGGGCGACCGTGCGCCCCCGACAGCATATCCTTGGCGACCTGCGCGGCGTCCAGCGCATCGACGCGACCGCTCGTGTCGGCGTCGTACTTCAACGGCCAGTAGCCGCCGCGCATCTGGACCACGATCCCGTCGGCACTTCTCACCGTGTACGGCTCGGCCTGCACCTTCTCGGGTGCGACGCCAGTCAGGGCCAGCTCGACCTCGCGCGCCTGATCCCAATAGCTGTCCACGAACTGATGCAGTTCGTTGACCGCCTGCAGCTCGGCGGCGGTGAGCGTCGCCATAATCGCCTGCACTTGGGCCGCGCCCCAGCCGCGGCCGTCCATCAGCCGCTGACGGTTCACCTCGTTACCAAGGTTCAGCGCTACGCTCATGCGCGCGCCGCGCGACAGCGAGTCGTGCACCGCGGGAATGAACAGCTTGTTGCCCTCGGTACCGCCGGGCAGGTCGAGAACGGGCTTGAGGATCTGTGCGAACCGGCGCGTGGCGTCGGCGACTAGGACCGCCTCACGTGTCGCCGCGTCATTCATCGGCCGCACGATCAGCTCGTGCATGACGCCTCGATCCCGCAGCCCGTCCATCTGCCGGAAGAGCGACGACAGCTTGCGGTGGTCGGCGAGGAAATCCCCGACCCATGCACGCAGCCCGCGCTGCGGTTCGAGGTTCGCAGGCACCGTCCGGGTGGAGTGCCTGCGGATCGACTCGGCGGCCTCGTCGGCGCGTTGGTCGAACGTCCGTTGATCGGCTGCGGTCAGCAACCGCTGTTTCAGTCGCGCCAAGTGCTCGACTGCCTTGACCGTGTCCACGAGACCGCGCATTTCCTCGACGGTGAGATCGCGCAAGGGCCGGGCCATCGCACGCTCGACGAGATCCGGATCGAGCGCGCCGGCGGGCAGGCCCGCTTCCTCCTGACTCGCGATCCACTCGCGCAGGGACACCGCCCGGTCGACGTCCTTGTCGGTGAGCTGGCGTAGGTCGAGCTTCGCGAGCACGAAATCAATCTGCTGCAAGTAGTCGCGCGACAGGCCCTTGCGCACGCCCTCCGAGTTGAACTTCGACAGGTAGGCTTTCGCCTTCGTCTGCTCCTCGATGATGCGCAGCGCCTCGCGGTGGTACTCGTGCGCGAGCAGGGCGTTGCGCGCGTGGCCGGCGGCTTCGGCGATCTTGCCGCGCGCCTGCGCTTCCGCCGCCAGCCGTTGCGACTTGGCGACCGCCATTCGGTACTGCCCCGGCTTCACGTTGCGTAGCCGCTGGCCGGCCAGCCCCAGTCGCGCGTGCTCGCGCGCCTGCGCGCGCAGGATCGGCTGTTTGCCGGTCGCCCGTCGCAGGGCGTTCGCTTGCATCAGGAGCACGCGTTCGACGTGTCCGTTGGCGACCGCCGCATCGGCTGCTCGCGCAACGCCATCTTCGTCGACCAGCTCGCCGAACTGCTCAAGCATGCGACGGTCGGTCAACGCCTCGACGTGCGGTGCAGGGTCGCCCGCTTCAACCAGCGCGCGCACAAGCTGATCACCGGAGGTGAAGCCGAATTGCTCCGCGACGATGTCGGGGTGCTGGCCGGTGTCGGTGGCGAGGTGCCGGACCGACGACCAGTCGAACCGCCCGTAGACGCTGTCGTGCGACCCGTACAGGTCGGTGAGCACGCCCGCGTTCAACTTCTGATTCGCCGGCGCGGCCTGCAACGCGGCACGCGCGGCGAAGACCGGCTCCCGCTCGACTTCAAGCGACACCTGCGCCTCGATCAGCTGTCGAGCGTCGGCGAGCTGCGCGCGGATACGGGCCGCCTGCCGGCCGTGCGCCCGGCGGGTGCGCCCCATGTCGCGTAGCGTCTGCCCCTGCAGGTCGGTAATCGCATCCTGCGCGGCGAGTGCCTGCGCCTCGTGGTACTGGGCCAGCTCGACCGGGTCGACCAAGCCCGACAGGTCGAGCGCCTGCAGCGAGCGGGCGGCGATCTCCGCGTCGGTGGCGAGCATCCGGTCGAAGACTTCGCGGATTTCGGGGCGCAGCTCGACACCCAGCGACGTGAGCGACCGGTATACCGCGACCAGCCACGAGCGAAAGCGGGCGAAGGTGCTCTGCAGCTGCGGCGACGGTGCCTTGCCCTCGAACAAGTAGGCCTCGAACGATCGCGCGAACGTCTCGTGATGCTCGCGGCGCGCTTCGATGTCCATCTGCGCCCACTGCTCGCGGGTCAGCCCGAACGACTGCAGAATCGTGTCCACGTCGGCGGCCACGCCCGGCGCGCGGTCAGCGACCGCGACCAGCGTTTCCAAGTAGTGGTGACCCGACTCATGGAGGAACGTCGACAGGTCAGCGGTTTGCAGGAGGGCAATCGTGCGACTGCCCGGATCGTATGCACCGCGCCGGCCTGTCGCTTCATAGGCGGCGACGTTCGCGCCGATGTCGGAGACGATCTTCGCGCCGAACTCGGCGTAGAACTGTTCAGGCGTGATGCCGAGCCGCTGCGCGGTGGCAGTGTAGAAGGCGCTCGTGAGCAGCGCGTACTCGGTGACGACCTCGGGTCGGAAGCGCCCCGCGGCGGCGATGTCCGCCTCGATGCGCGACTGCAGGTCGGCGGCAGCGATTGTGCGCGCGGCCGACAGCGTGTCCTCGACCGCGACCCCGGCCAGCTCCCGGGCGACCTCCGCGCCGCGCTCGGCCTGCGCGTAGGACTCAGCGATCGTCGGCGCCTCGGGTGAGCCGATGCGCGCGTGCTCGACGAGCGTGCCGGCGAGCGGCTGCAGATGGGCGATGGCCTCGCCAACCGAGATCTCGATGTCGGCGCCGGTGGCCTCGCTTTGGGCGAGCTGCTCGGCGAGCGACGGGATGCGCTGCGCGACCTGCTGCAGGTCGACGCCTGCGGCTTGGGCGGCTTGCGCGAACGTGTTCGCGTCCACGAACAGCGTTTCGCCCTCGGCCGCGTCGTCGGCGAAGCGCGCCAGCAACCCTGCGTCCCGATCGTTCAGCTTCGACCGCGACGCGGCGGCCATCGCCTCGCCGAGTGCTCGGCCGTTGGCCTGCACCTGCGCAGCGCGCGTCCGACGCGCGTCGACGACCGCGCCAGCGCTCGCCGCCGCGACCTCGGCCGGGGCGAACGCAAATTCCCCGAAGAACTCGGCGGCGATCTCGCCTGCGTGCAGGTCGTTACCGGCAGCGACCGACCCGGCGGCCTCGCCGGTGGCGCCCATCGACCCCTGCACGAAGGCTTGGGAGACGACATTGCGAATCTTGCTGGTCGACAGCGCCTTGCCGGCGACGCCACCCGATGCGGCGTCGAACGCGGCGACCGCTGCAGCATGCGCGGCGGCCTTGCGCCCGACACGGGCCATGAGCTGGGGATCGTTCACCGCGCGCAGAACGGCATCCTGATCGGCGAGGTTCACGCCCTCCTCGGCGAGCGCCGACAGGATCGACCCGCCGTAATCCGCCGCGTAGCTGCTCGCGCCCATCGTCGCCATGCCCGCAGCAGGGCCACCGACGAAGCCGACGAAGCCCGGCGCCGATGCGGGGAGCGATTCGAGCGTGACGTTGGCAATGAATTCGAGCGGGTTCGCGCTGAAGTGCTCCCAGAACTCACCGAACCCCTTCGCGGCCTGCGCCGCGCGTACCTCGGGCGACGCCTGCACGGTGGCGCGCTTGGCGACCTCGCGCTGCACGACAGCGCTCGCCCCCGATGCGAGCGACCCGCGCAACTGGGCGCGCACCTCGGCGCGCTGCTCGGGGGTCATGTGCTGGGCGCCGAGCCAGTCGTCACCCTCGGGCACCGGCTCACCCAAGGCGATGCGCCGCTCGACGTCGTCGAGGTTCGCGAGCGTGTTCGCGTTCGACCGCGTTGCGGTGGCCGCATGGCCTTGCCGGAACGACTGCCAGCCGCGTTGTGCGGAACCGATCAGGCGATCGATCACGCCAAGCTGCTCGACGTCGTCGTGAGCGATGCGCGCGGCCTCGGGGTCGGCCAGCAGGTTCCCGATCGCGCGCGACTCCTGCGCCTGCCGCTGCAGCTCGCGCTTTCGCTCCTGCTCGGCGACGAATTCGGCGTTCCTTTCGACGACCGACTGCGGAATACCGGTGCGACGCGCGAGTGCGCGAGCACGCGCGGCCTTGTCGGGATCGGCCTTCACCGCCCCGATGATGGACGCGCGCTGGCGCAGGGCCGGGTCGTCGACGATCGCGTCGTCGGCGCCGAAGTCGTCGGCGATGGGGTCGTTCAGGCCGAAAGTCATGCTGCCCTCTTGTCTGCGAGCGTGTACGTATAGGCGTCGGGGTCGAAGGGTGACGGTGACGGCCGACACGGCATGTAGGGGCGCGCGAAACGCGGCATGGTCGCGGTCGTCAGGTAGTGGACCATGCGATCGAACGCATCGCCCTGCGGTACGGCGGACAGGTCGACCAGCGCCTCACGGTTGGGCGCCGGCTTCACGGCTTGACCCTTACAGTGCCGTCCCTCGGGTGCACGTAGCGCGCGCCCTTCGGGAGCGCGTCATAGTCGGCTTGGGTACGAGGGTGCGGTAGCTGCGCAGGACCACGACCTGACCCGGTCCCGAACTCTTGCGGAGCGCGATCTTCGCCGACGTCGGCGTTCGGCTTCCACTTCTCCGCGCGACCTGCGTTGATAGCCTCATAGCGGCGTTCTTCATTGCTTCCCCACAACATGCCCGGTACGGTGCCGTTCACGATCAGCGAGTCGATGATCGCCGCCCGATCGATCTCGGTCGGTTCCTTCCCCTCGTGCGCAATGCGCCACGACCGCAGCGCGGCATCGTATGCGGCGCGCAACTCGGTGCGTTCCTTCACCGCCTTCGAGCCGCTGCCGCCGATCCCCAATTCCTTGACCGCCCCCGACCAAGCGCGATCCGACGTGGTCACGTACTTACCGCCGCGTATCGCTTGCTGGACCTCGCGCAGTTTGCGAAAGTCGGCGTCAGACAAGTGCTTGCCCTCGGCGACCAAGTCCACCTTGGCGAACTCTTCGGGGGTCTCCTCGGCCATCGTGCGCAGGCGCTCGAAACCGATGCGTTCCTGTTCCTCGACCTCGGCGCGCACGGCCGGGTCGCGGCTGTTCCTCTTCGCGATCCGCTCAGCGCGCGCCGCCGCGTATTCGCGCAAGCTCACGACATCCTTCCCGTCCATCTGTTCCCAGACGGCGGTCGGGACCGAGCCCAGCGAGTTGCCGTGCGCGTAGGCGTCCCATGCGGTATCGCGCGCCTCGCGCTGCACCTGCTCGGTCGCGGCGCGGCGCTCCTGATAGCGCATTTTGACCTCGGCGACAGCGGCTTTTTCGTTCTCACCGTGGAACTGTTCGCGCGCCCGAGCAAGCGCCTCGGACTCGCTCAGGCCGCTGGCCACGACGTCATCGGCGAACGACTGCGCGCGGCGCGTCGCGGTCGTGTGCTTCAGGCCCTCGCGCAGCTTCGTGACCGCGACCGGGTCCATCATCTGCTCGTGCTTCGCCAGATACTCCTCGGCGCGTTCGGGCGAGTCGACGGCAATCCGGCCGATCACCTGCGCATGGAGCTGCGAGACGTGCTTGCGGCGTTCGTAATCGGCGCGCTCCGGCGACCATCCAAGGGTCAGGCCGACGGCGTTGACGCGGGCGATGATGTCGTTCTGAGCGATCGTCGATGCGCCCGGATCGTTCGCGTTCTCGACCGCGAAGTTGACCGACCCGACGATGCTCGCCTGCGCAGCGTCAACGGTCGCCGACTCGCGTTCGCGCTGCTCGTGCACGGATACACTGTTCAGCGACGACTCGCGCAGCTTGGCCGTGGTCTGGTCGAAAATGCGACGCTGGCGATCGTTCAGGCCTTCGCCGGCCTTCACCGCTTCGTCGCGGTACCAGCCCGCGACCTCTTCGGTAACGCCGTTCGCGTTCACGCCCCTGCGGCTCTGCCACTCGACCGACTTCTCCCGGGCGCGGTCTTTCAGGATCGTCTCCGCGTGCATGACCGCGGTGAAATCGTCCTGCTCCCGCATCTCCAGGCCGACGTTCATCAAGTCGGCGCCGGCCGACTTCATGCCCGCGCCGACGTAGTCGGTCGGTACCCGTGCGTTGCCGCCGAGCTGGTCAGCGGTCGGGGCCGCGGTCTGGCGCACACTCGGAAGCGCGTTCGCCGCCGATGGCAGCTCACGGGTAGTGCTGTAGGTCGGGACCTTGATCGCCATGATGTTCTCAGCTCAGGATGTCAGGCACCGGCGGCCGTACCGAGTGCCCGTAGAGAATCGCGGTCGCAACGACAGCCGTCAGCCGCATCCATTCCTGCAGCTCGGCCTCGGTGAGTCGACCATCGATCAGCGCACGGGCCATCGCCGCCGCCCGCTCATCGACCGGGACCGTGTTGGCCTCGGTCGCGAGCGCGACCTGTTCATCGGTCGTGGTCGCGTGGAGTCGGAAGTCGCTCACGGTCTAGTACCTCAGCTCATCCGGCGAGCGGTTCGCCAGATAGGTTGCAGTCGCCTGCGGGATCAGCTTGCCGCCCGGACCACGCACGACGAACCCGTCGCCTTTCGGACGCTGGGCGATCTCCTGCGCGAAGGGCTTGTACTGAGACGCGAGCACGAACGCGTCGCCCGGGTCGATCGACGACTCGATCGAGTCGCCGACCCCGACGCGACGATCGCCGATGAACGCCTCACGGATGGCAACGTAGGTGGCCATGGTCAGTATTTCCGGCCGACTTGCTGACCGACGATCGGCGCGGCCGGGTCGACCGGGCCGGGGGCCGCGATGTCACGCAGCCAACGCTGCCAAGCGGCGGCGAGCTGCTCGGGGTCGGGACCTTGCATACCGCGGCCAGAACGTTGCGGCGGGACGATCAGCGGCATATCGCCGATGGCCATTGCAGCGATCGCCAGATCGTTGCAGGTCGACAGAATCGGGTTGGCGTAGCGCGACTTGGTCCACGTCTGCAGCTCGCGGGCATGCTCGGTGCGGATAACCTCCGCGCGCAGCGCGCGCAGGTCTTCAAGGACCTGCGGGATCGTCTCAGTAAGCCGGGCGATTCGTTGTTCAGGGGTCATGACCCGTCCCTCATGCATAGACGCCAGCGGCGTCCGCCAGCGCACGGGTGAATGTCGACCGGGGATCGACCGACGAAAGAACGACCTGCAGGCCGACGGCCTGCGCGATCGACTGGATCAACGCGGCCGCGGGCGCGTGCAGCGCATCGTTGCGGTCGAGCTGCTCGGCCTCAAGCTGCGCGTGAATCAGCTCGCGGACCAACTGCTCATCGATGACATCGACCTTGGTCACAGGTACCTGCTCCCCTTGATGGCGACGCGTGCCTTGCGCCACTCCTCGACCTTGGCGGGCAACCGACGGGCAGCTGCCTCGCGCTCGGGCGGGTACGGGTCGGCGAGCGCATCGATCCCAAGCTGCAGCTCGACGTTCACGTAGAACCAGAACCCCAGCGCCGCATCACCGGTGCGCAGATAGCCTTGGCGCACGTTTTCGAGCTGCTGACCGGTGATCGGCTTGACGTCTGCGGGCAGCACGTCAGTACCCCAGCAGGTCATTGCGGCCCAGCGAAGCCAAACCCAGCAGGGTATTCGCGCCTACACGCACCGATTCCATGTTGACCCCACCCGGGCCAGTCAACAGCGTCCGGTTACGGTTCGCGCGCTGATTGCGCTGCAGGACATCAAGGATGGCGGGTCGACCGGCTTGGTATCCGCGCGCCTCGGGCGGCGCCTCAACGCCCGGCACGCGCGGCGCCTCGGGCACCTGCGGCAGGCTCGCGACCTGCGACAGGCCGCCGGCCAGCGACACGAGCGGCCCGGCGACCGACGCGGCGCTGCGTGCACCGGACAAAATCTGACTGATCGACGGGCTTGCGGCGGGCGCTACAGCTGCCGGTGCGACTGCCGCCTGCGGTGATACCCAGCTCGGAACCGACTCGACGATCGGAGCCGCACCTGCGGCCGCTGCGCCGGCGCCGAGACCGGCCCCTGCAGCACCCCCCAGCAGGCCGGCTTCGGTCGCGTAGGCGCCCAGCGTTCCGGGCATGTGCGACATGCCCGCCAAGCTGGTCATGCCCGGGGACACGCCCGCGGGCAGCGAGATCCCGGCACCGGGCATCATCGACATGCCTCCGGACGCAGCCGGAGCAGCCGCGCCGGCTTCCGCCGCGGCACCCCCCAGCACCCCCGGGACCATCATCCCGCCGAGCGTCGCCATGGCGGCGAGCGGTGCGACCTGCTGCACGAAGCGGCCGAGGCCCGAGAAGCCGGTCTTGTAGGTGGTCGGCTCGACCAGCGCCCCGGTGGACGGGTCAACATAGGCGCGGAAGACCTTGCCGCCACCCAGATCCGCAAAGGCTTGGTAGCCGAGCGACGGATCGTCGATGTCCACGTACTGATCGCCCTGCACCTCGCGACGCTGACGTGCGGTGACGTTGAACCCGGCCGCCTGCGCGGCTTTGCGGGCGGCCTCGTCGTTCAGGTTGCCGTAGGTCCCCAGCAGGGCGAGAAGTTGGTTGACGTCCATCTCAGGCCCTCCCTTGGGCCTTGGCGCGCTGGTAGGCGCGAATCACCCGACGGGTGATCTCCATGTCGCTCGCCGCACGACTGCCGGCCAGTGACTGGGCGATGTTCGGTGCGGTCTTCTGCAGCCACGCAGCCGCGTCTGCGGCCAGCTTCTGGGCGCCGTCGCCGAACTCCTGATGCAGCTGCCTGTTCACGGTCCCGACCCTGCTCGCGGCATCGGCCGGCGCCGGCGCGGCCAGCATCCGGACAAGATGTCCGCCATCGGGACCGGTGATCCCGACGGCGCGCAGCTCGGCCGACAGCTCGCGTTCCAAGGTGGCCGCGGGCACGCCCGGGAACACGCTCCCGGCATCGATGCCATCACGCACGACCGCAGCGGCGGCCGGCTCGGGCGTGTCCGCGTACAACACATCAGCGACTTTCGAGTAGTCCATGGATCAGTCCTCCAGCCAGCTACGGGCCGTCTGGGCGCGCTCGAAGGCCTCCCGCGCCTCGTCGCTCGCCTCGCAGGCCTTCGCGTAGGCCGACAGGTCGCCCGACAGGGCCGCCTGCAGCCTGTCGGCGATCGCCCGATCGTTGCCCATGCGTGCGGCCAGCAGGCGCTTGTCCGCGGCCTCGATCTCCTCCGCTCGCCGGCGCAGCGCCGCGGCGGCGCGCGCGGCCGGCGCGGCCTTCGCGGCGGTGAATTTGTTGTGGATTTTGGTGTTGAGCGCTTCGGGGGCGGCGAGGTGTTCACGCAGCGGCGCCGGGTCCCGGGGCAGGTCCTTGACCTTGTCACCGTACATCGCGCGCAGGCCCTCGATCGACACCAGCCCGCGCAGCTCGCCGCGCAGCTCGTTGGCGTCGATCCGCAGCCGACGACGGTGCTCGACCAACTGATCGCGGGTCGGTTGGATTTCTTGAGTTGTTCCCAAGGTCTTTCCTCCTGTGGCATCCTGTGGAGAATTTGAAAATTCACCCCTTACCCCAATATCGTCGCATCGACGGCCTCGCCCTGTCCGGCGGCGGAATACATCGGAACGGTTTACAGGTCGTCGGTGTCGTGCACGACCCGGACCGGCACCCAGAGCTGGGCGACGGCCGTCGCCTCGGTGATCGTCAGGCGGTCGAGCGGGTCGAGCCCCGCAGCCTTCCGTAGCGCGGCTCTGGCATCCCTCAGACGGCGCTCGGCACTGCCGAGTGTGTATCCGTGCTTGACCACCTCGCCGGGCCGCTCACAGGCCTGCAGGAGCGTCCACAGGGGCCTATCGAGCCGCTCCCTGCCGGCGGGCCCGACAAGCCAGCGGCCGCGCAGCTTCAGGACGACCGGTTCGACGCGGCGGCCATCCACGACCCGGACCGGGCTGGGGTCGAGCAGCAGGTCCAGCGCGTTGCCGGTGCGGCGGGCCGGTGGCGGCGAGGGTTCGACCAGCTTGAGGGTGATCAAGCCACGCGACGCCAGCCACGTGCAGAACTCGGCCGGCGAGCTGTTCAGCCGTTCGACCCAATCAGCGAGCGCGAGCTGGCCGGCGGCGCGCAGTGCGCCGGCGGCATGAGCAATTTCTATCGGAAGTGGCTGATGCATAGGGATTTCCGGTGAGTTACCGTAACAAGCTCGACGCGGAGCGGTTCGACCGGGCATGTACACCCTGCACACTCATGCACACTTTCGCTATTTCGCTTCCATGCGCGCGCACGCGGAAGTCATAAGCCACAGGGTGTACAGGGTGTACAGGTGTACATGCCGGACCGGTTTTTTCGGTCGGGATGTACACCCTGCACACTTTCCCCGATTCAGTTTCGGGGTTCACAGCAGATCGTCGACCGTCAGCGAGCGCTCCGAGCCGGTCGTCCCGGTCGTGCGCAGCCGCAGCCCGGCCCGGACCTTGCCCCGGTCCGTGCGCCGAACGTCGAAACCCTTCCGCCCCAGTTCGGTCCCAAAGCTACTCAGGGTCCCCGCCTCCGCGCCGACCTTCCGGCAGTACAGGGTCCAGTCCTCGAACAGGACCGTTGACGATTCCCGGAACTTCGCGCCCGTCTCGCAGTTCTCGGCCAGCCATCCGTCGATTGTGTTCTGCTCCTCGAAATACTCCTCGGTCGCAGCGCGGACCGCCTCGGGCCGCTCCAGCCCCTCCGCCTGCCACTTCAGGCACCCGTCGATCATCCAGCGCAGGACCGCCGGCCACTCTTGGCGCAGTTCTTCCTTCAGGCGCGGATTGACGACCGACGGCTTCCGGTTGAACTCGACCAGCGCCAGCCGTCGGCGGATCGCGTCGTCGATCGTCCCGAGTGCCGGCTTGTGGTTGCCGACGAGGAGGAGCTGAAACTGCGGGTCGAACTGGATTTCGTCCTGTCTCATGAAGTGAGCCCGGATCGGGTCGCCCCCGGTCATGGCCTTGAGCCTTGATTCCGCCCATGCGTGCCCGCGCTCGGTTTCGCTGGCGGTCACCAGCCGGGCGCCGATCAGGGCCGCGAGACTGGTCGAGTGACCCTCGAAGCGCTGGGCGGTGAACAGCTTCATATCCGCCGCCTGCCCGTAATCGCCAAAGATTCCCCGTACGGTGTCAAGGAACACGCCTTTACCGTTGCCGCCCTCGCCATACAGGAACACCAGCAGGTGTTCGATCGTCTTTCCGGTGAGCGAGTAGCCGAGGAGCTTCTGCAGGAAGCCGATCACCGCCGCATCACCGCCGGTCGCCTCGTTGAGGAACGCCAGCCAGCGGCGCGGCGCCGTCCCCGGCTCGGCCGGGTCGACCGCCGTCGACTTCGAGATCCGCGCATCCGGCCGGGCCGTGCGCACGCACCCGTTGGAGAGGTCTACGTGCCCGCCGGGCGTGCCCAGTAGCATTAGGTCTTGGTCCCAGTCGTCGGTATCGGTGGACAGCGCCGGGTTGACCCGCATCAGCTGGTCGACGCCGACGGTGAACGCGTAGCTGTTCAGCGTCTTCGCGTCGAGCACGGCAAGCGCCAGCTTGCGGGCGCCGCTGTGGATTCCGTGACGGACTGCGCCCTTGCGGTCGTCTTCCCAGCGCAACCCGGTCCAGCGACGCCATACGTTCTGTCGGTGCACGTAGGCGAGTCCGCCCGCGTAGGTGCGCGCCAGCGTCGCGGCGAGCCACCCTTGCGACGCCTCGCCGCCCTCGGTGCTGATCGGTGGCGGCGCCGTGGTGTTCGTCAGTGTGGTGACGGCCGCGCCCGCCAGCTCCCGCGCGTGCTCCGCCTCGGCCTCGGCCACGATCGCGCCAGCGATCCCGCGCCACTGCTCCGCGGCCTCGCCGTCCTCGTGTTGCATGGCTGCCCCCATAACGATCAGCTCCCCGTCCGTTGTCGGGGGCTTGGCAGCCCACATCGCGCGCACCTGCGCCCCGGTGATCTGTGTGCGCGCGCCGACCGCACAGGCGTAGGCCTGCGCCTCGTCGCGCCTCACCCGCACATCGACGGCCAGCCGTTCGCACTCGACGACCACGTCCCGCAGCCGTTCGGTTTCGGCCTCAACGGTCTGGATCGCCGCGTCGTCGTCCATCAGCGTGAAGTCGCGCAGGCGCGTCGCGTACCAGTCGTCGCGGTCGGATGCCGTGGCGAGCGCCTGTAGGTCGCTGGCCTCGATGACGGGTAGCGGCGCCCAGTCCGGCGCCGGCCGGCCATCCCCGCTCGGTCGCCGGTTCGCGCGGCCGATCTCCTCCTCGACGTCGCGCCGCTGCTGCTCGACCGCCCGGACCCAACCCTGTGCGTCGTCGAGCGCCTCGCGCCAGTCGTCTAGTGTGCTCAGGAGCACGTCGAGCGTTTCGAGCCGCGCCTCGTCGGGCGCCGGCTGCGGCGCCTTGGGCTGCAGGTACGTGGGGATTGACTTGGGCGCGAAGCCCGTGCGATGATTCATGTTCCACCTCTTTTCAAGCCGCTTCGCACCTGCCAGTGCTCCGCGGCGGTTACTTGATCTCGACGGCCGGCAGGCGCAAGCCTCCCGGCCGTTTCCTTTTCAACGGGTTTTCGCCTTGGCGACGGCCCAGCCCGCCTTGATCTCAGCCCACCGCACGACCCGCTCGGCAGGTGTCATCGCGCGCAGGCGTTCGACCTCGCGCAGGAGTCTGTCCGTCGCTGGCGACGTGGCAGGGACCGGTACCGGCGCGGGTGGCACCGGCTCCGGCCACGCGGCCATCAGTTCGTCGAGCGACATCGCCTGCAGGCGCGCCGCTCGTGCCTCGGGTGTCATCGCGCGCAATTCGTCGTTCATGCCGACACCTCCCCGACGGTACTCGCAGCGATGACCCGTTCCAGCGTCCGCAGGCTGTAGCGGACCGTCTTCGGTCCCAGCCGGATGAACGGATACCGTGGCGTGGCACTGGCCCGGTCCTGTTCCAGCGCAGTGGACTGGATGCTGAGGATCTCAGCCACCTGTTTGCTACGGAGTAGTTGGTCGTTCAGAAGGTCCATTCGAGCCCCCTTAAAAAAGTGCTTGACGGAACGTACGGATCCTGTATGATCGGTACGGAATACGCCTAAGACGTGCGTATACCCATAGTATCCCACGATACGCCTTGCCCCCGCAAGCCTCGGGAGCGTCTGCGCTGCGCAAGCCATATCGAGGCACGCACGCGGCGAACGCTACAGATAGCGTCCTCGCCGGTCGACCGCCCTACCAGTAGCGTTACGGCTCCGGGTGTTACGACGGCGCAGTGCGCCCCTTCTCTGCCGTGCAGAACCTCCCCCACGCCTGCATGACCGGCCGCCGTTGCTCGACCAGCGTCGAACGCGCGTAGGCTGCCTCGGTCTTATCGCCGACCGCGTGTGCGAGCGCCCTTTCGGCCAGCTCGCGCGGCACTCCCGTCTCCCCGCACCAATCCCGAAAGGTTGACCGGGCGACCCCGTGCGGCGTGGCGATCGGGTGCGCCCCCTCGCGCATCTGCTCGCGGTCGACGAAGCCCGCACCGTCGGCTGCCGTGTCGGCCTCGTGCAGGCGACGCACGACAGCGAGTAGTGTCATATCCGACAGGGGCGCGAGCGCCCCCGATGATGTGCGCCCTCGTGGCCGCCCTCGCTTCTGCGGCTCGCCCGGGAAGATCAGGCCCCCCGGTTCACCGCCCGGCAGCGCCCTGAGCAGTGCGATAGCGGCATCGGACAACGGGATGACGTGCCGGCGCCCGCGCTTCATTCGCTCGCCCGGGACGGTCCACAGGCGGGCTTTCAGGTCGACCTCGTGCCAGCGGGCACCCCGCACTTCGCTTGAACGCGCAGCAGTCAGGATCGCGAATTCCAGCGCTCGCGCACCCGTGCCCTCGGCCGCACGCAGCGCCGCCATGAATCGAGGCATGTCGCCGACCGCCAGCGCCGGGTGATGGGCTTCCTCGACCTTCTGCGGGCCGAGCATTTCAATGGCCGCCTTGACCGGCGCGCGGTCGGTCCAGCCGTGTGCTTCACCGTAGCGCATTACCGTGGCGATCCGCTGCCCGACACGGCTCGCGGTCTCCGGCTTGTTGTGCCAGATCGGCCGCAGTACGTCGGCGACGTTCGCCGCGTGGATGTCCGCGATCGGCATTTCGCCGAGAGTCGGAAACGCGTAGGTCTCCAGTGTCGTGATCCACTGGGCGGCGTGCTTGGCGTTCTTGAACCCCGCCGCCCTGTCGGCGTGCGCGAGATTCGCGACTTCCTTGAAAGTCTTCTGGTTGGCGCGCGCTTCGGTGGCCTTGCGCGCGGCGCGCCGCTGTGTGACCGGGTCGGCACCGGCGGCAATGGCGACCCGCAGCACGTCGGCCACGTCGCGCGCCTGCGCCAGCGTAAGCTGCGCGTCACGCGCCTGCGCCAGCGTCAGCGGGTCGGCGTGCGATCGGGTGCGTTCGACGTAGAGCCCGAGCCGCCGGTCTGTCGACCGGCCATCAATGCGCAACCGTAACGTCCATACCGCGACGCCGGGACGGCGCACCGCCAGCGTAAGCCCGCGCGTGCTCCCAACTGAAAACTTGCCCGGTACCCCGATACGTACCAGCGCCGATACGTCGGCCGGCGCCAGTTCGGGCGCTTTTCGCGGCATGCCGCCCCCTCCTGAAAACGAACCCACAAGAAACCCACAAGAATCCTACCGGATGTTATGCGATCTTGGGGGTTTTTAACTGATTACGGGCCGTCTTTCAGAGGGGATTCGACTTCGCGGCCGGTGCCACAGAGGGGCGTCTGGCGGAGGGAGGGGGATTCGAACCCCCGAGGGGCTGTTAACCCCTACACGCTTTCCAGGCGTGCGACTTAAACCACTCATCCATCCCTCCGAG
>JAHDYE010000018.1:20081-27621 GCA_023383035.1 Burkholderiaceae bacterium | reverse complement strand
TTCTCCTTGACGCGGACGGTCGGCATTAAAAATCACCCCCTTTCAATGGAACCGGAGATTGTAGCGGATCGCCGTGGATCGGCAAAGCGCGTTCCGGCCCGCCTCGGGGCCGGGCGGCGCACGGTGTCGCGCGCGCCACGCCACGCGGACCGAAGGCACCGATCAGCACTCCGAAAGGCGCTGCACGGACTTGTGCCGGAGGCGCCGGGTGCACAAAAATGAGGCAATGCTGCCCGGGAGAATCGTCCATGTCGTGCGCGCACCACCACACCGCCCCCGATACCCGTTCGAAGCCCGCGCCGATCGCGATCGCCGGGTTCCGCCGCATCTACTCGACCAGCCGCGTCGAAACCGCCCTCGACGAACTGCCCCCGGGCGCCAGCGAATCGCTCAAGAGCACCTACGAAAGGATGCTCAAGGCGGGCGGCGACCGCTTCTGCGTCAAGCCGGGCACGATGCCCGACTTCGACGCGCTGGCCGAGGAGTTGCCCAACTTCCGTGAAGTGCTGGACGACCTGCGCCGGCAGCTCGCGCTGTGCCTGGAGACCGCCGACCCGGTGGAACTGACGCCGGTGCTGCTGCTGGGCGAGCCGGGCATCGGCAAGACGCATTTCGCGCGGCGCCTGTCGCAGCTGCTGGGCACCGGCTACGGCTTCGTGTCGATGAGCGCGCTCACCGCCGGCTGGGTGCTTTCGGGCGCTTCCTCGCAGTGGCGCAACGCGCGCGCCGGCAAGGTGTTCGACACCCTGGTCAACGGCGACTACGCCAACCCGGTGATGGTGGTCGACGAAATCGACAAGGCCTCCACCGACGGCCAGTACGATCCGCTGGGCGCCCTGTACGGGCTGCTCGAGCCGGACACCGCGGCCGAGTTCGTCGACGAATTCGCGGAGATTCCGGTGGACTGCTCGGACATCGTGTGGGTGGCCACGGCGAACGACATCGGCCGCATTCCCGACCCGATCCTGAACCGGATGAACGTCTACGAGATTCCGGCGCCCGATCGCGACGGCGCCCGCCGCATCGCACTGAGCCTGTATCGCGAGATCCGCGATGCGCACGAATGGGGCACGCAGTTCCCCGAGCAGCCCGCGGACGAGGTGGTCGATCGACTGGCGCGCTGCGCGCCGCGCGAGATGCGCCGGCTGCTGGTGGGCGCGTTCGGCGGCGCCAAGCTGGCCGGCCGCCGCGAGATCGGCCTGGAGGATCTTTCCGTCGAACGTTCGGCACGCCGGACGCGGATCGGTTTCTGAGCGCGCCGCTCCCGTGACGCAGCAGAAGGCCGCCGGGCGACGGCTTCACATCGCCGGCGCGAACCGCGTCCGGCCGGGACGCAACACGGATCGGCCGGAGAGCATTCGGCCGGCGCCACCCATCGGGTGAGGCGCGGCGGCGCGCCCGGCGGCGTCGAGAATGCCGCCCATGATCAAGCTCGCGCTGCTCGACGTCCCGACGGTGTACGCGTTGACCGGGCTGAGCTGCCTGGCGGGCGCGGCGATCCTGATCTGGCTGCGCGCCGACCACCGCGAATCGGGCCCGGCGATGACGCTTTTCTCGGCCGGCATCCTGGCGCTGGGCGTCGGTTTCCTCGCCTTCGCGCTGCGCGACGACTTCACCGGCTGGCTGACCCCGCTGGTCGGCTACGCCGGTTTCGGCGTCTCGTCGGTGCTGATCTGGCTCGGTTCGCGCTACCTGCTGGGCATGCAGGGCGGCGCCGCGCTGGCCGGCATCGCGCTCGCTGCCTACCTGGCCATGCTGTTCGCGATCCGCCAGCCGAGCGCGCCGCAGGGAATCGCGCGCATCGTGCTGAACAGCCTGTTCGTGATCGGCTTCATGGCGCTGGCCGCCTTCGAGGCGCAGCGCTCACCGTGGATGAAGCTGCTGCGCTCGGTGCGCATGATGCGCAACCTGCTGGTGCTGTTCTGCGTGGTGGTGGCGGTACGCATGGCGGCCTTTCTCGCGCAGGGCATTCCGGTGATGGCCGACGGCACGTCCGGGCCCGGCGTGCTGCGCTCGCTGTTCGCCACGCTGTTCGGCGCGTTGCCGTTCGCGATCACCGTCTCGGTGCTGAGCATCGTCAACTCGCAGCTCAGCGCGCGGCTCGGCCGCATGGCAAGCACCGACGACCTGACCGGACTGGTGTCGCGGCGTTCGCTGCAGGAGTCGGCGACGCGGCTGCTGCAGCGGCCGGCGGGGGAAGGCTGCATCGCGCTGCTGATGATCGACGTCGACCGGTTCAAGCCCATCAACGACCGCTACGGGCACAGCGTGGGCGACCAGGTGCTGCGCCACGCGGCGAACGTGCTGCGCCAGGTGCTGCGGCCGGACTCGCTGATCGTGCGCTACGGCGGCGACGAGTTCTGCGCGCTGGTGCCGGTGCCCGGCGAAGCGGCGGCGTTCGTCGTGGCCGAACGCTTGCGCGCGACGATGGAATCGTCGCCTTACCGGCTCGACGGACAGCGCATCGCCATCACGTTGAGCATCGGCGTGTCGGTGCACCGCCAGGGCAAGACGCTGCGCCAGCTGCTCGACGAGGCCGACCGCCGCGCGTATCGCGCCAAGGCGGACGGCCGCAATCGCGTGGTGGCCGAGGACGCGCCGCTGGCCGCATGACGCCGGTGCCGGCCGGCAGCGCGAACGACGTGTCCGCGCGGCGCCCGTCGGCAACCAGGCTCTCCCCCGACGAGCGGTCGATTCGCCGCCCATGAGCGGCGCTTGTGACCGGCCTCGGCGAGTGCGACACTGACCGGACTGCCTCGTGGCGGGCGCGATCGACGAGACCGCCTGCCGCTGGCCTTCGCCGCGCTTGCAGGTCAGATCGGATGCCCCAATTCCTGATCGTCGACATGCACACGCTGTGGCTGATCGGCGGCGTGGTTACGCTGGCGACGGCAGGCGTGGTGGCATTCCTGCGGTCGCTGCACCATTCGTCGGCGAACGCGCTCGGGCTGCAGGCGCTGGCGCTCGCAGTCGGCGGGGCCGGCCTGCTGCTGGCGGCCTTCGCCCCCATCCGCCCCGATTCGCTGCTCGCCGCGATCGCCGACGCGACGATCGCCAGCGCGCTGCTGCTGGCCTGCGAAGCGGTGCGCAGGCTGTACGGCGCCAACCCGCGGCCGGCGCTGCTGGTGGCCTTCCTGTTCGCCGCGATCGCCGGCTGCCTGGGTTTCGAGGCGATGCGCGAGGAACCGGCCGCGCGCGTCGTGTTCACGTCGGTGCTGGTTGCGATGGCGTCGTCGCTCACCGCGCTGCGCATCGCGCGCACGCGCGATCCGCCGGCCGAGGCGGTACGGCGCCTGCTGGTGGCGGCCGGGTTCGTCAACGCGCTGGTCTGGCTGCTGCGCAGCGGGCTGGCCGCCGATTCGCTCGGCCTGCCGGTGTCGCGCACCGAGATGGCCCAACCGCTCGACATCGTCACCGCGGCGCTGGTGATCCTGCTGCCGGCGATCGTCACCGCGCTGATGGTCACGGCCACCTACGCGCGCATGGCCGACGAACTGCGCGCGCTGGCCACCACCGATCCGCTCACGCGGCTGGTGTCGCGACGCGTGCTGTTCGAGCGCGGCCGGCCGCTGATCGCCGCGATGCGCGCCGCCGAGCGGCCGCTGGCCGCGATGATGGTCGACATCGACCACTTCAAGCGCATCAACGACCGCTACGGGCACCCGGCGGGCGACGCGGTACTGCGGCACTGCGCGCGCCAGCTGCGCGCCGGCACGCGCGCCGACTCGCTGGTGGCCCGTTATGGCGGCGAGGAGTTCGGCCTGCTGGTGCCGCTCGATCGGCCCAGTGACGGCTTCGTCGCCGCCGAGCGCCTGCGCCACCGCGTGAGCAGCCGGCCGTGCCAGGTCGGCGATGCCAGCATCGCGGTCACGGTCAGCATCGGCATGGCGCTCCTGCAGCCCGGCCAGACGCTCGAGCAGCTGCTCGCCGAAGCCGACCGCTTGCTGTACACGGCCAAGCGCGGCGGACGCGACCGCGTCGGCACCGCGGAGGCACCGGGCGGGCAGGCGGACCTGGCGTTGCCGGTGGTTTAGACTCGCCCGGATGAAAGTCCTGGGCATCGAAACCTCCTGCGACGAGACCGGCGTGGCGCTGTACTGCACCGAACGCGGGCTGCTCGGCCAGGCGCTGCACTCGCAGATCGCGATGCACGAACGCTACGGCGGCGTGGTGCCGGAACTGGCCTCGCGCGACCACATCCGGCGCGTGCTGCCGCTCGCCGCCGACGTGCTCGCGCAGGCGCGACTGCCGGTCGCGGCGCTCGACGCGATCGCCTACACCGAAGGCCCGGGGCTGGCCGGCGCGCTGCTGGTGGGCGCCGGCATCGGCGCATCGATGGCCTTCGCGCTCGGCATTCCGGCCATCGGCGTGCACCACCTCGAGGCGCACCTGCTGTCGCCGCTGCTGTCGGCCGACCCGCCGGCGTTTCCGTTCGTCGCGCTGCTGGTCTCGGGCGGGCACACGCAGCTGATGGACGTGGCCGGCATCGGCCGCTACGAGCTGCTCGGCGACACGCTCGACGACGCGGCGGGCGAAGCGTTCGACAAGAGCGCGCAGCTGCTCGGGCTCGGCTATCCCGGAGGCCCCGCCATCGCGCAGCTGGCCGAAGGAGGACAGGCCGGGCGCCATCGATTGCCGCGGCCGATGCTGCACTCCGACGACCTGGACTTCAGCTTCAGCGGCCTGAAGACGGCGGTGCTCACGGCGGTGCGCCGCGGCATTGCCGACGAGCAGGCGCGCGCCGACCTGGCCGCCGAAATCGAGGCGGCGATCGTCGACGTGCTGGTGGCCAAGTCGCTGCGCGCGCTGCAGCGCACCGGGCGCCGGCAGCTGGTGGTGGCCGGCGGCGTGAGCGCGAACCGGCGGCTGCGTGCGCAACTCGGCGAGGCGTGCGCGCGCAGCGGCGCGCGCGTGACCTTTCCCGAGCTCGCGCTGTGCTCGGACAACGGCGCGATGATCGCCTTCGCCGGTGCGCTGCGGCTGCAGGCCGACGGGCAGGCCGGCATCGCGGCCGGCGCGCAGATCGACGGCTTTCGCGTGCAGCCGCGCTGGCCGCTGGATGCGCTGCCGGCGCCCTGAGCCGGCTTCGGATCGACGGCGCGTGGGCAGCGGCCCGTCGGTCCCTCGGGTCTACTTCGCCGCCTTCTTCTGCCCGATCCGGCTCTCCTTGCCGCTGAGCAGGTTCTGGATGTTCTTCGCGTGCCGCCAGATCAGCAGCACGCTCATGATCGCCACCGCGGCAGCGATCGCGTCGGGCCGGAACAGGAACAGATACCACAACGGCGCGAACAGCGCGGCGACCAGCGCGGCCAGCGACGAATAGCGAAAGAAGAACGCGATCAGCGCCCACGCCAGCAGCGTGCCCAGTCCGAGCAGCGGATCGAACGCGAGCAGCACGCCGGCGGCGGTGGCCACGCCCTTGCCGCCCTCGAAGCGATGGAACACCGGGAACAGGTGGCCGACGAACGCCGCCAGCCCGACCAGCGCGAGGGTGCCGTCGCCGAAGCCGAAGCGTACGGCCAGCGCCCTGGCCGCCAGCACGGCGACGAAGCCCTTGAGCGCGTCGCCCAGCAGCGTCAGCGCCGCGGCGGTCTTGTTGCCGGTGCGCAGCACGTTGGTCGCGCCCGGGTTGCGCGAGCCGTAGCTGCGCGGATCGGCCAGGCCCATCGCCTTGCTCACCACCACCGCGAACGACACCGACCCGACCAGATAGGCGGCGAGCACCGCCAGCACGCTGTAGAGCGCGTTCATGTTCACTCCCGTTCGGCGAGCGCGCAGTTTACCGGCTGCGCGTGCAGGCATTCGACCAGCACGCGCGGCTCGATCGACACCAGGAAGCCGCGCCGCCCGCCGTTGATCCAGATTCTCGGCAGCGCGAGCACTGACGCCTCGACGTAGACCGGCATCGCCTTGCGCGTGGCGAACGGTGAGGTGCCGCCGACCAGGTAGCCCGAGTGGCGCTGCGCGACTTCGGGCGCGCACGGCTCGATACCCTTGCACCCGATCTGGCGCGCCAGGTTCTTCGTCGACACCTTGCGATCGCCGTGCATCAGCACGATCAGCGGCCGGGCGGCTTCGTCCTGCATCACCAGCGTCTTGACCACCGCATGCTCGTCCACGCCGAGCTGGCGCGCCGACTCGGACGTGCCGCCGTGCTCGACGTAGTCGTACGGGTGCTCACCGAAGACGATGCGCTGACGGCGCAGCCACTGCGTGGCCGGCGTTTCGGAGACGCGCCTGCCCATGGCCCGGATGAAGCCGGCTCAGCCGGTGGTCTTGACGCTGAGCACGACCAGGTCCTGCACGCCGAGCTGCGCCGGGTCGGCGACCGCGTGCACGGGCACCACCGTCTCGATCGCATCGGCGCCGCCCTCGTGCCCGGCCGCGGCCTCGTTGTCCCTCGGTTCCATCGACCTACAGCGGGAAGATCGCGTTGATCTGGCCGGTGCCGGAACTGGCGAAGTACGGCGTGATCGTCTCGACCGGCTTGTCGTAGGCATCCCAGCCGAGCGCGCCGAGCAGCATCGCGGTGTCGTGCATGTGGCCTTCGCCGACGCAGCGCACCGCATACTCGGGCAGCATGCGCAGGAAGGTCTTCCAGTCGCCGCGCTCCCACAGCTGCAGCACCCGCATGTCGACCTGCCGGAAGAACTCGTCGCTGATCTCGTGGATCGCGCTCTCGGGGCTGCCGTTGTCGTTGAAGCGGTGCGACAGCGAGCCGCTGGCGAAGATCGCCGCCGTGCCGTCGTACTTCTGCTCGATCGCGCGCCGCACCGACGCGCCGAAGCGCCGGCTGTCCTCGAGCCGGTGCCAGTTGCACCAGCCGGCGACCGACACCACGCGGAAATGCCCGTCGCCGTTCATGTAGCGCATCGGCACCAGCGTGCCGTATTCGAGATCGAGCGAGGTGTCGTCGTGCGCGCGCGCGGGAATGCCGTCTTCGCACGCCGCCTCGGCGATCAGCGCGCCCAGCGCGGAATTGCCGGGGTATTCGTAGGCGAGGTTCTTGATGAAGTGCGGCAGCTCGTTGCTGGTGTACACGCCGGCGAAGCGCGGCGCGCAGTTCACGTGGTAGCCGGCGTTGACCAGCCAGTGCGTGTCGAACACCACGATCGTGTCGACGCCCAGGGCCCGGCAGCGCCGCCCGATCTCGCGGTGCCCCTCGATGGCCGCCTCGCGGCATCCGTGGTGCGGCCCCGGCAGTTCGGACAGGTACATCGACGGCACGTGCGTGATCTTGGCTGCCAGTGCGAGTCTACCCATTCGTCAGGCTCCTTCGATGTTCGATTGCGCGCGCCGCGATCCGCGATCCGCGATGCGAGGCGGTGCCCGCCTACGCGCCCAGCTTCTGGATCGCGTGATCGCCCAGCGCCAGCGCCACGTTCTTCGTCTCCATGTAGAAGTCGAAGCTGTAGTCGCCGCCATCGCGTCCGATGCCGCTCGACTTCATGCCGCCGAACGGGGTCGGCAGGTGGCGCACGTTCTCCGAGTTCACCCACACCATGCCGGCGTCCAGCGCCAGCGCGACGCGGTTGGCGCG
>JAHDYE010000018.1:0-20071 GCA_023383035.1 Burkholderiaceae bacterium | reverse complement strand
AGGTAGCCGGCCAGGCCGTAGCGAACGTCGTTGGCGATCGCCACCGCCTCGTCCTCGTCGTCGAACGCGATCGCGGTGAGCACCGGGCCGAAGATTTCCTCCTGGGCGATGCGCATCGTGTTGCGCGCCTGCGTGAACAGCGTCGGCTGCACCCAGTTGCCCGCGGCGGGCAGCTCGGCGCCGCGCGCACGCTCGCCGCCGACCGCGACCCGCGCGCCGTCCGCGCGCGCGATCGCCGCATAGGACAGCACCTTGTCGCAGTGGCGCGGATGCACCAGCGGACCGATCTCGGTGCGCGGGTCGAGCGGGTGGCCCACGCGCAGGCGCTTCACGCGCTCGGCGAGCCGCGCCACGAACTCGTCGTGGATCGAGCGCTGCACCAGCAGCCGGCTCGACGACGTGCAGCGCTCGCCGTTCAGGCTGTAGATCATGAACACCACCGCATCGAGCGCGCGCTCGAGGTCGGCGTCGTCGAACACGATCACCGGGTTCTTGCCGCCGAGCTCCAGGTGCACGCGCTTGAGCGTGGGCGCCCCCTGCGCCATGATGAACCCGCCGGTGCGCGACTCGCCGATGAAGGCCACGGCCCTGATCGCGTCGTGCTCGGTAAGCGCCTTGCCGGTGGTTTCGCCGATGCCGTTGACCAGGTTGGCCACCCCGGCAGGCAGGCCCGCCTCGGCCATGATCTCGACCAGCAGCCGCGCCGACAGCGGACTCCATTCGGCCGGCTTGTGCACCACCGTGCAGCCGGCAGCCAGCGCCGGCGCGATCTTCCACGTCGACAGCATGAACGGCGTGTTCCACGGCGTGATCACGCCGACCGGCCCGAGCGGCTGGCGCGTGGTGTAGTTCAGGTGCGTGGCGGTCGGCAGCGACAGGCCGTTGGCGGCGTCGGGCGCGCGATCGGCGAAGAAGCGGAAGTTCTCCGCGCCGCGCAGCGCCGCCTTGCTCATGAAGCGCCACGCCTGGCCGGTGTCCATGCACTCGACCAGCGCGATCTCCTCGGCGCGCTGCTCGATGAGATCGGCGATGCGATGCAGGATGCGGCGCCGCTCGGCGCCGGCGGTCTTCTTCCAGCCGGCGAACGCGTCGCGCGCCGCCTCGCAGGCGGCGGCCACCTCCGCGGGCGTGGCGCTCGCCACGCGGCCGAGCGTCGCGTTGTCGACCGGCGAGACGTTGTCGAAGGTTTCGCCGGCGCCGGCAACGGCCCGCCCGCCGATGAAGTGGCCGAGCGGCTCGTTGCGAAAGCGCGCCAGGCAGTCGTGCGCCTTCTTCAGTTGCGCGTCGAGGGTGGTGCTCATGGTCTGTCCCTGCCCGCCTGGCGGGCCTTCATGTAGTCGTGCAGGTTGTTGCGCTTGAAGCTCAGCGCGGGATCGGATTCGCGCAGCTCGAGCGACAGCCCGAGCGGGGCGGCGTCGTACAGCGGCGCCAGGCGCGCGACCAGCGTGTCGAACACCGCCTGCGCCGCGCGCTGCTTCGTCGCCGCGTCGCGCCCCGCGCCGATGGTCATGGCCACGTGGACGAAGCCGTTGTCGGGATGACCGTCGGCGATCCGGTAGTGGCTGCGCTCGGCCGCGCGGGTACGCGTACCGCCCGGCGGGAACACGCCGGTGGCGATCGCGCTCGCGTGCAGGGCATCGATCAGCCCCGGCAGATCGATGCGCTCGCGCAGGTTGGCGGAGTACTCGACAACGATGTGCGGCATAGTTAGCATGTTAACTATATGTCCGCCGTCCGGCAAGGGTTCGGCGGCGCGCGGCGGCGCGCCCCGGCTCCGGAAGGCGATCGACGACGTTCCGCCGCTGCCCGCCGCGAGGCCGCACCGATGCCGCTTCCCCCCGATGCCGCGCGCGAGCCGCTGCGCGACTTCTCGCGCTCGCTGCCGATGCTGCTGCTGCGCAGCCACCAGGCGGTGATGGCCGAGTTCCGGCCGGTGCTGCGCGCGCACGGCATCACCGAGCAGCAGTGGCGCGTGCTGCGCGCGCTGTCGACCGCGCCGGCGCTGCGCATCGGCCAGGTAGCCGAGCTGACGCTGATCAGCGGGCCGAGCCTGACGCGCATCCTCAAGGCGCTCGAACGGCGCGGCCTGGTGGACCGGCGCGCCGAGCCGGGCGACCAGCGCGCCGCGCGCATCTCGATGACCGCGTCGGCGCGCCGCCTGATCGCCACCGTGGCGCCGCACTCGGAGGCGCGCTACCGCTCGATCGCCCGGCGCCTCGGCGAACGCGACATGGAGCAGCTCTACCGGCTGCTCGCCAGCCTGCCGGACAAGCTCGGCCGGGGCCGGGATGCCCGCGGGCAGTCGGCGGCGTGATTGCCCGCGCGCGCGGCGAGGACGGCAAGGACGTCGCCGCTCACGCTTGGCGCTCGCCGGTGGATACGCCGCGCCCGGCCGCGGCCGGATGCGCCGGCACGTCGTTGCGCTTGTTGCGCCGGTCGCGGTAGACCGCGGCGCGCATCAGCAGCATCGCGGTGACCGGCGAGGTCAGCACGACGGCCACGGTGATCAGCAGCTCGTGCACCACGGGGCGCGACTGCAGCGCGGTGAAATAGAGCATCGAGGCGATCAGGATGCAGCCCGCGCCGAGGGTGTTGATCATCGCCGGCCCGTGGCTGCGCTGGTAGAAGTTCGACAGGCGCAGCAGGCCGAGGCTGCCGATCACCACCAGGCAACCGGCCAGCAGCAGCAGCAGCGTGACCGGCACCGCGGCCCACAGCGGAACCTGCGCTGCGTTCATTCGATCACCTCGCCGCGCAGCAGGAACTTGGCCATCGCGATCGAGCCGACGAAGCCCACCAGCGCGATCAGCAGCGCGATCACGAAATAGACCGGATCGGCGAAGCGCATGCCCAGCACCAGCGTCGACAGCATCGCGCACAGGTACAGCGTGTCGAGCGCCATCACGCGGTCCTGGGCGCTCGGTCCGCGGAACAGCCGGATGGTGGCGAACACCATCGCCAGCCCCAGGCAGGCCTGCGCGAAGCCGATCGCGAAATGGAGCACGGCCGTCATTCGAAGATCGCCCTCAGCGGTGTCTCGTAACGGGTCTTGATCGTGTCGATCCACCACTGCTCGTCGTGCAGGTCGAGCACATGGATCATCAGCAGCGCGCGATCCTCGCTGAGCTCGGCCCATACCGTGCCGGGCGTCGAGTTGATGATCGCCGACAGCACCGCCAGCCCGTGCGGATCGCGCAGATCGAGCGGGATCGTCATGAAGCCGGAGCGCTGGCGCCGCTCGCGCCGGCCCAGGATGATGCGCGACACGTTGATGCACGAGCGCACGATGTCGAACAGCACGTGGGCGAGCAGGCGCGCGATCACCAGCGGCCGGCGCACGCGCGGGCGCAGCGGGCGCATGCGCGCGGTTGCCACCGGCACCCACAGCGCGAGCAGCACGGCCAGCAGCACCTGGCCCGGCGCCAGGCTCTGCGCGAGCAGCAGCCACATGACGGCCAGGAAGACCGACAGCAGCGGCATCGGCAGCCAGCGCTTCACCGGCGCGTCTCCGCGGCCGGCGGCACCCGCGGCGCCGCGGTGACCGCGCCGCGGTACTCGGCGCCGCCGTGCAGCGACACGGCGGCGGCATCGAGGTAGCGCATCACCGGCCCGGCCTGCACGGTGATCGCCACGCACAGCAGCAGCATCGCAGCCACCGGCATCGCCTCGACCAAGCGCAGCCGCGGCGGCGCGCTGCGTACCTGAACCCAGAATACGCGGATGCCGATGCGCATCGCCGCCACCGCAGCGGCCAGCCCCGAGGCGACGACCAGCCCCAGCATGACCCACGCCGCGGGGGCGACCCCGGCGGACGGCGACGCCTGCTGGCCGCCGGCACCGAGCATCGGCGCCAGCAACGCGAACTTGCCGATGAACCCCGACAGCGGGGGCAGGCCGGCCATCAGCAGCGCGCAGCCGAGGAAGCTCAGCCCGAGAAACGCCATCGCTGCCGGGACGACGACGCCTGCGTCCTCGTGGTCATCGCTCGCCTTGCCGGCGTCGGCGTGCAGCGCGCCCTGCGCCTCGAAGGCTTCCAGCGTGACGGCCAGCACGCCCGAGCCGAAGCTGCGGCTGCGCTCGACCAGCTCGATCAGCAGGAACAGCGCGCTGACGGCGAGCGTGGCGCTGACCAGGTAGAACAGCGCGCCGGCAAGCACGCCCGGGTCGTCGAAGGCGATCGCGGCCAGCAGCGTGCCCGAGGACATGATCACGCTGTAGCTGGCCAGCCGGCGCAGGTCCTGCGCAGCCAGCATCCCGATCGCCGAGAACACGATCGTGGCCATCCCGCCGTACAGCAGCCAGTCGCGGCCGAAGCCGGTCGAGCCGCCCGCGCCGCCGGCGAACACCAGCAGCCACAGCCGCATGATCGCGTAGACGCCGACCTTGGTGGTGAGCGCGAACACCGCCGCCGCCGGCGGCGTGGCGGCCGAATACGCGGCCGGCAACCAGAAGGCCAGCGGCCACATCGCCGCCTTGATCAGGAACGCGGTCGCCAGCACTGCCGCGGCGGCCTCCAGCAGCATGCGATCGTCGCGCACCAGCTCCGGCACCAGCCGGGCAAGGTCGGCCATGTTGAGCGTGCCGGTGACGCCGTAGATCAGCGAGACGCCGATCAGGAACAGCGACGACGCCACCAGGTTGACCGCGACGTAGTGCAGCGACGCCGCCACGCGTCGCGGCCCCGACCCGTGCAGCGCCAGGCCGTAGGACGCCGCCAGCATCACCTCGAAGAACACGAACAGGTTGAACAGGTCGGCAGTGAGGAAGGCGCCGTTCAGACCCATCAGCAGGAACTGCAGCAACGCATGGAAGTTGACGCCGGCGCGCGCCCAGCGCGCCTGCGCGAACACCAGCGCGCCGAGCCCGAGGATCGCGGCGAGCAGCAGCATCAGCGCCGACAGCCGGTCGACCGCCAGCGCGATGCCGAACGGCACCGGCCAGTTGGCCGCCAGATAGACGCCGACCGAGCCGGTCCAGCCTTCGTAGCGGCCGTGCGCCAGGCCCATCAGCACGACCGCGACGGCGAGCAGTCCGAGCGCGGCCGCCAGGCTGATGCCGAATTTCAGCCGGCGCCGCTGCTCGTCCACGAACATCAACAGCGCGCCGGCGATCAGCGGCAGCACCACCGGCACGATGATCAGGTGGTCGGACCAGCGCATCATTCCGGCGATTCCTTGCCGTCGACGTGGTCGGTGCCGCTGAAGCCGCGAGCCGCGAGCAGCACCACCAGGAACAGCGCGGTCATCGCGAAGCCGATGACGATCGCGGTCAGCACCAGCGCCTGGGGCACCGGATCGGTGAACTGCGACGGATCGACGGCGCTCGAGGTGACGATCGGTGGCCGGTCGATCTTCAGCCTGCCCATGCCGAAGATGAACAGGTTCACGCCGTACGAGATCAGCGACAGCCCGACGATCACCTGGAAGGTGCGCGGGCGCAGCACCAGCCAGACGCCGGCCCCGACCAGCACGCCGATCGCGATCGCGACGATCAGCTCCATGGGCGCCGCTCCGTGTCGATCGCCGCCGCGAACGAGTGCGTGAGCGCCGCGTCGCCCGTTTCGTCGGGCGCTTCCGCCCCGCTGGCCGCCTGGGCCGCGCGGTGGCTGCGCACCGACTGGTGCGCCAGCGAAAGCAGGATCACCGCGGTGGTGCCGACCACCAGCAGGTACACGCCGAGGTCGAACAGGAAGGCGCTGGGCAACGGCACCTCGCCGAGCAGCGGAAGGCGCGGATGCGGCGAATGGCTGGTGAGGAACGGGTAGCCGAACAGCCAGGCGCCCAGGCCGGTGGCCGTGGCCACCAGCAATCCCAGCGAAATGAGGCGGCGCGGGTACAGCCTGAGGTTCTCCTCGACCCAGACCGCGCCGCCGACCATGTACTGCAGGATGATCGCGACCGCCATGATCAGGCCGGCCACGAAACCGCCGCCCGGCTCGTTGTGACCGCGCACGAACACGAAGATCGACACCACCGTCATGATCGGGAACAGCAGCCGCACGAACACCGCCGGCACCATCAGGTAGCCGCTCTCGGCTTCGGCGCCCGGCCGCGCTGCATCGCCGGCCGGCAGGGGCTGGCCGATCTGCTGCGCCGGAATCGAGATGCTCTCGGGCGCAGGCCGGAAACGGCGCAGCAGCGCGTACACGGTGAGCGCGACGATGCCCAGCACGGTGATCTCGCCGAGCGTGTCGAAGCCGCGGAAATCGACCAGCAGCACGTTGACCACGTTGCCGCCGCCGCCTTCGTCGAGCGAGCGCGACAGGAAGTACGGCGCCATGCTCTGCGGGAACGGCCGCGTCAGCAACGCATAGGCGAGCGCCGCGGTGCCGCCGCCGGCCGCGATGGCCACGCCCAGGTCGCGCGCCCGCCGGATGCGCGCGCGCAGCGTGGTACGCAGACCCAGCTCGCGCGGCTCCACGCGCAGCGGCAGCCAGCGCAGCCCGAGCAGGATCAGCACCATCGTGATGGTCTCGACCATCAGCTGGGTCAGCGCCAGGTCGGGCGCCGACAGCCAGACGAACGACAGGCAGGTGACCAGTCCTGCGCCGCCCATCAGCGCGAGCGCCACCAGCCGGTGGTACTTGGCCTGCCAGGCGGCGCCGATCGCGCAGGCGATGCCGATCGACCACAGCAACGCGAAGACCGGTTCGACCGGTGTGCGGACGTCGCCCCATTGCAGGCCATGAGCCGCCAGCGGGATCGCCGCGGCGACGATCGCCAGCAGGATCACGATCTCCAGTTGCGGCTGCAACCGGATCGTGCCGAGCAGCCGCTCCAGCCGGGCGGCCCATACGCCCACGCCGTCGAGGAAGCGCTCGAACAACCGCTGGCCGTCGAAGCGGTGCACGAACGGCACCCGCTCGATGCCGGCCAGCCGCAGGTGACGCTGCAGCAGCAGGTACAGCACGGTGCCGCCGATCAGCGCGATGGCGCTCATCAGCAGCGGCAGGTTCAGCCCGTGCCAGACGGCCAGGCTGTACTGCGGCATGTCGCCACCGAGCACCGACGCGGCGGCGAAGTCGAGGAACGGGCCGACCGTGAGCGCCGGCGCGATGCCCACCACCAGACAGACGAACACCAGCAGCTCGATCGGAAAGCGCATCCAGTGCGGCGGCTCGTGCGGCGTTCTGGGCAGGTCCTTCGGCGGCGGGCCGAAGAACACTTCGTGGATGAAGCGCAGCGAGTAGGCCACGCTGAACACGCCGGCGATCGTTGCCGCCACCGCGAGGCGGTAGTCGCGCGCCGACCCCGCCTGGGCCGCCTCGTAGAAGAACATCTCCTTGGACAGGAAGCCGTTGAGCAGCGGCACGCCCGCCATCGCGGCGGCCGCGACGGTGGCCAGCGTCGCGGTGATCGGCATCGGCCCGCACAGGCCGCTCAGGCGGCGCATGTCGCGCGTGCCGGTCTCGTGATCGACGATGCCGGCCGCCATGAACAGCGACGCCTTGAAGGTGGCGTGGTTCATGATGTGGAAGATCGCCGCCACTGCAGCCAGCGGCGTGCCGATGCCGAGCAGCAACGTGATCAGGCCCAGGTGGCTCAGCGTGGAGTAGGCCAGCAGGCCCTTCAGGTCGTGCTGGAAGATCGCCACGAACGCGCCCAGCACCAGCGTGCACAGGCCGGCGCCGCCGATGATCCACGACCATTCGGGCGTGCCGGCCAGCACCGGCCACAGGCGCGCGAGCAGGAATACGCCGGCCTTCACCATCGTGGCCGAGTGCAGGTACGCCGACACCGGCGTGGGCGCGGCCATCGCGCGCGGCAGCCAGAAGTGGAACGGGAACTGCGCGCTCTTGGTGAGCGCGCCCAGCGCGACCAGCGCCAGGATCGGCCGGTACCAGTCGTGCTCGCGCACCAGCGGGCCCGACGCGAGCACCCGGTCGAGGTCGTAGCTGCCCACGACGCGGCCGAGCATGAGGATCCCGGCGAACAGGCACAGCCCGCCCGCCACCGTGATGGCGAGCGCCATGCGCGCGCCGCGGCGCGCTTCCGGGCGGTGGTGCCAGTAGCCGATCAGCAGGAACGACACCAGGCTGGTCAACTCCCAGAACAGCGCGAGCTGCACCAGGTTGCCCGACAGCACGATGCCGAGCATCGACCCCATGAACGCGAGGAAGAACGCGAAGAAGCGCGGCACCGGATCCGACGGCGACATGTAGTAGCGGGCGTAGACCACCACCAGCAGGCCGATCAGCAGCACCAGCATCGCGAACATCCAGGCGAAGCCGTCCACGCGCACCACGAAGTCCAGTCCCAGGCTGGGCAGCCACTGCGCCTCGTAGCGCAGCACTTCGCCGGCGGCGATGGCCGGGTACTGCATCGCCATTGCGACGGCGCCGCCCAGCGCCACCGCGCCGGCCAGCCAGGCCTCGCGATTGCGCGCGTTCGAGGGCAGCAGCGCGGCAAGCACGCTGCCGACGAAGGGCAGGACGAGCGGAATCAGTAGCGGGTGCATCAGCCGGGCATTGTACGGGGCGACCTGCCGTCGCGGCCGCCCGGGCCGCTCGGGTTCGCGACGCGAGCGATGCGATGCCGGTTAGGATCGCGCCGATGAACCGAAGACCGCCCTCCGCGACCTCTTCCGCAACGTCATCGGCAACCTCGCCCGCGGCGCGCCGCGACTGGCACGCCCACCCGATCGACGCGATCCGCGAGCAGCTGGCCAGCGGGCCGGGCGGCCTTGCCCAGGACGAAGTCGTGCGTCGCCTCGCCGAGCACGGCCCCAATCGCCTCGAAGCGGCGCGCCGGCGCCATCCGCTGGCGCGCTTCTTCGGCCAGTTCCACAACGTGCTGCTGTACGTGATGCTCGCCGCCGCCGTGGTCACCGCCACGCTCGGCCACTGGATCGATACCGGCGTGCTGCTGGCCGCAGTGGTGGTCAACGCGGTGATCGGCTTCATCCAGGAGGGCAAGGCAGAGGCTGCGCTGGACGCGATCCGCGACATGCTGTCGCCGCATGCCACCGTCGTGCGCGACGGCTACCGGCACGAGATCGACGCGGCCGATCTGGTGCCGGGCGACCTGGTCCTGCTGGCCTCCGGCGACCGGGTGCCTGCCGACCTGCGCCTGATCGCGGTGAAGGAGCTGCGCGTGGACGAAGCGGCGCTGACCGGCGAGTCGCTGCCGGTCGAGAAGGGCGTGGCACCGGTGGCGCCCGACGCGCCGCTGGGCGACCGCTCCAGCATGGCGTGGTCCGGCACCGTGGTCGTCCACGGCCAGGCCACCGGCATCGTCACCGCCACCGGCGCGCGCTCGGAGCTGGGCCGGATCAACGCGATGCTGGCCGGCATCCGCGCGCTGAACACGCCGCTGCTGCGGCAGATCGACGTCTTCGGGCGCTGGCTGGCCGGCGCCATCCTGCTGCTGGCCGCGCTCACCTTCGTCGTCGGCGTGCTGTGGCGCGGCCAGCCGCCGGCCGAGATGTTCATGATGGTGGTGGCGCTGGCGGCTTCGGCGATTCCCGAGGGCCTGCCGGCGATCATGACCATCACGCTGGCGCTCGGCGTGCAGCGCATGGCGCGCAACCGGGCGATCGTGCGCAGACTGCCGGCGGTCGAGGCGCTCGGTTCGGTGACCGTGATCTGCTCGGACAAGACCGGCACGCTGACGCGCAACGAGATGACGGTGCAGCGCGTGGTCTGCGCCGGCCAGGTGTTCGACGTCGGGGGCGTGGGCTACCTGCCGGTCGGGGCGATCAGCCTCGACGGCCACCCGGTGGACGCCGCCAACCATCCGGCGCTCGAACAGGCGATCCGCGCCGGCGTACTGTGCAACGACGCCCGGCTGCGCGAGGAGAACGGCAGCTGGAGCGTGGTGGGCGATCCGACCGAAGGGGCGCTGCTCGTGCTCGGGCGCAAGGCCGGCATCACGCAGGACGGCGAAGAGGCCGACTGGCCGCGGCTGGATTCGATTCCGTTCGAGTCCGAGCATCGTTTCATGGCCACGCAGCATCGCGATGCGGGCGGCCGCGGCTGGCTGTTCGTCAAGGGCGCGCCGGAGCGCATCCTGGACGTGTGCGCGCGCCAGTTCGGCATGCAGGGCGAGGAGCCGCTGGACGTGGACGGCTGGCGGCGCATGGCCACCGATACCGCGGCGCGCGGCCTGCGCCTGCTCGCGCTGGCCTGCAGGCAGGCCGGGCCCGCGGGGCCCGCGCTCGGCTTCGACGACGTGGTCGAGGGCTACACGATGCTCGCGCTGGTGGGCATCGTCGATCCGCCGCGCGAGGAAGCGATCCGCGCGGTCGGGGACTGCGATCGCGCCGGCATCCGGGTGAAGATGATCACCGGCGATCACGTCGAGACCGCGCGCGCGATCGGCGCCGCGCTGTCGATCGGCGTCGGCAAGCCGGCCCTGACCGGCGCCGAGATCGCGTTGATGGACGATGCCGCGCTGCGCCGCGTCGCGCTCGAGACGGACGTGTTCGCCCGCGCCAGCCCCGAGCACAAGCTGCGGCTGGTGCAGGCGCTGCAGGACCAGGGCCAGATCGTGGCCATGACCGGCGACGGCGTGAACGACGCACCGGCGCTCAAGCGCGCCGACATCGGCGTCGCCATGGGCCTGAAGGGCACCGAGGCCGCCAAGGAGGCCGCCGACATGGTGCTGGCCGACGACAACTTCGCGACCATCGCCACCGCGGTGCGCGAGGGCCGCGCGGTCTACGACAACCTGAAGAAGTTCGTGCTGTTCATGCTGCCCACCAACGGCGGCGAGGCGCTGGTGGTGATCGCCGCGATCCTGTTCGCGTTGCCGCTGCCGCTCACGCCGGCCCAGGTGCTGTGGATCAACATGGTCACTTCGAGCACGCTCGGGCTGGCGCTCGCGTTCGAGCCGGCCGAGCGCGACATCATGCGGCGCGCGCCGCGCCCGCCGGACGAGAAGCTGCTGTCGGGCTTCTTCGCCTGGCGCGTGGTGCTGGTCTCGCTGCTGATGATGACCGGTGCGCTCGGCCTGTTCCTGTGGGAGACGCAGCTGGGCACCGGCGTGGAGACGGCCCGCACGATGGCGGTCAACGCGGTAGTGGCCGGGGAGATGTTCTACCTGCTCAACAGCCGCTACGTGCTCGCGCCGGTGACCCACCGCGAAGGGCTGCTCGGCAACCGGCACGCGCTGGCCGCGATCGGCGCCTGTGCGGTGCTGCAGGTGCTGTACACGCATACGCCGGCGATGCAGGCGATCTTCGGTTCGATCGACCTGTCGGGCGCGCAGTGGCTGAAGGTCATCGGCGCGGGACTGCTGGTGTTCTGCGTCGCCGAACTGGAGAAGGCCGTGATGCGCCGCCTGCGGAGGCCGCAGACGTAGCCGAGTGCTCGAGCCAGCCGCCGCCGAGCGACTTGTACAGCTCGATCAGGTTGCTGGCGCCCGCCAGGCGCGCCGCCAGCAGCCCCTGTTGCGCGGAGAGCAGCGTGCGCTGCGCGTCGAGCCACTGCAGCTGGCTGTCGACGCCGCTGCGGTAGCGCATCTCGGCCAGCTCGAGCGCACGCGCGGCCGCATCGACCTGCGCCTGCTGCGCGCGCAGCCGCTCGTCGATCGTGCCGCGCGCGGCCAGCGCGTCGGCGACTTCCCTGAACGCCTGCTGGATCGCCTGTTCGTAGCGTGCCACGGCCAGCTCGCGCCGGGCTTCGGCGAGATCGAGGTTGGCGCGGTTGCGCCCGCCGTCGAACAGCGGCAGCACCAGCTGCGGCGCGAAGCGCCATGTGGCCGAACCGCCGCCGAACAGGCCGTCGAGCTCGCTGCTGGCGGTGCCGAACGCGCCGGTGAGCGTGATGCGCGGGAAGAACGCCGCCCGCGCGGCGCCGATGTTCGCGTTGGCGCCGCGCAGCCGCTCCTCGGCCGCCATGATGTCGGGCCGGCGCTCGAGCAGCGCCGACGGCAGGCCCACCGGCGGATCGGCCGGCAGTTGCGTCTGCGACAGCAGGCGCGGCGCCGCGGCATCGGCGGGCAGCGGCTGGCCGACCAGCAGCTCGAGCGCATTGCGCGCCTGCAGCCGCAGGCGCTTCGCCTCGGCCAGCTCGGCGCGCGCGCTCTCGAGCAGGCCTTCGGCCTGGCGCAGCTCGAGCTCGGAGGCGGCGCCGCCGCCGAAGCGCAACCGGATCAGGCGCAGCGTGTCTTCGCGCGCCGCGATGGTGCGTTCGAGCAGCGCCGACTGCTCGTCGGCGGCCCGCCCGCTCAACCACGTGCCGGCCACCTGGGCGACCAGGCCGATCCGTACCGCACGGTGCGCCTCGCCGGTGGCGAAGTACTCGGCCAGCGCCGCCTCGGCGAGGTTGCGCACCCGCCCGAACAGGTCGAGCTCGAACGCGGTGACGCCCACGGCGACTTCGTACTGGTCGCCGATGCGGCCCTGCCCCGGCAGCGACAGATCGGCCGGAAGGCGCTGGCGCGTGGCGTTCGCGCTGGCGCCGATGGCGGGCAGCCGGTCGGCGCGCTGGATGCCGTACTGCGCGCGCGCCGCCTCGATGTTCAGCACCGCGACGCGCAGGTCGCGGTTGTGCTCGAGCGCCAGCGCGATCAACCGTTGCAGCGCGGCGTCCGGATAGAACTCACGCCATCCGATGTCGGCCGCGGCGCGAGCCGGCTGCGCATCGGCCGGAACGCCGGTCGTGTCCCAGGCGGCAGCCACCGGCGCGGCCGGACGTTCGTGCACCGGCGCCAGCGTGCCGCAGCCCCCCAGCACGGCCGGCAGCGCCGCGGCGATCGCCAGCGTCCGCGACGCGAAGCGGATGCGCGCGGCCCTCATCGTTGCTCCCCCGGCACTCCGGGCCCGCCCGGACCGTCCGCGTCCGTGGCGGACGGCGCGGCACGCGCGGCCTGCCGGCGCCGGAACAGCCGCTGCACGGTCACGAAGAACACCGGCACGAACAACACCCCGAGCACCGTCGCGGCGATCATGCCGCCGATCACGCCGGTGCCGATCGCGCGCTGGCTGGCCGAGCTGGCGCCGGTGGCGGCGGCCAGCGGCAGCACGCCGAGGATGAACGCGAGCGAGGTCATCACGATCGGCCGGAACCGCAGCCGCGCCGCCTCGATGGTCGCCTCGACGACGCCCCTGCCCTGCGCGTGCAGGTCCTTCGCGAACTCGACGATCAGGATCGCGTTCTTCGCCGACAGGCCCATGATGGTGATCATGCCCACCTTGAAGAACACGTCGTTGGGCAACCCGCGCAGCGTCACCGCGAGCACCGCGCCGACGATGCCCAGCGGCACCAGCAGGATCACCGACAGCGGGATCGACCAGCTCTCGTACAGCGCCGCCAGCACCAGGAACACCACCAGCAGCGACAGCACCGCCAGCAGCGGCGCCTGCGCGCCGGACTGCAGCTCCTGCAGCGACTGCCCGGTCCATTCGTAGCCGATGCCGGCGGGCAGCTCGCCCACCAGCCGCTGCATCTCGACCATCGCCTGGCCGGTGCTGAAGCCGGGAATCGCGTCGCCCGAGATGCGATACGACGGGTAGCCGTTGTAGCGCACCAGCTGCACCGGCCCGCTGGTCCACGACGTGGTCGCGAAGGCCGACAGCGGCACCAGCCCGCTCGCGCCGGCGACGTTGAGCCGCAGCAGGTCGTCCGGCTTCATGCGGCTGGCGACGTCGGCCTGGACGATCACGCGCTGCATGCGGCCCAGGTTGGCGAAGTCGTTGACGATCGACGAGCCGAGCGAGGTCGACACCGCCTGCGCGATGCCGGCGAACGACACGCCGAGCGCGCTCGCCTTGTCGCGGTCGATGTCCAGCTGCAGCTGCGGCGCGTCTTCCAGGCCCTCGACGCGCGCATAGGCGATGACCGGGTTTCGCGCGGCCGCGGCGAGCAGCTGGTTGCGCGCGGCCAGCAGCGCGTCGTGGCCGAGCCCGGCGCGGTCCTGCAGCCGCAGCGAGAAGCCGGTGGCGGTGCCCAGCTCGGGAATCGCCGGCGGCACCAGCGAGAAGATCTGCGCGTCCTTCACGCCCATGTACAGCGCGCCGTTGGCCTGGTCGGCCATGGCCTGCGCCGACTCGGCCGGCCCGCGCTCGGACCAGTCCCTGAACACGGTGAACGCAAGCCCCGCGTTCTGGCCCATGCCGGAGAAGCTGAAGCCGGTGATCGCCACGATCTTCGACACCGCCGGCTGCGACAGGTAGTACTGCTCCAGCTGCTCGACCGCGGCCAGCGTGCGGTTCATCGTGGCCCCGGCCGGCAGCTGGATGTCGGTGATCACGTAACCCTGGTCCTCCACCGGCAGGAACGACGACGGCAGGCGCATGTACAGCACTCCGAGCACGCCGAGCAGCGCCGCGTAGATCAGCATGAAGCGTCCGGCGCGCGGCAGCATCTTCCCGACCGTCGTCTCGTAGCCTTCGCTGGTGGCGCGAAAGCCCCGGTTGAACCAGCCGAACAGGCCGCGCCTGTCGTGGTGCCCCGGCGGCACCGGCTTGAGCAGCGTGGCGCACAGCGCCGGCGTGAGCGACAGCGCCAGGAACCCCGAGAACAGGATCGAGGTGGCCATCGACAGCGAGAACTGCCGGTAGATGATGCCGACCGAACCCGGCATGAAGCCGAGCGGCAGGAACACCGCCGACAGCACCAGCGTGATGCCGACGATCGCGCCGCTGATCTGCGACATCGCCTTGCGCGTGGCTTCCTTCGGCGACAGACCCTCGGTGGACATGATGCGCTCGACGTTCTCGATCACCACGATCGCGTCGTCGACCAGGATGCCGATCGCCAGCACCATGCCGAACATCGTCAGCACGTTGATCGAGAAGCCCGCCAGCAGCATCACCGCGAAAGTGCCCAGCAGCGCGATCGGCACCACGATGGTCGGGATCAGCGTGTAGCGCAGGTTCTGCAGGAACAGCAGCATCACCAAGAACACCAGCGCCATCGCCTCGGCCAGCGTGATCACCACCTGCTGGATCGACAGCTTCACGAACGGCGCGCTGTCGTAGGGCGTGTCGTAGGCGATGCCGGCCGGGAAATAGCGCGACAGCTCGTCGAGCCGGGCGCGCACGCCGGTGGCGGTGGCCAGCGCATTGGCGCCGGGCGCGAGCTGCACGGCGAGCGCCGCGGTCTCCTTGCCGTTCAGGCGCGCGCCGAACTGGTAGTTCTCGCCGCCCACTTCGATGCGCGCCACGTCGCGCAGCCGCACGCTCGAGCCGTCGGGATTGGCGCGCAGCACCACGTTGCCGAACTCCTCGGGCGAGGCGAGCAGCCCCTTGACGATCACCGACGCCGCGACCTGCTGCGTGCTGGTGGCCGGACGGTCGCCGACGATGCCGGCCGGCACCTGCGCGTTCTGCGCCGCGATCGCCTGCGTCACGTCCGCCGCGGCCAGGCCGTAGCCGACCAGGCGCGCCGGGTCGATCCAGATGCGCATCGCGCGTTGCGCCGCGTACAGTTCGGCCCGCCCCACGCCCGGTACGCGGCGGATCTCGTTGATGACGTTGCGCGTGATGTAGTCGGCCAGCGCCAGCTGGTCGAAGCGCCCGTCCTGCGAGGACAGCGTCACCACCATCAGGAAGTTGGCGCTCGCCTGCTCGACCTGCAGTCCGGTCTGCATCACCGCCTGCGGCAGGCGCGCCTCGGCCTTCTTGATGCGGTTCTGCACGTCGACCATCGCCAGGTCGGGATCGGTGCCGGGCTCGAACGTGGCGGTGATCTCGCCGCGACCGTACGAGTTGCTCTGCGACTCGTAATAGAGCAGACCCCTGGCGCCGTTCAGCTCCTGCTCGATCAGGCTGGTGACCGCCTGGTCCACCGCCTGCGCCGAAGCGCCCGGATAGGTGGCCGCGATCGTGATGCTGGGCGGCGCGACGCTCGGGTATTGCGAGACCGGCAGGTTCGGGATGGCCAGCACGCCCGCGAGGATGATGAACAGCGCCACCACCCACGCGAACACCGGGCGCTCGATGAAGAAGCGCGGCATCTTCAGTTCTCCATCGCGCTTCGCGCGTCTCGCGCTGCCTGGCTGCCGCCTGCCGCGAACGCGCCAATTTCGTCAGGATGCACGCAGGCCGAAGGCGAGCGTCTCATCTTCAAGACCTCGACGCGGCCGGCGCAGTGTCGTTGCCCCCGCCCGGCGCCGCGCGCGCCCACGGCACCGGCTGCACCGGCGCGCCCGGCTGCAGCTTCTGGAAACCTTCGACGATCACCGTGTCGCCCACCTTCAGCCCGTCGCGCACGATCCACTCGTCGCCCACCGCGGCGCCGGTCTTCACGGGGCGCTGCTCGGGCTTGTTGTCGGCGCCCACCACCCATACCGTGCTGCTGCCGTCGGCCGAGCGCTGTACCGCCTGCTGCGGAATGCGGATCGCGCGTTCGTCCACGCCCTGTTCCAGCCGCACCCGCACGTACATGCCGGGCAGCAGGCGACGTTGCGGGTTGGGAAACTGCGCGCGCAGCGTGACCTGTCCGGAACTGCGATCGACGGTGACGTCGGAGAACAGCAGGCGGCCGGCCAGCGGGTACTCGGTGCCGTCGTCCAGCACCAGCGCGACGCGCGCGGTGTCGCGGTCGGCGCGCGCCAGTTCGCCGCTCTCGAACGCCCTGCGCAGCCGCTCCAGCTCGGCGACCGGCTGCGTGAAGTCGGCGTAGATCGGATCGAGCTGCTGGATCGTCGCCATCGGCGTCGGTTCGCCCTGTCCCACCAGCGCGCCCTCGGTGACCAGCGCACGCCCGATGCGCCCGGAGATCGGCGCAGTGACCGTCGCGTAGCCGAGATCGAGGCGGGCGCGCTCGCGCGCGGCGCGCTGCGCCGCCACGTCGGCCTGCGCCAGCTTCAGCGCCGCGACCGCGTTGTCGTACTCCTGCCGGCTGACCGCGTTGGCCTCGACCAGCGGCCCGTAGCGATCGACCTGCACGCGCGCGATGCCGAGCTGCGCCTCGGCGCGCTGCAGGTTCGCCTCGGCCGCGGCCAGCGCCGCGCGCAGCGGGGCCGGGTCGATGCGGAACAGCAGCTGCCCGGCCCGCACGTCGCTGCCTTCGCGAAACGCGCGCTCGAGCACCACGCCGGCCACGCGGGCGCGCACCTCGGCGATGCGGGTCGCGTCCAGCCGGCCCGGCAGCTCGCTGCTCACCGTGGTGGGCGCCTGCGCGACGGTCACCACGCCGACCGGGGCCGGCGGCGGCGCCGCGCCCGCCGCGGCGTTCGCGCCGGCCGGTTCGTTGCTGCAACCGGCAGCGAACCCGAGCGTGAGCGCCAACACGATCGCGACCTTCGGTAACGAAGGAATATTCGTTGTCATGGAATCAGATCCGTAGCGATGGGCGATACGGTGCCACACGCGGCGATTGCACCTCATTCCCGCTGCGGCCGCGACTGCCCCAGCGCCGCCTGAAGCATGTCGATGAACACCCGGCTGCGCGCCGGAAGCAGGCGCCGGCCCGCCGTCACGCACCACACCGTCATCGTCGGCAGACGCCAGTCGGGCAGCACGCGCTCCAGCAGCCCCTGCGCGACCATCGGTGCGACGAAGCGCTCCGACAGTGCAGCGATGCCCAGTCCGTGCAGCGCCAGCGCGCACTGCAGGCTCACCGAGTTGGCCGCCAGCGGTCCGTCGGGCAGCCCTTCCCATCGCTCGCCACCGCGCGCCAGCCGCCACGGCTGGGCTTCCCCGTTGCTCGCGATCAACCGCAACCCGACATGGTCGAGCAGTTGCGCCGGACGCGTCGGAATACCCGCACGAGCGAGATAGGCGGGGCTGGCGTACAGGCCGTGCTCGAGCTCGATCATGCGGCGTGCGACCAGCGTCGCGTCGTCCGGCAGCTGCGCCGCGACGCGGATCGCGAGGTCGAAGCGCTCGGCGACCACGTCGACGCGGCGCGGCGAGATGTCCAGCTCGAGCCGCACATCGGGGTGCCGTTCGGCGAAGCGCAGCAGGAACGGCACGAGGTCGAGTTCGTCGAGAAAACCCGGCGGCAGCGATACGCGCAGCCTGCCCTGCGGCGTGGCCTGCCGGTGCTGGGCCAGCGCAGCGGCCGCCTCCGTCTCCTCGAGCAGGCGCCGGGCGTGCTCGAGGATGCGTTCGCCGAAATCGGTCAACGCCAGCCGCCGGGTCGTGCGCACCAGCAGGCGCTCGCCGAGCCGGGCTTCGAGCGCGCCGATGCGCCGCGACACGGTGGCCCGGGGCAGGCCGCAGCGTTGCGCCGCGCGCGCGAAGCTGCCCGCCTCGATGATGCGGGCGAACAGCACCAGATCGTCGGCATCGAAGTCCATGAACTGATGATTGTTCCATAAATGGATCAGTGATAACAGTTTTTGCGGCTTCAGTTGCTGTGTTGATCACAATATAGTGGGCGCATCGGGTTCCGGCTCGTCGGGCCGGCGCCGTTCACCGATGGAGATCCCTCATGAAGATCCTGCAGATCAACGCCAGTGCCCGCGCCGAAGGCGCCAACTCGACCCGGCTCGCCGACGCGATTACCGCCCGGCTGAAGACGCGGCATCCCGCGGCGGTGGTCGAAGTGCGCGACTTCGCGCGCGACCCCCACCCGGTGCTCGACGAAGCGGCGCTGCATGCGCTGTTCACGCCGGCCGTGCAGCGCAGCCCCGGGCAGGCGGCGCGCGTGGCCCTCGACGACGCGCTGATCGCCCAGCTGCAATCGGCCGACGCGATCGTGCTCGGCGTGCCGATGTACAACTTCGGCGTGCCGGTGCAGTTGAAGGCGTGGATCGATGCCATCGCGCGTGCCGGCGTAACCTTTCGCTATACGGCCGACGGTCCGCAGGGCCTGGTCACCGGCAAGAAGGTGTACGTCGCGCTGGCACGCGGCGGCCTGTACCGCGACACGCCGGCCGATTCGCAGGTACCGTACCTGAAATCGGTGCTGGGGTTTCTCGGCATGAACGACATCGAGTTCGTCTACGCCGAGGGGTTGGCGATGGGGCAGGAATCGGCGGCAAGGGCGTTCGAGCAGGCGCAGGCGCAGATCGAAGCACTGGCGACGTGACCCGCGGCCGGCGCGGCGCGGCGCCCCCGCACGCGCAGCCCGGCGGGCTCCGGCCCGATACGAACGTACAGGAGTTCATCATCATGAAAGACACCGTTGTTCCGCATGCCGACGTGCGCTCGCGCACCGTCGAGCGACTGGTGAAGGGCATGGCGACGTCCGACGGCGCCGGTGTGCGCCTGACCCGCGTGCTCACGCAGGACCTGCAGCGCCGGCTCGACCCGTTCCTGATGCTCGATGCATTCCGCAACGAGCACGCCGACGACTACATCGGCGGCTTCCCCGATCATCCGCACCGCGGTTTCGAGACCGTGACCTACATGATCGCGGGCCGCATGCGTCATCGCGACAGCGCCGGCAACGAGGGACTGCTCGAATCCGGCGGCGCGCAGTGGATGACCGCCGGCAGCGGGCTGATCCATTCCGAGCTGCCCGAGCAGGAAGCAGGCCTGATGGAGGGCTTCCAGCTGTGGCTGAACCTGCCGGCGGCGAGCAAGATGGTCGCGCCGAGCTACCGCGATCTGCCGTCGTCGGCGATTCCCGGGTTCGATGCCGGCGGTGGCGTGCACGTGCGCGTGATCGCAGGGCGCAGCCACGGCGTGACCGGCGCGGTCGAACGGCCCGACACCGAGCCGCTGTATCTCGACGTGCACCTGCCGGCCGGTACCCGCTTCACGCAGCCGCTGCCCACCGGGCACAACGCGTTCGCCTACACCTATCGGGGCAGCGTGAGCATCGCGGGCACCGTCGTGCCGGACCGCCACATGGCGATTCTCGCCAACGACGACGGCACCGGCGTGACGCTGGAAGCGCACGAGGACGCGCGCGCACTGATCGTGGCCGGCCGCCCGCTCGGCGAGCCGATCGCGCAGTACGGACCGTTCGTGATGAACACGGCCGAGGAGATCCGGCAGGCCTTCGCCGACTACCGGCGCGGCGCTTTCGACGCGGCGTCGGTGCGCGCGCTGTAGCGCGCCGGTGCTCGGTGCGCGGTGCGCGGCGGCACGCTGCGCACCGCGCGGCTATCCGCGCGGATGATGGCGCGCGTGCAGCGCCTTCAACCGCTCGCGCGCGACGTGCGTGTAGATCTGGGTGGTCGAGATGTCGGCATGGCCGAGCAGCAGCTGCACCACGCGCAGGTCGGCGCCG
>JAHDYE010000017.1 GCA_023383035.1 Burkholderiaceae bacterium | reverse complement strand
ACACCTCCGGCTCCACCGGACGTCCCAAGGGCGTCATGGTCCCCCATCGGGGCGTCGCACGGCTGGTCTGCAACACCGACTACGTGCGCATCGGGCCGGGAGACTGCATCGCCCATGCGTCGAACCCGTCGTTCGACGCTGCGACCTTCGAGATCTGGGGCGCGCTGTTGAACGGGGCGCGCGTCGCGATCGTGCCGACCGACATCCTGCTGTCGGCGCCCGACCTGCGGCGCCGGATCGCCGAGGACCGCATCGACACGATGTTCGTCACCACCGCGCTGTTCAACGAGCATGCGGCCAACGCGCCGGACACGTTCCAGGCGTTGCGCAACCTGCTGGTGGGCGGCGAGGCCGCGTCGCCGCCGGCCATCGCCCGGGTGCTGCGCGACGGCCCGCCCGTGCGACTGCTCAACGTCTACGGTCCGACCGAGACGACGACCTTCGCGACGTGGTTCGAGATTCCACGCACGCTGCGCGACGATGCCGCGCAAGCCGTTCCGATCGGCCATCCGATCGCCAACACGCGCTGCCACGTTCTCGATGCATCGATGCAGCCGGTGCCGATCGGCGTGATCGGCGAGCTGTGGATCGCCGGGCCGGGGCTGGCGCGCGGCTATCTGAACCGCCCCGAGCTCACCGATGAGCGCTTCGTCGACGATCCCTTCATGCCCGGCGAGCGCCTGTACCGTACCGGTGACCGGGTGCGCCGTCGCGCCGACGGCGCGATCGTCTTCTGCGGACGCGGCGACGACCAGGTCAAGATCCGCGGCTTCCGCATCGAGCTGGGCGAAGTCCGCGCGGCGATCGCGGCGCTGCCCGGCGTGCGTCAGCAGGAAGTGATCGTGCGCGAGGACGCGCCCGGCGATCGCCGCCTGACCGCGTACATCGTCTGGGACGCGGATGTCGTGCCGCCCGGCACCGTCGAACTGCGCGCCGCGCTGGCCGAACGCCTGCCGTCGTTCATGATGCCCGCGGCCTTCGTTGCCATCGACGCGCTGCCGATGACCCCGAACGGCAAGCTGGACCGTGCCGCGCTGCCGGCGCCTTCGGCTGCCGGACACCCGGGCGGCGTACCCGCCGAAGAGGGCAACCAGATCGAACGCCAGTTGCGCACGATCTGGGAATCGGTGCTGGGCATTCCCGACATCCCGCTGGATGCCGACTTCTTCGACCTGGGCGGCCATTCGATGCTCGGCGTGCGGCTGCTCGCCGAGGTCGAGCGCCGCATGGGCAAGCGGCTGCGCACTGCGTCGTTCTTCCAGGCGCCCACGATCCGCCGCTTCGCCGCCCTGCTGCGCGAATGCGCGTCCGGCCCGCGCAGCTGCGTGGTCACGATCCGCGAGGGAGACGGCAAGCGGCCGCTGTTCTTCGTCTCGGGCTGGGGCGGGCAACTGATCGTGCTCAACGAACTCGCGAGGGAATTGCACCCGGCACAGTCCTTCCACGTGCTGGACACCGGTGCGTTCGAAGCCGGCGAGGCCGCGCTGACGATCGAGGAGGTCGCGGCGACGATGATCGAGGACATGCGCCGTGTCCAACCTTCCGGCCCCTATCGGCTTGCCGGATACTCGTTGGGCGGAAGGATTGTCTACGAAATCGCCCAGCAGTTGCGACAACGCGGCGAGGACGTTGCGCTGGTCGCACTGCTCGACTGCGCCGTTCCCGGCTATCCGAGGAGGCGGTCAGCCCCTATACGTATCCTGCTGCATCTACGTAAGGCCGCCACGATGAAGCCAGCGCAGATGCTCGCATATCTTGCGGGACGCGCACGTTGGATGATCAGAAACCTGAGAGAGACGGAGAAATCACTGTTCGAGGATGGCGAGGTTGAGGAAACGGCTTTCACGCGCATGCTGGAACGCTCGGCGCGTGCAGTGCTCGCCGCCTGGTGTACTTACCACCCAGGGCCTTATGCCGGCAGGGTGATGCTGATTCGCGCCGAGGCCACACCGAAGAGCGTCGGCGAGATCGACGACGATCCGACCTACGGATGGGGTGCGCTCACTGCCGGTGTCGACCTGCGCAGCATGCAATGTGCCCACAACCGGATGCTGTTCGCGCCACACGCGGCCGACCTCGCCCGGATCCTCTGTGACGCGATCGCCCGGGACGACGGTCAGGACGGCGGTTCGCGCAACCAGCAGGCAACGAGCCGTGAATGCGTCGAAGCGGATGCCTGAAATCTGGCGGGTCGACGTCGCGGCGGAAATCCGCCGGTTGCCAGTACATCGCGGCCAGCTCACCTATATCGAACGCTCGCGTGCCGCGCGCTTTCGTCGCGACGCAGATCGGGAACGCTTCGTGATCGGGCGCAGCACGCGCAGGGAGCTGCTCGCCGGGCGTCTGGGCATCGACCCGGCCGCGCTGGTCTTCGAGGAAGGCCGGCACGGGAAACCGCGATTGCCTCCGGACGGCGGCCCGGGTCCGTACTTCAACTCCAGCCACTCCGGCCAATGGGTGCTGCATGCCGTTGCCGACATCGAGGTGGGCATCGACGTGGAAGAGATCCGTCCGGAGTTCGCCGAGCTGGACGATTTCGCCTGGGTGCTGTCGGACGCGGAACGGGCGTTCGTGCTGGCTGCTGCACCTCCGCAGCGGGCCGCCGCGCTCGCCACCGTCTGGGTGCGCAAGGAAGCCTACGTGAAGGCGCTCGGCGAGGGCCTGAGCCGCTCGCTGCCCGACATCGGCATCACCGCCGGGGCCGATGGCAGGCCGATGCTCGCTTTCGACCGCAATCCCCCTGCACGCGAACGCCGCTGGTCGTTCGTCGACCTGCCGATCGATGCCGCGCACAAGGCCTGCGTGGTCCATGCCGGACCGGCGCGCCGCGTCATCGTGCACGATTACCGGCCGGACTGACGCTGCGTTCAGCGAAAGCGTCCGCGCGGCGCGCGGCCGCGGACACTGCAGGGCGTCCGTTCCTGGGCTATTCTCGTGTCGCTGAGGAAGAATCCAGGCGTCTTCCGGCCACCTTCGCCGCATCGGCAGCGTCGCTCGCGCTCGCCGGCCCGATGCCTGCGTTCGCGCAGGTGCCCGCCGGGACGGAGACGGCCTCGGCGCAACGCGCCCGCGAGCTGGTCGACCTCGCGACCCACCACGAGGAGGCCGCGGGCGCAGCGCGCAGCTACGCGAAAGCCTACGTGCTCTATTGCGAGGCCGCGCGCCTGGGTGATCCGGACGCACTGCTGCGCATGGGCTGGATGCATGCGCAGGGCCGTGGGCGGCCGCGCGACGATGCGATCGCCGAGACCCTGTTCCGGCGCGCCGCCGGCGTGGTCGCAGGCCACGACAAGCTGCCGGAATGCCTGCGCACGCCCTACCAGCCGCTGGCGCAGCTCGATGCCGAACCGCTGCCGGCCGATCTCGCTTCCGACCTCGCGCCGACGCCGACCGACCGGGCGCAACCCGTCCGGCTGCGGCCTGCGCGCTCGCAGCCGGCGACACCGGGCGGCAATCGTCGCCAGCTCGAGCGCATCGTGACCGTCATGGCGCGCGAATTCCGGCTCGATCCGCGGCTGGTCCTCGCGGTGATCCATGTCGAGTCGAATTTCGATCCTGCCGCGCGTTCACCGAAGAACGCGCAGGGCCTGATGCAGCTGCTTCCCGAGACTGCCGAACGCTTCGCAGTGCGCAACGTGCTCGATCCCGCGGAGAACCTGCGCGGCGGCATGAGCTACCTGCGCTGGCTGCTGTCGTACTTCCGCGGCGACGTGGCGCTCGCGCTGGCCGGCTACAACGCGGGCGAAGGCGCGGTCGATCGCCACCGCGGCGTGCCACCGTACGCCGAGACGCTCGCCTACGTGCAGCGCATCCGCGCCCTCTATCCGCACGACCGGCATCCTTTCGACGCCGGCCTGACTGCAGCGTCCGGATGGCTGTCGAGGCTGCCACGTGCGGCGCAGCCGGCCGCGCGCAGGGTTGCGAGCGATTGAGCCGTCCCGGTCAACGCAGCGGCGCTGCCGCCGTTAGGAAACGATGAGCCCGGGTACTTCCGCAACGTTCACGCTGCGCATTCTGGTCACGGCTTGCGCGGGGCTGGCCACGGCTTGCACGACCACCGAAGCGGTCCGCTACGGCCGCGTCCAGGCCATGCCCGCCGCCTACGAGCCGGTGCTGCCGCCCGCGAGCGTCAGCGAGATCGTTGCCGGGCTGCAGAGCGGACGTTCGCAGGCGGCACTGGTCACCGAACTGCGCGAGCGCGGCTTGCGCGCGCCCGCCACCGAGTCCGACATCGACCTGCTGCTGAAGAACGGTGCCGACGGCGAACTGATCGAAGCCGTGCGCGCGGCATCGGCGTCGGCGGCCGCCGACCCGGCCGTGATCGCTGCCGCGGCCGGCGCCGGCGTCGTCACTCCGGTGACGATCGTGCACGACTACGGCTGGTATCCATGGACGCCGTACGGGTGGTATCCGTGGGTGCCGTTCAGCTTCGGGTTGTGGTGGCACCATGGCATTCATCGGCATCCCGCGCCGATCGTGGTGCCGCCGCGTGTGCGCCCGCATCCGCCGGGCCTGCACAAGCCCTCGCGCCCGCCCTGGCAGGCGCCCGCCGACCGGCTGCGGCCGCCGCAGTGGGAGGGAGCGCGCCCCGGCCGCATGCTGCCGGGCGGCACGCGGCAGATCAAGCCCGACATCCCGCGTGGCGGCATCGGCCTGCCGGTCAAGCCCTCTCGCTGAGCGGCGCGTCGTCGCGGCGGCCGTGGCCGTCCGCGGACACGCTGTCCGCCATCCCGGCATCGACCGCTCCGGCGCCGGCCGGCAGGCGCGCCGACCTCGGTGATCCGTCGTCGGCCTGCTGCATCTCCCACAGCCGCGCGTACTCGCCACCCAGTCGCAGCAACGTGTCGTGGTCGCCGCGCTCGACGATGCGCCCGCCCGCCATCACGAGAATCTGGTCGGCATCGACGATGGTCGAAAGCCGGTGCGCGATCACCAGCGTGGTGCGATCCAGCGCGACCCGGCGCAGCGCATCCTGGATCGCCTGCTCGTTGCGGCTGTCCAGCGCCGACGTGGCCTCGTCGAGGATCAGGATCGGCGGATCCTTCAGCAGCGTGCGCGCGATCGCCACGCGCTGCTTCTCGCCGCCCGAGAGCTTCAGCCCGCGCTCGCCGACGGTGGTGTCGTAGCCCTGCGGCAGCGCCGACACGAAGTCGTGCAGCTGCGCCGCGCGCGCGACCGCTTCGATCTGCGCCTGCGGAGCTTCCGCGCGAGCGTAGCCGATGTTGTAGCGGATCGTGTCGTTGAACAGCACCGTGTCCTGCGGCACGATGCCGATCACCGCGCGCAGGCTCGTCTGCGTGACGTCGCGCAGATCCTGCCCGTCGATCGTGATGCGCCCGGCACTCACGTCGTAGAAGCGGAACAGCAGCCGCGCCAGCGTCGACTTGCCCGCGCCACTGGCGCCGACCACGGCGGTGGTCGTTCCCGGTTCCATCGTGAAGTCGACCTCGTGCAGGATGGGCCGCGCAGGATCGTAGGCGAACGACACGCGCTCGAAGCGGATGCGCGGTGCCGCAGTCGCGCCGGCGCCTGCGCGCAGTCCGATCGCCGCCGCGACGCCATCGGCCACGGCAACGTCGCCGGCCGCGCCGCGGCGCGCCTGGCCGCCGCCCAGCGCCAGCGGCCGCGCGTGCGGCGCATCGGCGACTTCGCGCTGCTCGCCCAGCAGCCGGAACATGCGCTCCATGTCGGTCAGCGCCTGCTTGATCTCGCGGTACAGCACGCCGAAGAAGTTCAGCGGGATGGCCAGCTGGATCATGAACGCGTTGACCAGCACCAGGTCGCCCAGGCTCATCGTGCCGGCCACCACGCCCGCGGTGGCGCGCCACACCAGCAGCGTCACCGCGATGCCGATGATCAGGCTCTGCCCGAGGTTGAGCACCGACAGCGAGGCCTGCGAGCGGATCGCCGCGCGCATGCGCGCCACCAGGTTCTCGTTGTAGCGGCGCGCCTCGAACTCCTCGGCGTCGAAATACTTGACCGTCTCGTAGTTGATCAGCGCGTCGATCGCCCTGGTGTTGGCGCGCGAGTCCTGCTCGTTCACCTGGCGCCGGAACTGCGTGCGCCACTCGGTGATCCTGACCGTATAGGCGATGTAGAGCGTCACCGCGCCGAGTGCGATCGCGGCGAACGAGATGTCGTAGTTCAGCACCAGGTAGCCGATCACCAGCGTAATCTCCACCAGCGTGGGCAGCACGCTGTACAGCGTGTACGAGATCAGGCTGCTGATGCCCTGGGAGCCGCGCTCGATGTCGCGCGACATCCCGCCCATCTGCCGTTCGAGGTGAAAGCGCAGCGACAGCGAGAACAGATGGCGGAACACCTGCAGCGTGATGGCGCGCGAGGCGTCCTGCGTGACGCGCGCGAAGATGAACTCGCGCAGCTCGGTGAACAGCGTGACGGCCACGCGCAACAACCCGTAGGCCACCAGCAGCGCCACCGGCACCACCAGCGCGGCGCGCGCGAGATCGGTCTTCGGATCGAGCGCGTCGACGATTTCCTTGAGCACCAGCGGCACGCCGACGTTGGCCACCTTCGCCGCCACCAGACAGGTCAGCGCCAGCCCGACGCGCCAGCGATACGCCCACAGGTACGGCAGCAGCCGGGCGACGGTGTGCCAGTCGCCGTGCGCGGCCGGCGCACCGCCAGCGGCGGCGCCGGCCGGCGGATCGAGAACGGTGCTTCGACGCATTGTGCGTTTCCCGTACAAACCGCTATTCTGGGGCCGTCCTCATCGCTACCGGGGCGAATCCATGCAATCGGCGTCGACGCAGCTTCCGGAGGGACGCATTCCCGAATTGCGGGTGGTGCCGATGCCGGCCGACGCGAACGTGCACGGCGACGTGTTCGGCGGCTGGATCATGGCGCAGGTCGACATGGCGGGCGCGCTGCCCGCGATACGCCGCGCCAACGGCCGCATCGCGACGATCGCGGTCAACTCGTTCCTGTTCAGGCACCCGGTCTTCGTGGGCGACGTGCTGAGCTTCTATGCCGACGTGGTGCGCGTCGGACGCACGTCGCTCACCGTGTTCGTCGAAGTCTACGCGCAGCGCAACCAGCTCACCGGCGAGATCGTCAAGGTCACCGAGGCAACGCTGACCTACGTGGCCACCGACGATGACCGCCGGCCGCGGCCGATCCCGGTGCTCGACCAGTCCGAGGCGTCGGTCGGCGGGGCGCCGCAGGGGCCATGACCCGGTTCGATCCGCGGACCGCGCGCCCCGTACGGCGAATCAGGTTTCCCGCGCCGCGCGAGCCGGAAGGGGGCCGAGCTGCGCGATCAGTTGCCCCACGGGCAGCACGTCAGCGTACTTCTGTCCCATGTCGAACAGGTTCACCTTGTGCGACGTGGCGCCTCGATCGTATACGCACTCCTGTGGCACCGCGACCCTGAAATTCAGCGAGAACGCGTCGACCACCGTACCTCGCACGCAGCCGCTCGTGGTGCAGCCCGCGACCACCACCGTATCGACCTGATGGTCGATCAGGTGACTGGCCATCGTGGTGCCGAAGAAGGCGCTGGGATGCTTCTTGGGGATCAGCACGTCGCCCGGCCGCGGCGCGACTTCCGCGACGAAGTCGTAGCCTCGCCGCGAGATGTTCATGATCGCCGGCACCTTCTCTGCAAGGCGTCCGCCGTCGTAGGTCTGCTTGGGCGCGACGTGCGGGTACATCACTGGCCAGCTCTTCTCGCGAAAGAGCGCGAGCAGCGGGACGAGCGCGTCGACCGCCGCCCAGCCGACTTCGCCGCAGGAGGTGGGGAACTCCTCGATCGCCTCCCAGAACGGTCTGCGAACCGTACCCACGGTACGGTACTGCACGTCGATGATGAGCAGGGCCGGCCGCTGCCCCAGGCCGCTTGCATGGCCGAAACCAGCCGCAGCATATGCGCGCTGTTCTTCCTCGCTGATGACGTCGTCCCAGGGTTTCATGTCGATCGTGCTCCCGGTACGGACTTCGGTGGATTCAGGACTGGACGCCGAGGCGCCGAAAGACGTACTGACCATGGCCTGGGGCACCGGTGAGCTTGCCGCTCGCCATGACCGTCGTACCGCGCACGATGGTTTCCACCGGCCAACCCTTGAACGTCCAGCCGTCGTACAGGCTGTAGTCCGAGTAGGAGAGCAGTTCCTCGTGGCGCACGGTGCGCTCGAGGTCGAGGTCGACCAGAGTCAGGTCGGCGTCCATGCCCGGACGCAAGGAGCCTTTGCGGTCGGAGATGTCGAAGATCCGCGCGGGTGCGGCGCACACCAGGGCGCAGATCCGCTGCAGCGACAGGCCGCGCTTGTGGTAGCCCTCGTGCAGCAGCACCGGCAGGATGGTCGCCGTGCCGGGGAAGCCCTGCGACGCGAGCCACAGCGGCTTGTCCTTGGTGGCGCGCTTGCGAGGGCAGTGGTCGGACGCCACCACGTCGATGGTGCCGTCGAAAAGCCCTTCCCACAGCGCGTCTTGCTCGTCCTTGCCGCGGAACGGAGGATTGGCGCGACCCATGCCGCCGAGGTCCATGTCGCTGGTATGCGTGAGGTAGTGCGGGCACGTTTCGACGAAGATCTGATCGTAGCGGCTGCGCCAGCGGCGCACTTCGTCCAGGCTCAGCCTCGAACTGACGTGCGGGATGTAGATTCGAGCGCCCGCCTGCTCGGCGAGGAACATCGCCTTCACGCAGCTTTCGGCCTCGGTGATCGGCGGCTTCACCGCCTCCCATTGCTCGAGCGTGTCGATGCCGATCTCCAGCTGCGCGTTGCGCAGACGGTTCACGATCTCGATGTTCTCCGTGTGACACACGACGGTCACCGGCCCGATCGAGGCGGCCTTGCGCAACAACGCGTAGAAGAACCCGTCGTCGGTTCCGTCCAGGCCGAGATACCGGCCCTCCTCACCCTTGAAGTTCATGAAGTACTTGAACGAAGTGACGCCGTAGTCGCGCACGTAGGAATCCAGTTCGGCCACATGCAATTCGCTGGCCGTACTGAAGTGAAACGCGTAGTCGACATGTGCGCGCGGCCTCGCGTACTCCTGCTCGCGGGCGTAGACGTCGCCGTAGGCCTCGTTGTTCAGAAAGTAGGCCAACACCGTCGTGATGCCGCCGACGGCCGCGTGCGCGGTCTCGGTCGAATACTCGGTGATCTTCTCGCCGAAGCCGAGGTGCATGTGCGCCTCGATCAGCCCCGGGAACACGTGCAGTCCGTCGATGCGACGCTCGGCCACGTGCTCTGCCACCGCGATGCCTGGCGCCAGCAAGGCAGCGATGCGACCGGATTCGACGAGAATGTCGAGGGGTTCGGGCGGCCGCTCGGCGCTGACGACGGTGCCACCGCGCAGGACGAAACTGGGGTTCATGACCGGTAAGTCCTATCGGTAAGGGGAGATCCGGAAGCCGGAGCGGGGATACCCGGTGCCTGCCCTGCCCCGAGCAGCGCCATGGCCTCGGCGACTTCCTGCTCCTCGAGGTCTTCGCCGATCATCACGACGAAACCCGACGGCGCCGGGCGTGAGGGCGGCCGCATGGGCAGGCGCGACGGCGGTGCGAAGTGGCCCTGTACCCCCTGCACCACCCAGCGCGAATCCGGATCGGCGATCGCAAGCAGGCCCTTGCAGCGCAACAGGCGTTTGTCGAGCCGGCGACGCAGCAACGCGGTCCAGGCGGCGTAGGTAGGCCAGTCGAGCAATTGCGGAATCCGCCAGGCACGCGTGAAAACGCGGGCGAAGCCGGCATCGTGGATGCCGGCTTCGGCAACCGCAGGCTGCGCATCACCGTCGTCGGCTGGCGACCCGTACTGCCCCCGCAGCGGCCCGCGCCAATGCAGCGCGAGCGGATCGTGCCCGACGCCCGCAGCGGGCTGGAAATGGGCGAGCGGCGAGCGCTCCGGTTCGCGGATCTCGATCGGGGCGGCGGGGTTGAACCTTCGCAGCAGTTCGCGCAGGCCGGCAAGCACGGCGTACCGATCAGCCAGGCATTCGGCCTTGGTGACCACCAGCCGATCAGCGAGTGCGACTTGCCGGCGCGCCTCCGCGTAGCGGGCGAGCGTATGCGCTCCGTTTCCGGCATCGACCACGGTGAGTACCTGGGACAGCGAGCAGCGCGGCGCCAGTGCGGAATGCGAGAGCAGCGTAGCGATCAATGGCGCCGGATTGGCGAGCCCGCTGGTTTCGACGACGATGCGGTCGAAAGCGGGCACGCGACCGCTGGCACGCCGCGCGAAGAGATCGATCAGCGTGTCGTGCAGGTTGCCCGATACCGCGCAGCACAGGCATCCCGATTCGAGCAGCAGCACCTGGTCATCGGACTGGCCGACCAGCAGGTGGTCGAGGCCGACCTCGCCGAACTCGTTGACGATCACCATCGAGCGCGCGAACGCGGGGTCGCGCAACACCGCGTTGATCAACGTCGTCTTGCCGCTGCCCAGGTAGCCCGTAATCAGGTCGACGGGCAGGCGTGCCGGTGAGGAAATTCTAGGCGGCAGATCCATCGGCCCATCGCAGCGCCAACTCCAATTGCTCCAGCTTGTCCCTCCCTCACCCGCTCGCCCGTTTGCATCGCAGATGCATGGCCGCTACGACACAGGAGTCTGGAACTTCACCGTGGCGCGTCCTGGCGTCGCGGGTGACGAAATCGGCGAAAATTAATTTCGTAGCTTGTTATTGTAGTATAAATAGAGATACTAGTCGATATCAAGTATCGGTAGACGTAATTCTTCTCGCCAGGAATCGTTCGAGGGCCGACGAAGTCGTTCCTGCGGCCGAGGTTCGCCGGGATTTGCGGAATCGGTCGCCGACCTGATCGAGGCGCGACCAAGGGAACGGGACGATGGCCGGCACGCTCCAAGGACCGGACCTCGATCCGATATGCGCGTTGCGCACGGCGTGCGTGCGGATGGGAGGCTCAGCGCAACGCAGCGAGTCCCTGCATGACTTCCTGGCGCAGCCGCAAGCTCTCGTATGCCGGGCTGCCGAGCTGCTCGGACAGTTCGGCAGCGCAGGCATGAAGCGCGTCGACCTGCCGGCGCAGCGGAGGATTCGGGATGTTCTGAATCGATCCCACGATAGCCAGTACGCCCGCGAGCACTTCACCGCCGCGGAAGATCGGCACGGCCACCGTGTTCACCCCCAGCATCACCTCCCCATCGCTGAAATCGTAGAACTGCTCGCGGATCAACGCCAGGCGTTTGCCGATCTCGGCGGGGTCGGTCATCGAGAGGGGCGACTCGGCGGCAAGCGGCTTCGAGAGCGCATCGCTCTGCACCTTGCCCGGCGAGAACGCGAGCGTCACTCGACCGATCGCCGAGCAGTGCTGCGGGGGTCGGTTGCCGGACTTCACGCTGACGCAAATGCGGGCATAGATGTTGTCCACACTGGCGATGACCATCGGCACACCGTTGACCGGCACCGCCAGCACCGACGACTCCCGCAGCTCGTCGCGCAGCCGCACCAGGTAGGGCTCGGCCCGCTTGCGCAGGTCGAACTGGGTCCCTGCGGCCTCGCCGAGTTGAAACACGCGCCATCCCAGCCGGTAGAGCTCGGTGGCCCGGTCCTGCTCGATCAGTCCCATCTCGCGTAGCGTGGAAAGATGGCGATGCACACGTGCCTTGGTTTCTCCCAGCACGTCGGCAAGTTCGGTCACCCTCATTGCCCGCTCCGCGGATGCGAGTTCGTCGAGGATGCGCACGGCCACCTTGACGGCCTCGACAGAGTTGAGGTTCTTCACGGGCTCCTCGGAGGGATGGTTCGTCTGGATATCCATGGCATGCACGAGAGAGTTTGCCTGCACCGGAGAGCTGCGGCGATACTCGGCCGACCGCACGCCTCCTGTTGATACATCATCTCGCGGTATGTAACCATATCACCCATTGAACTAACCTGTGAAATTTAGTATCGTTCAACGTGACATGAAATGGACGGTATCGCTCATACGAACGTTGGCGCGATCACGACGAGCGCATCGGCGATCGTTCATGGCGCTTCCGGTCGGGTGCATCGAGCAGCTCTTCTAGCTCATGAGACCAGGACATCCGATGCGCGCTTCGCTCGACTGGGTATACCGGATTTCGGGTGCCGTTTCCGTCGTGCTGCTGATTCTGATCGGTGCGCTGACCGTTGCCCAGATCGTTTCGCGCCTGCTGGGTTCGAACGTACCGTCCGCGGACGATTTCGCCACGTTCTGCATGGGAGGGTCGCTCTTTTTCGGTCTCGCCTCCACGCACCGGGCAAGGGGCCATGCGCGCGCGCTCGCGGTGCGCGACATGCTGCCGAAGCCGGCGCAGCACTGGCTCGAGCTCGGCTGCCTGATGGTCATGATCGCTCTCCTGGCCTGGCTCGCCTGGTACACGCTGGACCTCGTCATGACTTCCTACGGCATGAACGAACGGACGCTGGGCCTGGTTCCGATTCCGGTCTGGATCCCGATGTCGTCGATGCTGATCGGCATTCTGGTGATGGTCGTATCCGGCATCGACGACCTCGTGGTCGCGCTCAGGACCGGGAAGCCGGATTGACCGCGTCGGAGGGTGCCGCATCACGGAAACGGGAAAAGAGCGCAACGACCGGTTCGGGAAAGTAGCCAAGAACAGAAATCGGCCGGCATTTCCATCGAGTGCGTCAAACGAACGCCGCTGCGGGGAGCAATGGATCTCACTCACGTCACTCTGATCGTCATGGCAGGGCTCATGGTGCTGCTCGCCTCGGGCCTGTGGATCGGGTATGCGCTGATGCTGACGGGAGCGATCTCGATCGCGATCTTCACCCACGCTCCGGTGGGCCAGGTGGTCGCGAACACCATCTGGGGGAACAGCGCCGACTGGACGATGACCGCGTTGCCGATGTTCATCTGGATGGGAGAGATTCTCTTCCGCACCCGTGCGAGCGACGGGATATTCAACGGCCTCGCGCCGTGGCTCTCGAAATTCCCGGGACGACTGATGCATACGGCGACCGTCGGATGCACGTTGCTTGGTTCGGTATCCGGCTCGTCGACTGCCACGGCAGCAACGATCTCCAAGATCGTCCTGCCCGAACTCTCCCGGCGCGGCTACCCGGAGAAGCCGGTCATCGGCATGCTGGCCGCCTCCGGCACGCTGGGCATCCTGCTTCCGCCGTCGATCATCATGATCGTCTACGCGGTGGCTGCGGAAGTCTCGATCCTGAGGCTGTTCATGGCCGGGGTCGTGCCCGGGCTTCTGCTGGCGAGCCTGTTCTCCGGATACGCGATGATCTGGTCCTTGCTGAATCCATCGAAGGTGCCGGCCGAGAATCGCCAGACCACGCTGCGTGAAAAGCTGCAGGCCTCGCGGGGGTTGATGCCGATCGTCGCGCTGCTCGTCGGAGTATTCGCCGGAATGTTCTCCGGTATCGCCACCGCCACCGAAATCGGCGCGCTGGGCGTGGTCGGCGCCCTCATGATCGCGGCCTTCTCGGGTTCGCTGACGTGGAAGTCGTTCTGGGAAAGCGCCGCCGGGGCCATGCGCCTCAGTTGCATGATCGGCCTGCTGGTTGCAGGAGCGATGGTGTTCAGCACCTTCATGGCATACACGGGAATCCCGCGCGAGCTCGCCGAGTGGATCTCGGCAGCGCACCTCAGCCCCTACGTCCTGGTCGGTACGCTGACGCTGATCTACCTTGCCCTGGGCACCGTGCTCGAAGGAGTCTCGATGATCCTGCTGACCACGTCGATCACTCTGCCGATCGTCGTCGCGGCGGGGATCGACCCCATCTGGTTCGGCATCTTCATCGTGATCATGACCGAACTCGCGGCCCTCACTCCGCCGGTCGGGTTCAACCTCTCGGTGATGCAGGTCATGACGGGCAGAAGCAGCGCCTACGTCACGCGCGCGGCGATGCCCTTCGTTTTCATCATGGTCTTCTCGGTGGCCGTGCTGACGATCTTTCCGGAGATCGTGCTGTGGCTGCCCGGGGTAGCCATGGCCAAGTGAAGAGAGCGCAACCGGGGAGAGCCTCGCTCGCCGTGCCGACGGTGGCTCGGGTCGCAGGAAGCCCCGGAAACAGATTGGCAAGTTCTTTTTGGTAGCGCCGTTCGCCCACTCACAGGAGGAATCGTCTTGAACAGGTATCGACGCGGCCTTGCCGCGAAATTGTCTTTCGCAATTGGAACGCTCCTCGCAGGAGTCTCCGTGCCGGCTGGCGCCCAGCAGTTCACGTTCAATCTCGCCGACGGATACGCGCCCACCGAGTTCATCAACGTGAACATGCAGGCGTGGGCGGAGGATATCCGCAAGGCGACCAACGGCGCCGTGCAGATCCGGATGCACTTCAGCGGGTCGCTCTTCAAGAATCCCGACATCAAGCGCGCGGTCCAGACGGGGCAGGTGGAATTCGGCACTCAGCTGATGCAGAACCTGGGACCGGAGAAGCGCCTGTTCGAAATCGACGGCATCCCCTTCCTTGCGGTGGGCTACGCGGACGGCATGAAGCTGTGGGAGATCTCGCGTCCGTACCTGACCGCCCACCTGCAGAAGCAGGGGCTGCGACTGCTGTACACCACGCCGTGGCCTTCCCAGGGTTTCTTCTTCAAGAAGGAAGTGAACTCGCTGGCCGACATCAAGGGCTTGCGCCAGCGCGCCTACAATCAAATGACCTCGCGTCTCGCCGAGCTGATGGGCACGGTCCCGACGACCATCCAGCATACGGAGCTTCCGCAGGCAATGACGACGGGGACGGTGCAAGCCTTCAACACGTCGCCCACCTCCGGCGTGGTCCTCAAGGCGTGGGAGTACTCGACCCACTACTACGACACCAGCGCGTGGATGCCCAAGCAAATGGTGTTCATGAACGAGGCGGTGTTCGGCAAGTTGCCGCAGGCCTTCCAGCAGGCGATCCTCGAAGCGTCCGCGATCGCCGAGAAACGGGGTTGGGAGCTGAGTCGCCAGAAAGCCGAGGAAGCGCGCCAGACCTTCGCTGCCCAGAAGGGATTTCAGGTTCTCAAGCCTTCCGCCACCTTCCAGCACGAGCTGGACAAGATCGGCGAGACGCTGCGCGACGAGTGGCTGCAATCGGCGGATGCCGATGCCAAGAAGGTGATGGAGCAGTACCTGAAGGTCAAAGGGCACTGACCGGTCCGGCCTTGCCGAGAAAGCCGGAATCCGCGCAGCCGCGGATTCCGGCTTCTTCCCGAAACGCCCGGCCGTGGAGCCAGGGCGCGCGATCAGCCGCCGATCATCATCGGGCTCATCACCAGGATGCGCACGGCCGAGCCATCCTGCGGCAGGGGGGTTTCGAGGTCGCGGACCGCCTTCCCGCCGACGGCGACGAGGGCGTTGCAGAGCAGGGCGCGGTCATCGTCGAACAGCAGTTCGCCCACCTGCTCGCCATACTGGCGCTCGAGGTCGCGCAGCAGAGCCCCGAGCGTCGCGCCAGGCGGGAGCTCGCGGCGCTCCTGGCGCCGACCGGTCGCCCGGGCGATCAGGCCGAGATAGCTGAGTTCAACGGTCTGCATCGCTCGCTTGCCTCATCCTCTTGCGCGCTGCGTCGCCCAGACGTCCAGCTCTCCTTTCGGCCCGAACGGTGATGGAGACCGGCCGCCCTCCATGTTCGCCTGCTTGGACACCAGTGCGGCAAACAGCGCCGCCAGGCCGGCAATGGGCCCGACGATCACGGCCGACGAGGGCTGCAGCAGCGCGCCCGCGGCCAGCGCCGACGCGATGCACGACCAGATCCCTCCCAGGCGCGTGAGCGGATTGGCCCACCAGAGCCCGGTCAGCCCCATCCTGATCAGCGCGGCGGCCAGCAATGCGAGCAGCACCTCCTCGTTCCAGCCGACGAACAGGCCGACCAGCGCAGCACCCGACATTGCGGCTTCCGCGAGCGCCTCTGCGGGAAGCCGCCAACCGCGCCAGGCCGGTACCGAGTCGAAGGCTCTCATCGAGAGTCCCGGATAGGCGATCACGATCAGGCCCGAAACGAGCGCCAAGATCGTGGACGAGGTTCGCCATGGCTGCGACATCGGCAACAGCTGCACCCCGACCGCGCCGAGAAACACGAAGTCCGCGATCGCGCCGCGCGCGATCCAGCTGGTCCGCCAGTTGCGCAACGCGTTGAGGAAACGAGCGGGCTTGCCCAGATGAGAGGTCAACATCAGGTTCGTCCCGGCGACCAGGATCAGGGCGAGCGCGGCACCCAGATCGAGCCCGAACAGCAGCGCATCCGGCGCCAGGTAACGGCTGAGGGCGTAGACGCCCGCGCCGGCACCGAGCAGCCAGAACTGCAGCACTTGCACGAACCGCCACGCCTTCTGGGGACGGAACTTCAGTGCGATGTCCTGCACCGAACCGCCCGCACGCTTGACGCCGTCGGTCAGGTACCTCACCGATGCCCCGGTGGGCACGGGCGAGCCGAGCGGTACCGACTCACGATCGGCGAGCACCCTGGAGACGGGGGATTGCGGATCCTCCAGATCGCCGAAGATCCGGGCGCCGGTGGGGCACGCTTCCACGCAGGCGGGTTCCAGGCCACGATCGAGCCGCGGGGCGCAGAAGGTGCACTTCTGTGCGACCCCTGTCTGATGGCGCGAGACCCGGGCCTTCTCGTAGGGCGTCTTCAGCGGATCCTGGTGGCCATAGTAGCTGATCGCCCCGTATGGGCAGGCGATCACGCACGCCCCTGATCCGCAGCACACGTCCGGATCGATCAGCACGATGCCGTCATCCCTGCGCTTGATGGCTCCGGTCGGACAGGCCTTCACGCAAGGCGCATCCTCGCAGTGATTGCAGAGCAGGGGCAGGAAGGCCTTGCGGACCGCCGGATACTCGCCGAACTCCCGCTCGACGACCGGCGCCATCCAGATGCCCGAAGGAGAGGCGTTTTCGACCTTGCAGGCGAGCGTACAGGCATTGCAGCCGATGCACGTCACCGTGTCGAGTGCCATCGCGTAGCGGGTCATTGCAGCCACCCCAGCGGCAGGAACAGCGCGGCCGCCCGTTTCAGTACGGACCTACCGCCCTCGGGTGGCGCAGTCTTCGCTCGCGTCACGCGGACCTTCACCTTGGAATCGAACGCGGAGGAGAGCTTGTCGATGTTCTCGAGATCCAGAGCCACGAGACTGTTGAAGTGCAGCCCTCGACCCTTCGCACGCGGCATTCCCTTGGCCCAGTGACCGCTGATGCCTGCGATCGCCACGGTGTCGCGGCGAATCGCTTCCGTCAGGTACACCCGGCCGGTGATTTCGCCCACGCGCGACGTCACGACCACTTCATCGCCCTGCCGGATTCCGCGCGCGTCGGCGGCGGACCGGTGCATCATCAGACGGAACGCGTACGGGTGTCGTTCGCCCAGATCGGCGATCCACGGGTTCTCCGCTGCGAGGCTCAATCCGAGGAAGGGCAACTTGAACGGCACGGCATACATGTCGAACTGGCCCGCGTCCTCGGCGTCCGCCGCGGATGGCCTCCAGTCGGGCAGCGCGGCGTAGTCACTGGTGTCCCACCGCACGTTGCGTCCCTCGAGCGCGTCGCGAACCTCCTCGCCCTTGGCCAGCAGGTATTCCTGGTAGATCGGAAGCCGCGGCTTGATCCAGGGGCCCGGGTAGGCTTCCTCGATGTGCTTGGCGCGCAGGCGGAAGGTGCCGCTGCCGTTGATCGCGCCCACTTTCGGGGCCTCGTCGCCGGCGGCCTTCTGCACCTGGCGAAGCCCGATGTCCCCCACCGTGAAGGAGCCCTCCGGCGGCAGCGCCTGGGGCCCCTCCAGTTCGAGGATTGCATTGAAGACTTCGTGCAGGTCCGCACGCAGCCCCATTCGGTAGGCAAGGTCGATCAGCACGTCGCACCAGTGGCGCGCCTCGCCCGCCGGCGGCACGACCTGCTGACGGCGCGCGCCGTACCACACGCCCGGGCCAGGGACGAGGAATGCATAGGGATGGTTTCCCGGGAACAGATCCGCACGCTCCAGATCGTGTGCGTCGGGCAGGACGAGGTCGGCGAACTCCGCGGTCTCGTCGAGATGCGTCGCGAAGGAGACGATGAACGGGATCCGCTTCAGGGCTTCGCCGATCTTCTGCGGATCGACCATGCTCATCATCAGGTTGACGCGACACTGCAAGAGGATTTCCGGGGTGAAGTCGAGCCCGAAATCGTCCCCGTGAAGCAGCGTGAACGGATACATCGTCCGGCCGCCGACCGCAACCGGAAAGAGTTCCTGCAGCGAGAGGGTTTCCGGCGGGCGTACGGCCGACCCCGGATAGGTGGCGTTGTAGCCGTACAGCGAGCGGATGTGCTCCGACGTGACCAGCAGGCCGTCCGGGCCGATCTCGGGTGCCCATGTCGGACCGACCGGATTGACGCCGAGAAAACCGCCCGGCACGTCGATCGCGCCCAGCACGATGTTGATGAGATGGAGCGCAATGCCGGTCGCCATGCCGTGCTTGTGTCCGACGGCGCCCATCTTGAAATTGACGGCGACCGGACGATAGGGGAGCTCCTTGCCGTCGATCGTGATGGTCCGGCCGATGCAGGCGTCATGAGCCAGTTCCGCGGCCAGCTTCTCGATGCTGGTCTTTTCGAGTCCGGTGATCCGTGACACCGATTCCGAGTCGTAGCGCGCGACGTGTTCCTTCAGCAGCACGAACGCCGGTCTGGCCTCGACGTCGTTCAGCAGGTACTTCCCTTCCAGGGCCATGCGTTCCGGTGCGCACGAGTCGTAGGGCACCGCACGCCCGGACTGGACGTCGAATACCAGCGGCTTCGACGATTCCGGATCGCGCAGATAGTGGCCGTCGGGCCGGATGAGGTAGGGAGCATTCGTGCGCTTGCGCAGGAACTCGGCGTCGAAGACCTGCAGCACGTTGAGCAACTGGTTCACGATGCCCAGGCCCAGCGCCGCGTCGGTACCCGGACGGACAGGCAGCCAGGTGTCCGCCTTGGCGGCGGCGGCGCCGCAGACCGGGTCGATCACCGTGAGCTTCGCCCCCCGCTTGCGGGCGAGGGCGCAGTGGTGCGTGGTCGCCTGCGCATTGCTGTCGACCATGAAGCCCATCTGGGTGCCGACCAGCACGATGTGGTTGCAGTGCTCGAAGTCGATCTCGGAGTTGTACGAGCCGTTGATCAGCATGTTGACCGTATGGGACCCCATGCCGCAGAAGAGACCGGCGGACGACCAGTTGCTGTGAGGAGTTCCCACGGCCGTGGCCCACGCACGGACCACCGCTGCCGCCTGAATGTCGAAGTGCGCTACGACGATGCCGCGTGGATCCTTGTCCCTTGCCGCCAGCAGCCGCTTCGTCAACGCCGCGAGCGCCTCGTCCCAGGAAATCTCCTCCCATCGAGGATCGACGCCCCGACCCTTCTCGGGATTGCGCCGACGCAGGGGCTTCTTCACCCGGTCGGGGTCGTACAGGTCGGCGATCCGCGCCTTGCCCTTGGCACAGACGTGGCCGAGACTGCTCGGATTCTGGGGATCGCCCGTTATTTCGGTCACTACGCCGTCGACGCGGCGCGCAAGAACGCCACAAGCGTTATAGCAGCCATAGCAGACGGTCGGAACCCACCCATCTTGCACCGTCGCACCTCCTCTTCTGGTGTTCATTGCCGAAAGCTCTCACTCCCTCCGTGCTCCATTTCCGCTGATCAGGCGACTCGGGGCAGCGCCATGGCGGCACGCCCGAGGCGAAGGCCAACGTGGGTGTCCAGCGCAAAACCGACCGGCACCACCGAGACGCGCGCAAGGCACACGAAGAGGGACGCGGACTCGATCCATCGTTGTTACGATGTACGATATTTAATATCGTACCGTATGTCAATACGTGAATCTATTACGGTGAACGCAATGAATTTCCGAAATTGCGTCACCCATGAGGCAGCATGCGAGGGCTTGCGCAGCCATTGCCGCCGCCGCGAAGGGACGAGGACAACACCCATGGACGTTGAACAAGGCCGGAACCGGGCACGCAGGGGGCGTCCCGGGAATCTCAACTCGGTTGAAGCGGTCAAGGTCGCCGTTCGCATCCTGGACGAACTGGCGCTCGCGCAGCGGGCGATGCGCGTGACGGAACTGGCCGAAGTGCTGGGCGAAACCACGCCGCGCGTACATCGCCATCTCTCGACGCTGCGCGAGATGGGCCTGATCGAACAGGACCCGGCGACCGATTTGTATCGGTTGGGCTGGCGGGTATTCCAGCTCGGCGAGGCTGCCGGCACCCAGTTCGACCTGCGCAAGCGTGCCGAGCCCTACCTGCTTCGACTGCGCGACGAGCTGCGCGAATCGGCAGTGCTCGCAGTTCCCGTCAATGGCGTACCGATGACGATCGCCTGTGCCGAGAACATCTACGCGCGAATTTGCATCAGCGTGAAACCCGGAAACCGGCCCCTGCCCCACTGCTCGGCGCTGGGACGGGTGACGCTCGCGTTCTCCTCACGGCAGCTTCAGGAGGAGGCACTGGCCAAGCCTCTCTTCGGCGAGTCGCCGAGGTCCATCACCGATCCGTCCGAAATCCGTCATCGTCTGAAACTGATTCAGGAGCAGTTCTACGAGATGAGCAACGGCGAGGTCCTGCTGGGTATCAACACGGTAGCCGTGCCGATCTTTCGTGACGGCGACAGGCTCGCGGGAATTCTGGCCATCATCGGATCCATTCAGAACGTCCCGGATCCGCCGGCGAAAAAGCAGCTCGATATGCTGCACGAGTGCGCGGCCGAATTGTCCGAGCAGCTCGGCAGCCGGAAGTACAAGACTTGGGGGCTGCGCCAGCGCGCGATGCAAGGACTCGAAGCGCTGCGTTGAGTCCGCTCCGCTCCCATACTGCGCGGGCGAACCGCCTCGAGCCCCGGAACTCGCGCTCGAATGGATGACTTCCATCCGATCGAACGCGAGTTGGCATCAGTCCAGGAATAGATCGGGCAGGAAATGCTTCGTGCCCGGCTTCACCGCATAGCGGTCGAAGTCGGTCACGCCGCTGGCGCGCAGCACGTCCTCGTCGATATGGAAGTTGCCGCTGGCCGAGGCGTCACGCGCGTTTCGCGTCAGGACGCAGTGCGCCGCGTCGGCCAGGATCTGCGGCGTACGACAGAGCGAGCGATCCACGCCGGGAATCATCTGCAGCGCTGCGGTGTCGATCACGGTGCGCGGCCACAGCGCATTGACCGCGATGCCGTAGTTGCGAAACTCCGCGGCGTGCCCCAGCACGCACATGCTCATGCCGTACTTGGCCATCGTGTACGCGACGTGCGGGGCGAACCAGCGCGCTACCATGTTCAGCGGCGGCGACAGCGTCAGGATGTGCGCGCTGCGGCCCTGCTGCGCCGAGCGCTTCAGGTACGGGAGCAGCACCTGCGTGCACAGGAAGGTGCCGCGCACGTTGACGTCGAACATCAGGTCGAAGCGCTTGATCGGCGTCGCTTCGGTGGGCGTCAGGTTGATCGCGCTGGCATTGTTGATCAGGATGTCGATGCCGCCGAAGCGTTCGGCGCCTTGCGCCGCCGCATCGATCACCTGCGCCTCGTCGCGGATGTCGCAGGCCACCGGCAGGCATTTGCCGCCGGCCGCCTCGATCTCCTCGGCAGCGGTGTAGATGGTGCCCGGCAGCTTCGGGTTGGGCTCGGCGCTCTTGGCGGCCACGATGATGTTGGCGCCGTCGCTTGCAGCGCGCTTCGCGATCGCCAGGCCGATGCCGCGCGAGGCCCCGCTGATGAACAGCGTGCGGTCCTTCAGGCTCGTCATGATTGCCTCCCGGAGGAGTCAGCCGAAACGCGAGAAATCGGGCTTGCGCTTCTCGAGGAACGCGCTGAACGCCTCGCGCGCCTCGGCAGCAGTGAGCATGGTTCGGAATTCGGCGCCCTCGTCGAGCATGCGCTGCGCGATCACCGCGCCCAGCCCCTGCCGCATCAGGCGCTTGGTCACGCGCAACGACGACGCGGGCAGCCGCACCAGCTTCGCCGCCTGCGCCAGCGCGTGCTCGATGGTCTGCGCCGCCGGCAGCACCTTGTTCACCAGGCCCATCTCGCGCGCCTCCTCGGCGCCGAACGGTTCGCCCAGCAGCAGCTTCTCGGCGGCGCGCTGGTGGCCGGCGAGCATCGGCAGCAGCAGGCTCGACGCCGCCTCCGGACACAAGCCCAGTGGCGCGAACGGCAGCGCGAAACGCGCGTTGTCGGCCGCGTATACCAGGTCGCAATGCAGCAGCATCGTCGTGCCCACGCCGACTGCCGGGCCGGTGACCGCAGCCACCAGCGGCTTGGTGCAGCCGGCGATCGCCGTCAGGAAGCGGAAGACCGGGCTGTCCTCGGACAGCGGCGGGTCGTTCAGGAAATCTTCGAGATCGTTACCGGCGGTGAAGACCTCGGGCGTGCCGTGGATCACGATGCAGCGTATCGTCGCGTCGTCACCGGCGGCGCGCAGCGCATCGGCCAGCGCCTGGTACATCGGCGCGGTGATCGCGTTCTTCCTGGCCGGGCGGTTCAGCGCGATCGTCGCGATGCCGCCGGCACTGCTCGCGACGATGTCCGCGGTTCCTGTGTCCATGGCGATGTGTCCGGCCGGTGGCGCCGCCGCCCGGTCGCATCCTCGAGCGGCCGTGGCGTGCGCTGGAGCGTCGGTCAGTCGGCGTACACGCCCGCCTTGCGGATCACCGGACCCCAGCGATCGATTTCCGCGGCCAGATGCTTGCGCAGCGCCTCCGGCGTGGCGCGATCGGCGGTGGCGGTCTGCGCGCCGAGATCGGCGAAACGCTTGTTCAGCCCCGGGTCCTTCAGCGCCTCCTGCAGCGCGGCCACGAGCCTGTCGAGCACCGGCTTGGGCGTGCCCTTGGGCGCGTACATGCCGTGCCAGATCGACACGTTGAAGTCGGGGTAGCCCGACTCGGCCATGGTCGGCAGCTCCTTCAGCGACTCGATGCGCTGCGGCGCGGTGAGGGCCAGCGCGGTGACCTTGCCCGACTTGATCTGCGGCGTGGTGTTGGTGGTCTGGTCGCACAGGATGTCGACCTGTCCGCCCATCAGGTCGGCCAGCGCCGGGGCCGTGCCCTTGTACGGAACGGTGACCAGCTCCTGGTTGATCGCCGACTGGAACAGCAGGCCGCACAGGTGCGAAGCCGAGCCGACACCCGCGTTGGCCAGCGTGACCTTGTCGGCGTTCTGCTTCACGTAGGCGACCATCTCCTTCATGTTCTTGGCCGGAAAGCCGTTCTTCACCAGCATGGTCATCGGCACGTCGTTGATCAGGCCGATGTACTCGAAGTCCTCGAGCGGCTTGTACTGCAGCTTGCGATACAGCGCAGGCGTGGTCGCCATCCCGATGTGATACACGAGCAGCGTGTAGCCGTCGGGGTTCGCGCGCGCGACCTTCGACACGCCGATCGTGCCTGCCGCGCCCGCCGCGTTCTCGACCACGAAGGTCGAACCCGGAATCGCCTTGGCCATCGCGTCGGCGACCGAACGCGCGACGGTATCGGTGGGTCCGCCGGCGGCGAACGGAACGATCACGGAGATCGGGCGACTCGGATACTGCTGGGCGCTGGCGATCGGCGCAGCGAAGGCGGCGGTCACGAGCGCCGCTCCGAGAATCGTTTTTCTGAACATGTTGATCACCCTGGATGAGGTCCCGTCAAGGGGGAATACTGGCGCGAGAATACTACAGGACGAAGCCCCCGGCGGCATTGCCCTGTCACGTCGCGGACACTCGGATGCGTGCCTCGAGCCACTCGGCCGCGATGGGCCACAGGCTGTCGTGATGGCGCCTCCGGAAAAACCCCATGTGCCCGATGGGGCCTCCCGCTTCGGCCGGCGCGATGCGCCGTGCTTCGCGCTGCACGCCGCGCAGGTGCGCGTGCAGCCTCTCGACGTTTCGCAGCGGCATCATCGCGTCGTCGGCGAAGGTGAGCGACAGCACGTCGAAGCGCGCCCGCGCGTACGCGTCGCGCGCGCCCGGCTCGACCCCCACCAGGTATTCCTCGTTCAGGCACCAGCGGCGCCACTGCCGCATCACGCCCGCCGGCAGGTCGCCGAGGATGCGCAGCCGCCGCCCCGGAAAGTAGCCGGCCAGCGGAATCGACAGCGGCGCGACGCCGTGCAGCATCAGCAGCATCAGCGTGCGCATGCGCGCGGGAAAACCGCCCCAGTAGCCGCTGCCTCCCGCCACGGCCACCAGCGCGCGCACCTGGTGCGCCGACGGCGCCAGCGCCACCAGTTGCGCGCCCAGGCTGTGCCCGACCACGAACAGCGGCAGGCCGCCGGCCCGTTCGCGCGCATGCGCGAGCGCCGCCTCGAAGTCGAAGCGGATCCAGTCGTCGATGGTGGCGCGGAAGCGTCGCAGCGAGCGCGGCGCCGAGTGCCCGATGCCGCGATAGTCGAAGATGAGCGTCGTGAAGCCGCGTTGCGCGAGCCAGTCGGCGAAGTCGCGATAGAAGTCCTGTCGCACTCCGAGCGCCGGCGCGATCACTACCACCGCACGCGGCCCCGCGGCATCGAACCGGTGCCCGACCACCGCCGTCCCGTCGCCGGTACGCAGCGCGACACGCTCGCCGTCCGCCTCGCCCATCCGCGCACCCCGCCCCTTCGACCCAGCTCGCCCCTTCTCCCTTCCCCCTTCTCCCTTCCTTCCCTCAGACCCGCTCGAAGATGCCCGCCGCGCCCATGCCGGTGCCGACGCACATCGTCACCATGCCGTATTTCAGCTGGCGCCGGCGCAGCGCGTGCACGACGGTGGCCGCGCGGATCGCGCCGGTGGCGCCCAGCGGATGCCCGAGCGCGATCGCGCCGCCCATCGGGTTGACCACGTCGGGGTTCAGGCCGAGGTCCTGGATCACCGCCAGCGACTGCGCGGCGAATGCCTCGTTCAGCTCGATCCAGCCGATGTCGTCGAGCGCCAGGCCGGCGCTCTTCAGCGCTGCGGGAATCGCCTCCTTCGGCCCGATGCCCATGATCTCCGGAGGCACGCCGCGCACCGCGAACGACACGAAGCGCGCCAGCGGCGTAAGGCCGAACTGCCCGAGCATCCGCTCGGACACCAGGATCAGCGCACCGGCGCCGTCCGAGGTCTGCGAGCTGTTGCCGGCGGTGACGCTGCCCATGCCGGTCGGCTTGCCGCCGGGATCGCGCGGCGCGGCGAACGCCGGGCGCAGCTTCGCGAGCGCCTCGGTCGTGGTGTCGGCGCGCGGCCCCTCGTCGAGCTCGACGCGGCGGGTGCGCACGTCGATGCCGCCGCCGGCCAGGTCGGGAAAACGCTCGACCACCTCGATCGGGCTGATCTCGTCGCCAAACTCGCCGCCGCGCTGCGCGGCGATCGCCTTGCGGTGCGACGCGAGCGCGAACGCATCCTGCGCCTCGCGCGTCACCTTCCACCGTTGCGCGACCTTCTCGGCGGTGAGGCCCATGCCGTAGGCGATGCCGAAATTCCCGTCGCCGGCGAACACGCGCGGGTTGATCGACGGCTTGTTGCCCATCATCGGCACCATGCTCATCGACTCGGTGCCCGCGGCGATCATCACGTCGGCCTCGCCGACGCGGATGCGATCGGCCGCCATCGCGACCGCGGTCAGGCCCGACGCGCAGAAGCGGTTGACGGTGACGCCGCCCACGGTGTCGGGCAGACCGGCCAGCAGCGCGCCGATGCGCGCCACGTTCAACCCCTGCTCGCCCTCGGGAATGGCGCAGCCGACGATCGCGTCCTCGATCGTCTTCGGATCGAGCGCCGGCACCTGCGCGAGCGCCGAGCGGATCGCGTGCACCAGCAGGTCGTCGGGACGGACGTTGCGCAACGCGCCCTTGGGCGCCTTGCCGATCGGCGTACGCGTGGCCGCGACGATGTAGGCATCCTGCACTTGCTTGCTCATCATGGACTCCGGTATTCGGTGGCGGACGCGGCGTCAGTTGCGGACCGGCTTGCCGGTCTGCATCATCCCCATGATCCGTTCCTGGGTCTTGGGATGCGTGAGCAGGCCGGTGAAGGCCTTGCGCTCGAGCGCCATCAGCCACTCCTCGGTGACCAGCGAACCGGCCTCGACGTCGCCGCCGCACATCACCTCGGCGATGGTGCGGCCGAGATGGTAGTCGTGCTCCGAGATGAAGCCGCCGTCGCGCATGTTGAGCATCTGCGCGCTCACGGTGGCGATCGCCGAGCGCCCGGCCACCTTGATCGTCGAGCGGCGCGGCGGCCGGTAGCCGGCGTCGCTCATCGCCTTCGCCTCGCGGATCGCCGCGTACAGCAGCTCCTGGCGATGGAACACGATGCGGTCGTCGGGCAGCAGGTAGCCCATCGCCTGCGCCTCGATCGCCGAGCGCGACACCTGCGCGGTGCCGGCGGCCAGCACGTACTTCTTCAGGAAGTCGAGCAGGTACGCGTCGGGCGCCTGCATCTGCTCCTCGGCGGCGCGGCGCGCGCCGAACGCCAGCCCGCCGCCGCCCGGCACCAGACCCACGCCGACCTCGACCAGGCCGATGTAGGTCTCCAGGTGCGCGACGCGCCGCGCGCAGTACATCGCCAGCTCGCAGCCGCCGCCCAGCGCCATGTTGGCCAGCGCAGCCACCGTGGGCACCTGCGCGTAGCGCAGCCTCAGCATCGCATCCTGCAGCGCCTTCTCGGCCTCGCCGATCGCGCCCGCGCCGCCCGACATGAACACCGGCAGCATCGCCTGCAGGTCGGCGCCGTAGGAGAACGGATCGTCGGGCGACCAGATCACCAGCCCCTGGTAGTCGCGCTCGGCCAGCTCGATGCCCCTGGCCAGCCCGGCGATGACGCCCGGGCCGATCGCGTGCACCTTGGTGCGGATCGACGCCACCAGCACGTCGTCGACGCCGCGCCCTTCCAGCGTCCACAGCCGGATCGAGTCGTCCTCGAACACGGTGGTGCCGGCCGTGTGGGCGCTCGCGGCGCCTTCGCCGGCCACCGTCACCGGGAACAGCTGCCGCTGGTACACCGGATGCGCCGCGCGCGGCACGAAGGCGCCGCGCGCCGCCGACCATGAGCCCTCGGGCTGGTGCACGCCGCCGCGCTCGGCCACCGGCCCTTCGAACACCCACTGCGGCAGCGGCACGTCGGCCAGCGCGCGGCCGGCCTCGATGTCGGCGCGGATCCACTCGGCCACCTGCGTCCAGCCGGCCTGCTGCCACGCCTCGAACGGCCCCTGCTCCATCGCGAAGCCGAAGCGCATCGCCAGGTCGACGTCGCGCGCGTTGTCGGCGATCTCGCCGAGCGTGCAGGCCGCGTAGTGCCAGGCGTCGCGCAGGATCGCCCACACGAACTGCGCCTGCGGGTTGGTCGACTCGCGCAGCAGCTTCAGCCGCTCGGCCGGATCCTTCTTCTTCAGGATGCGCGCGACCGTCTCGTCGGCCTTCGCGCCGCCCGGCACGTAGTCACCCTTCGCCGGATCGAAGCGCAGGATGTTCTTGCCGTCCTTGCGGTAGAAACCCGCGCCGGTCTTCTGGCCGAGCGCGCCGCGGGCGATCAGCGTGGAGAACGGCGCCGGCGTCGCGTACAGCGCCGCGAACGGATCGTCCTTCAGGTTGTCCTGCATCGTCTTCATCACGTGGCCGATCGTGTCCAGGCCGACCAGGTCCGCGGTGCGGAAGGTGCCCGACTTCGCGCGGCCCAGCTTCGCGCCGGTGAGGTCGTCCACCACGTCGAAGCCCAGGCCGGCCTTCTGCGCCTCGGCCACGACGGCGAACATGCCGAAGGTGCCGAGCCGGTTGGCGATGAAGTTCGGCGTGTCCTTGGCGCGCACGCAGCCCTTGCCCAGCGTGGTGGTGAGGAAGGTCTCGAGCCGCTCGACGATCGCCGGATCGGTGTCCGGCGTGGCGATCAGCTCGACCAGGTGCATGTAGCGCGGCGGATTGAAGAAGTGCACGCCGCAGAAGCGCGGCCGCAGCGCCGCGTCGAACCCTTCCGACAGCCGGCCGATCGACAGGCCGGACGTGTTGGTCGCGAAGATCGCCTCGTCGCCGATGAACGGCGCCACCCGGCGATACAGGTCGTGCTTCCAGTCCATGCGCTCGGCGATCGCCTCGACGATCAGGTCGCAGCCGCGCAGCAGCTCGAGGTCGTCGTCGTAGTTCGCGGCCGCGATGTACGCGGCCAGGTCGGAATGACCGAGCGGCGCCGGGTTGATCTTTTTCAACCCTTCGATCGCCTTCAGCACGATGCCGTTCTTCGGTCCATCCTTCGCCGGCAGGTCGAACAGCACCACGTCGACGCGCGCGTTGACCAGGTGCGCGGCGATCTGCGCGCCCATCACGCCGGCTCCGAGCACGGCGACCTTCTTCACAATGAAATTGCCCACTTGTTCCGCCCTTCTTCAATGGGCGCCGGCGGCGCCCGGTCGAACGGGGCGCGGTGCCCACGCCCCGGTTCCGATCATTCCTCGCGCAGCCAGGTCTGCGTGCGCCCGAACAGCGGCACGCCGATGTAGCCGCGCACGTCGAGCTTCCTGCCGCCGTCGAGCAGCTTCATGTGGCTGCGATAGACCTTCCCGTTGTTCGGATCGAGGATCTCGCCGCCGTCGAACACGCCGGGCTGCTCGGCGTTGCGGCGCATGCCGCTGATGATGGTCATGCCCTGCACCGGCTTGTCCTTGCGCTCGTCGGTGCACTTGTCGCACACCGCGTCGGGCTTGTCGGTCAGGATCTTCTCGATGCGGCCGGTGATCACGCCGCCGTTCTCGCTGACGCGGATCAGCGCCTTCGGCTTGCCGGTCTCGTCGTCGATGTTCTTCCACAGCCCGGTCGGCGACGCGGCGGGATCGGCATTGAGCGCGGGAGCCGCCACGACCAGCAGCATGGCGGCGAGCGTCGAACGGACCAGTGAACCGGGTGACGTCATCATCGTGGTTTCCTCCGTGTCGGTATCGGTGAGGGTTCGCTTCAGCGGTGAAGGTTCGCTTCAGAACAGCTCGGCATCGAGCTCCATCAGCGGCGCGGCGCCGGCGCGCGCGGTACGGATCAGCGACGCGGTTTCCGGGAACAGCTTGGCGAAGTAGAAGCGCGCCGTCGCCAGCTTGGAACGATAGACCGGATCGCCCGAGTCGGCGCGGTCCAGCGCGATGCGCGCCATGCGCGCCCAGAAGTAGCCGAGCACCAGGTGGCCGATCACGCGCAGGTAGTCGACCGCCGCGGCGCCGGCCTCGTCGGCGTTGCCGAGCGCCTTCATGCCGATCTCCATCGTCAGCTTCTCGACCTTCTGGCCGAGGTCGGCGAGCGGGTTCACGAATTCGGCCATGTCGTCGCGCGTGCCCTCGGCCTCGACCAGCGCGGCGATCAGCTTGCCGAACTTGCGCAGCTTCGCGCCGTTGTCGCCCAGCACCTTGCGGCCGATCAGGTCGAGCGACTGGATCGTGTTGGTGCCCTCGTAGATCATGTTGATGCGCGCGTCGCGCACGTACTGCTCCATGCCCCACTCGCGGATGTAGCCGTGCCCGCCGTAGACCTGCATCGCCAGGTTCGCGCCGAGGAAGCCGTTGTCGGTGAGGAACGCCTTCACCACCGGCGTGAGCAGCGCCAGCATGTCGTCGGCGTCCTTGCGCTGCCCCTCGTCCGGATGCGCGTGCGCGATGTCGGCCTGCAGCGCCATCCAGCAGGCGAACGCGCGCGAGCCTTCGGCGTAGGCCTTCTGCGTGAGCAGCATGCGACGCACGTCCGGATGCACGATGATCGGGTCGGCCGGCTTGTCGGGCGCCTTCACGCCCGACAGCGAGCGCATCTGCAGGCGCTCCTTCGCGTAGTCGAGCGAGTTCTGGTAGGCCACCTCGAGCAGGCCGAGCGACTGCATGCCCACGCCGATGCGCGCCGCGTTCATCATCACGAAC
>JAHDYE010000016.1 GCA_023383035.1 Burkholderiaceae bacterium | reverse complement strand
CGGAACCCGAGCGCTACGCCGCTTACACGCGTGAATACCTGGGCTGGGGTGTGTTTGCGCTGATGCCGCGGTGATGCGTCGTCGCATCCGGCGGATCGTCAACGGCTATGCTACGCAACAGCTGGTGGCTCGCCGAGATGTGATTGCGCTGGACTTCACTCAAGCCGATGCCGCTTCGCGGCGTGGCTTAATTGAGGCGTTAGGCTCGATGGATCAACCATGGAAAACTTCCCCAAAGACATCTACACGGAACCCGAGCCGGAAGTCGATACGCTCGCCAATCTGGGACCGCTCACCGGCATGGCAGGCTTATGGGTGGGCACGCGCGGCCTCGACGTCAACCCGAAGCCCGACGGCCCCGAAAGGCAGGCTTTCATCGAACACATGGAGTTGCAGCCGATCGATGCGCAGACCAATGGGCCGCAGCTGTTCTACGGATTGCGGTACCACACACGGATCGTCAAGCCTGATGACGTCGAGACATTTCACGATCAGGTCGGCTATTGGCTATGGGAACCGGCGACGGGCACCGTGATCCAGACGCTTTCGATACCGCGCGGGCAGGCAGCAATGGCCGTCGGCCATGCCGAGGCCGACGCGAGAACGTTTCGCCTCCAGGCCATCCGTGGGTCCGAGACGAACGGGATCGTGTCAAATCCGTTTCTGGAGTATGCGTTCAGGACAGAGGGCTACACCATCACGGTTTCGATCAATGTCGATGGAACGTGGTCCTATGAGCAGGACACGGTGTTGATCATCCCGGGTCAGGCAGAGCCGTTCCACCATACGGATCGCAACACGCTCCGGAAGATCGGAGAGCCTACGCCCAACCCCATGGCGCAAGCGACAGCAGCGAGGAAACCCACGAAATCCCGGGTCGGGGATAAGCCCTAACATTTCGCTCAACACGAACCTGTCGCCACAAGCTGCGCCAGTCCGGTCAGCTCCACGTTAGGCGGTCGAATTGGCTGCGCGATGCCCGTGGCTAGCATTGCGCGCGGTGTTCTGTTGCTCGCGATGGTATGTGGGGCCGCAGCAATCAGCGGGTGCCAACTTGCGGTTGGGTACTGCCTCAGCTCCTATAGTTCGCTCTGCCCGAGAAATACGTCGGAGTGGGGTCCGGGCACAGACGTCGGGTACAGCGAAGGAGTTTTCAAGGCATATTTCCAAGAGTTCGGATCTACGAGATGGACCTTTGATAAAAGCACCGTCGTTGCCAGCGGAGGCTTCGGGCACGTGGCGACCAAGTACAAGCAGCCGGACTTCAAATTGCAGGTGCAGTACCGCGTTCAAGACGGCGCACGTGCCGCCATTGTCGTGCGGGCAGCAGATCAACAGACTATCACGGAGCGAAATGCCTATGAGATCCTTATCGCTGGCGGCGGAAATGACGCAACTGTCGGATCGATCACTGGCTTTCCTTCCTCCGCACCAGCGGTGCTGTCGAATTGGGGCACCAATCTCGTGGAAATCATTGTCGAGGGGCCACGCGTTAGTGTCATGATCAACGGTACGGTGACGACCGACTTGGAGGTCGATCGCACATCGGATGGCTACATTGCCTTGACGTTTCAGCCAGGAGCAGGCGGCCACGGTAAATTGGTTTTGTATAAGATCCGGAAGCGATGGTTGCGCATAGGAGAACGGGCTGCCATCAGTCGCGCATCGCCCGTTAATTCAGACGTGAGGCTTCACCGAAGCTGAAGCCCGGCATGCCGATCCCTGATTACCAGCGGCTCGGCATCCAGTGGCGCTTGATCTACCGGGTTGAAGCCGCCGAGATCCAGGTGGAACGTGAAACAAAATAAGACAAGCATGACCCTTGACTACCGCTATCTTTACGACACAGTACGCAAGCGTTTTGAATCCGACCAGGCTATGGAGGCGTTCCTGCCCAAAGCGCTTACTCCTGAAGAATTAAAGCAGAAAGGCGATGATCGCTATCTTTCTGCCATGAGCCAGCGGGTATTTCAGGCCGGTATGCAACACTCGGTGGTCGATGCCAAGTGGCGGGCCTTTGAAGAAGCCTTCTGGGGCTTTGTACCTGAGACAATGGTGTTGCTCGGTCCGGAACAAATCGAGGGCTATATGAAAAATGACCGGATTATCCGTGATCGCACCAAACTGCAGACCATCCCAAAAAACGCCCAGCTTATTCTGGATATTCGCCAGGAGCAGGGCAGCAGTTTTGGCGAATTTATTGCCAACTGGCCAAGTGCTAACATCATTGGCTTATGGCGTTTACTTGCCAAACGTGGAGCCCGCTTGGGCGGACGCTCGGCTGCCGGATTTTTACGCTTGGTCGGGAAAGATACTTTTTTATTGACCAGCGATGTGATTGCACGCCTGATGGCCGCGGACACTATTGACCATGAACCCGCCAGTCAGCGCGATATGCAAATCGTACAAGATGCTTTCAATGAATTACAGCAGAGCTCAGGGAGACCGTGGTGTCAGCTATCGGCCATGCTGTCGTTGAGTATTAATCCGAGGTTTTAGTGAGAAATCCAGGGCCTAGCAACAGCGTCGACTCGGACGATTGACCCGTTCGCACGTCCGCCGCCGCGAGCGCACGGCCGAGTCGAACGCCACTGAACTCCGACGTGAGCCCGCAGGAAGATGCTTCGGTCGTCGAGGCTAGTCGTTCGGATGCTTGGCGCCATCTTCGCAGCTGAAGGGTGCATCGGCTTGATTTCGCCGGATTCATTTCGGGCTTTGGTTGTTTGGCTTCAATCACCGCCTGTCTGGCCATACTCGGTGATGTTGAGAGGTCTCATCGGCTTTTTGCTCCTTGGCGTAACAGCGCCCGTGAGATCCTTGCATGCAGTAAGAGCTGTCGGGCTACTTACGCTCATCGGAGCTGTAGTTGGCCTGGTGAATGCCAGCCTAGGGCAAGCTATTCATGGCACGATCTGGCGTCTACCTGCGCTCGTCTTGTTGGTGGCTGGTATGGCAGTTGTGTGGGGCGCAGGCCCTCGGGTGAACTTCGACGTTAGCCGTCAGAATGCACGCCGTCTATGACTCCATCGGGACTACGTATGCGAGGTCGCGTCGCGCGGACCTCGCTCTCGTACGCTCGCTTGCCGAGAATCTGCAGCTCTCGTCGTCAGGCACCTACCTGGACCTTGCCTGCGGAACCGGCAATTACACAGTAGCGCTCAGTTCGCTCGGCGGGATCTGGAGTGCGGCCGATGTGTCGGGAACCATGCTGGCCCAGGCCCGCGCGGGGTCCGATGCCATCGCCTGGGTTCAGGCGGAGGCGGATCGCCTCCCTTTCGCCAGTTCGGCGTTCGATGGCGTGATCTGCACGCTCGCTATCCATCACTTCAGCGGCCTTGAATCACCTTTCTCGGAAGTTCGAAGGACGCTGCGATCCGGGCCCTTCGTCATCTTCACCGGTCTGGCGGAGCAGATGCGGAACTACTGGCTCTGCCACTACTTCCCGGAAATGATGGCTCGCTCCATTGAGAAAATGCCTTCCGAGGAGAAGATTCGCGACGCTTTGTCCCGAACTGGGTTCGAGTCCGCCACGGTTGCTCCGTTCTTCGTGACGAACGATCTTCAAGATCTATTTCTCTACTCCGGCAAGCACCGTCCCGAGTTGTACCTGGCCCATGACGTCCGCGCCAACATCAGTTCCTTCGCCCTCCTGGCCGCGCCCGGGGAACTCCAGGACGGCCTTGCCCGGTTGACTGCGGATATCGAGAGTGGAGTATTTGGCTCCATCAAGACACAATACGCCAGTGAAGCTGGTGACTATGCCTATATCACGGCGTGGCCTGACGGCTGACGCTCCCCTCGATCGGACGCACTCCGGCAGGCTTCGCCCGCTGGAACGCCCCATCGTGTCAGACGTTAATGTCCGACCCAGTCATCCGAATCTGGCACGGATGTGGAGAACAATCGTGCCGGCCGTGGCCGTGTGCACGCTCACGTCTCTTGCCGGGTGCGCGATGCACGAAACCTACGGCGATCGTACGCAACCGGAAGAAGAACGCGCCGTCATCCAAGGGTACGCGCGATACCTGCTCCTCTATTTCGAGGACTTGCAGATCGTATCGGTCGACGGCAAGCTCGAGGGAGGTGAAAACCGTTGGGCTTATGCGTCCTCCGTAAGCCTGCCGGCGGGACGGCACTGGCTTCAGATCTCGATCCTCCGAAACAACAGCAGTATCGCCATGTGCGCCTTCGAGTGGACGTTCGAAGCCAAGCGTCATTACAAGTTGCGCCGTGTAGATCATGAACAGGTTCTACTTGCGCACCCGTCGTCACCGCGTTTTCCGGCTTCGATATCAATGAATGTCACCTCTCCTTCCATGCCAACGCAACGTTTGCGCGTCCGCGCGGAATGCGGCAAGGCGGCCCACTGTCGGCAGACCTCGGACTGCGCTGCAGGGCATGCCTGTCAGATGCACGCCGGTTTCGAGTTCGGGACCTGCGAGTTACACGCCCGCTAACATGCCATCAAGCGGACGGCCCAAAGGCCGCTGCTTGCCTCTGCGTTAACGCCGTGTCGAAAATCTCCGCCCATTTTGTCGCTCCTTCTTCCGGCCGTGGCCCATGCGTTCTGGTTCTGCATTCCTGGTGGGGCCTCAACGAGCACTTCCGCCGCCTGTGCAGCGACCTTGCCAAGGCCGGCTACCTGGCCGTTGCGCCCGACCTCTTCGGTGGCCGAACCGCGCGTACTGTCGCCGAGGCTCGACGCCTGCGTGCCGAGGCTACGGCGCAGAGACGCGAGCCTGCATACAAGCTCCAGATCCGTGTTCTCGAGGAGGCGCTGGCATCCGGCCGGGCACTCGGCTCGACAGCCTCGGTCATCGGGTTCTCCATGGGTGGACACTGGGCGCTATGGCTGGCCCAACGACAGGACCTTCCGCTCGAACGAACGGTCGTCTACTACGCCGTCAGGAACGGGAACTACACGCACAGCCGGTCGTCGTTCATGTTCCACCTCGCCGAGCATGACGAGTGGGTGTCCTCCGCGGGAACGAAAAAGCTCCAGCGCTCGCTCGAAGAGGCACAACGTCCTGCCGTCTTCTACAACTATGCCGGGACTGAGCATTGGTTCTTCGAGCGCGGGCCCGAGAAGACATACAATGCCGCGGCGGCGCAACTCTCGTGGGCGAGAACGCTCGCTTTCCTCCGCGCTGGTCTGGGGGACGCCCGCGGCGCGGGTCCATGAAATCGTCCAGGAACGGCAGCCGGTTACTTTCGTCGTTAGCGCAACTGGAGGCAACTTGCGATTACTGGCCATTGTCTGCTCGCTCTTCCTCGCTGCATGCGCGGCAACTTCCCGTTACCCGCATGCGGTTCCTGCCGCGTCTGGTACATTGATGAACGCGGCGGCTTACAACAAGGAAATCAGCTTGCAGGGGTTGTCGTATTACTGCGCGAACAACGAATGCAACGAGTTGCCGCGATTGATAACCGGCTATGCCCCGGTGTATCCACCCGCGCTCCGATCGGCAGGCATCACAGGTCAAGCCACCATCGTATTCACGATCGACGAGCAAGGCTCAGTGATCGATCCTCGCGTAGAGTCGGCCACCGCTACTGAGTTCTCGGATGCGTCCATTCAGGCACTTCGCACCTGGAGATTCGCTCCTGCAGCATTGAACGGCAAGCCAGTACGAATTACCCCTCACCAACTGTTTCCATTCGAGTTGCGCTGACAATTCATTCGTCTTGTCATCGCTGTTCGGAGAGCACTGCTTCGTGAAGCGTACTTCGACCTCACGGTGACCAGCCATGAACATCTCGCCGGCCAGAATAGGTATCTGAGCAGTGCCCGATAGCGGAGGTGGTCTGAACTCGTAATGTGAACGCTCCGGTCGTGAATCGAAACGATCGAGATGCGTTATGCGTCAAAGGGGCAGTCGCATGAAACCACGAGTCACTGTCATTACCATTGGAGTCGATGACCTCGAAGCCTCTCTGCGCTTCTACCGTGATGGCTTGGGCTTTCCCACCGAGGGCATCATTGGCACGGAGTTTGAACATGGAGCTGTGGTATTCATACAGCTTCAGCATGGCCTGCGCCTGGCTCTCTGGCCTCGCAAGAGCATCGCCCACGACACGGGGCTTGCTGTGGGTCCTTCCAGCCCTACCGAAATGACCCTCGGCCACAACGTCTCTTCAAAAGCAGGGGTTGATGAGATCATGGCAAGAGCCGCAGGGGCAGGAGCTCTTGTCGTGAAGCCTGCGCATGACACATTCTGGGGCGGCTATTCGGGTTATTTTCAGGATCTTGACGGACACCTTTGGGAAATCGTCTGGAATCCGCAATGGGCAGGGTGAATGCCAGGCTGGTCGGTTCCGCACAAGGCGCCGCCGGGCGGCTTCGTCAACGAGTCGTGAAGCCTTCAGCGTTCCCGACATCACCTGACCCGTCAAGCACGGAAGCCGGCGGTGCGCTGCGTATCCGCATCGGGGGCGAAGCGGCCGTGGCCGCCAGCGGACAACTGTTCCTATGACGTGGTGAATGCGGAAATCGTGCGCGCAGCTGATGAATGTCGTTCGACGCAGGATGAACCCCTGGCTCCAGATTCCGTTGAGCGACTATGAGGCGCACATGGCGCTGCCCTACGTACGGCAGGCGCAGCTCCTGTCGGACGTCTTCGGGTTTGCTCTGGACAGCCATGCGCCACGGTCCGTCGCGCTCCTCGGTTGCGCTGGCGGCAATGGTCTCGAGCAGGTCGAGACGCGAGCGATCGCCCGCGTCGTGGCGGTGGATATCAACCCGATCTATGTCGAGCAGGTGCGCGCACGATGGGGTGGTCGCATCGCGGGGCTTGCTCCAGTGGTCGGAGACGTGGAGAAGGATGACCTTGGTTTCGAGCCGGTCGACCTTGCTTTCGCCGGCTTGTTGCTCGAGTACCTGGACGTCGACGCGGCATTGCCGCGAATGCGTTCGATGGTCCGTTCCGGTGGAGCGCTCGTGACGGTGCTTCAGTTGGCGAGCGCCAGTACACCGGAGATCACACCGTCTCCGTTCAAGAGCCTGGCGGCCCTTTCCCCGGTCATGCGTCTGATCCCGCCTGATCGACTCCGGGCGCTCGCTGAACGGCACGGGTTCCGGCCGATCGGCGAGCGTACGATACGGACGGAAGGTGGAAAGCACTTCTGCACGCAAGACTTCTGCGCCGTGCCGAACGACCGCCAGGAGCGGAGGCTGGATGGATAATGGGCCACTCCAGGTACGCTGGAAGCGCACATGAAGCTCCGCCTCGGCAGCATCGCCCTGTTCTCGCTTCTCCTGGTTCTCGCCGGTTTCGTCTGGCTCACCGCTCAGGCTTTGCCTCCGGTCGTGGCTTCCCATTTCTCGGCCAGCGGCGCTGCCGACGGTTTCATGCACCGTGGCGCGTATGTGGTACTCGTGCTCGCGCTCGTCGTAGGGGCGCCGCTTCTCGTTGCCTTCGTCCCGCTGCTCGTGGCCGGCCAGGGCGGCAGGAACCTCAGCATCCCGGATCGCCAGTACTGGCTTGCTCCCGAACGCCGCGAAGACACGCTTGCGTTCATTGCGGCGCACGGCAAGCGGTTTTCGGCTGCGTTGGCACTCTTCCTCGGCTATGTCCACTGGTTGGTGGTTCGAGCCAACGAGCTTCAGCCTCCGTCGCTCTCGACTGCCGGCATCGTGTCGGGTCTGGTCGTCTTCTTCCTGGCTCTGTCGGTCTGGCTCTGGGCCCTGTTTGCGCGGTTTGGCCGGCGCGCCTGACCGCCGCGCGAGAAGCCCGGCCGCTTAGTCGAGCGGACGTCCTGCCGACCTTCCCCGGCCGGCCGCCGCTCGTGTCCAACGCTAGTCACTGAACGTCACCATGCGCGAAATCGGACTGACCATCGGACTTCTATCGCTGAGCAACGTGTTCATGACGTTTGCCTGGTACGCACACCTCAAGGAGCTGAGTGCCAAGCCATGGCTGGCTGCGGCTCTCATCAGCTGGGGAATCGCGTTCTTCGAGTACATGCTGCAAGTGCCGGCAAACCGCATCGGCTACGGCATCCTGTCTCTCGGACAACTCAAGATCCTGCAGGAAGTCATCACCCTCTCCGTCTTCGTGCCATTCGCGTTGTTCTACATGAAGGAGCCGCTCAAGCTCGACTACCTTTGGGCAGGGCTCTGCATCCTGGGCGCCGTGTACTTCATCTTTCGCGGCGAGCCGGCAGGCGCTGGCGCCTGAAGCATGGCGAGAGTCGCCATGAAGGCAGAAGGCTCTTTCCGTATCGGAAGAAACTCTGACATCACAGGAGTCTTCCCCATGAGCACCGTTCAGCTGCATCGCGTACTTCGTGCCGCCCCGGAGCGGGTGTACCGCGCCTTCCTCGACGCCGACGCCATGGTCAAGTGGCTGCCGCCCAACGGATTCACCGCCAAGGTGCATCAGATGGACGCGAAGGTCGGCGGCGGCTACAGGATGTCGTTCACCAACTTCTCGACGGGCAAGAGCCATGCCTTCGGCGGAAAATACCTCGAGCTTCGGCCCGGCGAACTGATCCGTTACACGGATGCCTTCGAGGACCCCGGCTTGCCCGGTGAGATGCAGACCACCGTCACGCTGTCCGCGGTATCTGGCGGCACCGAGCTGCGGGTCGTCCAGGAAGGGATTCCGGACGCCATCCCGGTCGAGGCGTGCTACCTGGGCTGGCAGGAGTCGTTGGCGCTCCTCGCCAAGCTGGTCGAGGCGGAGATACCCGACTGAACGCCCGGCGGACGGCATCGGGCGCGGCGACTGTCCGTCGCTCCGCGCCTTCGGTAGAGTTTTTTGCGAGGAGAAAGGCCATGGCAAACAACCCGGTCGTCTGGTTCGAGATCTACGTGCAGGACATGAGCCGCGCGCAGAAGTTCTACGAAACCGTGCTCGGGGTCCGGCTGCAGAAGCTGGACAGCCCGGAGGTCGAGATGATGGCGTTCCCGATGTCCATGGATGCCGCAGGGGCGGCGGGCGCGCTGGTCAGGATGCAGGGCTGCCCGTCGGGGCCCGGCGGCACGCTGGTCTACTTCGCCTGCGAGGACTGCGCCGTCGAGGCGGGCCGCGTGGCGCCGGCCGGCGGGCGGGTGGAGCGCGAGAAGTTCTCCATCGGCGAGTACGGTTTCATCGCGCTGGCGTTCGACACCGAAGGCAATATGCTCGGACTGCATTCGAGGAAATAGCGGTCTGCCGTCGCGTTCCGTCCCGCGCGGCGCATCGCGGCAGCCCGCCATGAAGATCGCCCAGGTCGCACCGTTGTACGAGAGCGTGCCGCCGAAGTACTACGGCGGTACCGAGCGCGTCGTCTCCTACCTCACCGAGGAGCTGGTGCACCAGGGACACGAGGTGACGCTGTTCGCCAGCGGCGATTCGATGACGCAGGCCCGACTGGTGGCGCCCTGCCGGCGTGCGTTGCGGCTGGACAAGCACTGCGTCGACCAGATCGCGCATCACCTGGTGATGCTGGAGCAGCTGTTCGAGCACGCCGGCGAGTTCGACGTGGTGCATTTCCACGTCGATTATCTCCACTTCCCGCTGACGCGGCGCCAGCCGCTCGTGCACGTCACGACGCTGCACGGCCGGCTCGACATTCCCGACCTGGTTCCGCTGTACCGGGTCTTCGGCGACATGCCGGTGGTCTCGATCTCGAACGCGCAGCGCCGTCCCCTTCCCTGGGCGAACTGGCGCGGCACGGTCTACCACGGGCTGCCGGGCGACCTGTACCGTTTCTGCGGCGCCCGTGGCAACTACCTGGCGTTCCTCGGCCGCATCTCTCCCGAGAAGCGGGTGGATCGCGCGATCGCGATCGCCCGGGCAACGGGCGTGCCGCTGCGAATCGCCGCGAAGGTCGATCGCGTGGACGAGGAGTATTTCGATACGGTGGTCGAGCCGCTGCTGCGCGACCCGCTGGTGGAGTTCGTCGGCGAGATCGGCGAGGGCGAGAAGGAGGATTTCCTCGGCAATGCCCAGGTGCTGCTCTTTCCGATCGACTGGCCCGAACCGTTCGGCCTCGTGATGATCGAGGCCATGGCGTGCGGCACGCCGGTCATCGCGTACCGCAACGGCTCGGTTCCCGAAGTGATGGAGGAAGGTCGCACCGGCTTCGTCGTCGAGGATCTTTCCGACGCGATCGACGCCGTGCGCGACGTGCACAGGCTGAGCCGGGCGCGTTGCCGCGAAGTCTTCGAAGAGCGCTTCACCGCGGAGCGCATGGCGCGCGACTACGTCCGGCTGTACGAGACGCTGTACTGAGACGGGCCGCGGAGACCGTCCGGGATCGCAGGAGGCCTTCTACGATGGCCGACGAAGCCATTCGCGTCAGCGACCAGTACTACATCCGCGCGACCTCGGCGCGCATCGACGACCGCACGCGCGTGCTCAAGCACGGCGATACCTTCGGCGTCTTCGACCGCTTCGGCGACATCGACTCGTTCGTCCCGTCCGAGTTCGGCCTCTATCACCGGGACACGCGGTTCCTGTCGCGCTTCGCGCTTCGGCTCGACGGCCAGCGTCCGCTGCTGCTCGACTCGTCGATCAAGGAGGACAACGCGCTGTTCACCGCCGACCTGATGAACGCCGACGTGCGTCGCTCCGGCGAAGTGGCGGTGCCGCGTGGAACGCTGCATTTCTTCCGCTCGAAGGTGTTGTGGCAGGGCGTCTGCCAGGAGCGGCTCCAGGTGCACAACTACGCGCAGACGGCGGTCGAGATCTCGTTCAGCATCGAGCTTGCCGCCGATTTCGTCGATCTCTTCGAGGTGCGCGGGATGCCGCGCGCGCGGCGCGGCCGGTTGCTGCCGCCGTGCCGCCTCGATACGGGCACGCTGCTGCTCGCCTACGAGGGGCTGGACGGGTGCACGCGGCGCACGCGCATCGTGCTCGATCCCGCGCCGGAGTGGCAGGGCGACGCCCGGGCGACCTACGCGATTCGCCTGGAGCCGCATGCGGAGGCGACGTTCCGCTGGGCGATCGCCTGCGAGCTGGACGTGCCGGCCGCCGAGCCGAAGCGCGCGACGCTCGCCGCGGTCTACGAAACGGCGGCCGAGGAGGCGGCGCTCGCGCTGGCCGGCGCGCACGCGCCGGAGCCCGACATCCACACGTCGAACACGCAGTTCAATCACTGGCTGAACCGGTCGCTGGCCGACATCCATCTGCTGCGCACCGATACGCCGTACGGACCCTATCCGTACGCGGGCGTGCCGTGGTACAGCACCGTGTTCGGCCGCGACGGCATCATCACGGCGCTGCAGTGCCTGTGGATGAGTCCGCAGCTTGCCCGCGGGGTGCTCGCGTGCCTGGCGGCCACGCAGGCCGGCGAGGAAAACCCGGAACGCGACGCGCAGCCGGGCAAGATCCTGCACGAGATGCGCGCCGGCGAAATGGCCGCGCTCGGCGAGATTCCGTTCGGCCGCTACTACGGCTCGATCGACGCAACGCCGTTGTTCGTGATGCTCGTCGATGCGTATCTGCGGCGTACCGGCGATCTCGACTTCGCGCGGCTGCTGTGGCCGCACGTGGAGCGCGCGCTCGGCTGGATCGACCGCTACGGCGACCCGGACGGCGACGGCTTCTACGAGTACGCGCGCCGCTCGCCCGCCGGGCTGCTGAATCAGGGCTGGAAGGACTCGCACGACGCCGTCTTCCACGCCGACGGCACGCCCGCCGAAGGTCCGGTGGCCCTGTGCGAGGTGCAGGGCTACGTGTACGCGGCCAAGCTCGCGGCCGCGCGCCTGGCGGGCGCGTTCGGGCAGGAGCCGCGCGCCGGGCAGCTCGCCGGCGAGGCCGAGCGTCTGCGCGAGCGCTTCGAGGCGATGTTCTGGTGCGAAGAGCTCGCCACCTATGCGCTCGCCCTCGATGGCAGCAAGCGCCCCTGCCGCGTGGTCGCGTCGAACGCCGGTCATTGCCTGTTCGCCGGCATCGCGAGCGACGAACGCGCGCGTCGCGTGGCGCAGACGCTCACCGGCGAATCGAGCTTCTCCGGCTGGGGCATCCGCACCGTGTCGATGCGCGAGCGCGGCTACAACCCGATGTCGTATCACAACGGCTCGGTGTGGCCGCACGACAACGCGCTGATCGCCGCCGGCTTCGCGCGCTACGGGCTGAAGGACGCGGCGCTGAAAGTGCTGGCCGGACTCTTCGATTCGGCGCTGTTCTTCGATCAGCACCGGCTTCCCGAGCTGTTCTGCGGCTTCCCGCGCCGCCCCGGCGAGGCACCCACGCACTATCCCGTGGCCTGCTCCCCCCAGGCCTGGGCGGCCGGCGCGGTGTTCCTGTGCCTGCAGGCGTGCCTGGGCATGGAGGTGCGGTGCCCGAACCCGACGGTAAAATTCACCGACCCGGCGCTGCCGCCATTCATCGAGTCGATGACCATCCGCGGCTTGCAGGTGGGCGACGCCGACGTCGATCTCGTGTTCAGCCGGCACGGGGAAGACGTCGGCATCAACGTGCTCGGACGCACCGGGCGCGTGAACGTGGTCACGGTGAAATGAGGCGACGACCGCCATGTACATCCCGAAACACTTCGACGAACCGAGCATCGGCGTCCTGCACGCGCTGGTCCGCGCCAGGCCGCTGTCCACGCTCGTCACGCTTTCGTCGTCGGGCGGGCTCGACGCCAATCACATCCCGCTGCATCTTTCGGAACACCCTGCGCCGCTCGGCACGCTGCGCGGCCACATCGCCCGCGCGAACCCGCTCTGGAGCGATCTGGCGCAGAACGCAGGGGTGCTGGCGGTCTTTCACGGTCCGAACGCCTACGTCACGCCCTCGTGGTACCCGACCAAGGCCGAAACGGGCAAGGCGGTCCCGACGTGGAACTACGCGGTGGTCCACGCTCACGGCACGCTGCGCGTCGTCGACGACGCTGCGTGGCTGCGCGCTCATCTCGAGGCGCTCACGGCACACAACGAAGCCGCGTTTTCCGAGCCGTGGCACTTTTCCGACGCACCGAGCGACTTCACCGACAAGCTGCTGGAAGCGATCGTCGGCATCGAGATCGCGATCACCCGGCTGTCCGGCAAGTGGAAGGTCAGCCAGAACCAGCCCGAGCGGAATCGGGCCGGCGTCGTGCACGGCCTGCGCGCCGGCGGCAGCGACGACGCGCGGGAGGTGGCCGCCCTGGTCGAGCGGGCTGGCGCGCACTGACCCGCCGACCGGTAGCCGTCGTGTCCACCCTGCTCCCGTCGCTCGACGAAATCGACGCCGCCGCACGGCACGTCCATACGGTCGTTCCGCCCACCCCTCAGTATCGCTGGCCGTTGCTGTGCGAACGGCTCGGCATGGAAATCTGGACGAAGCACGAGAACCACACGCCGGTGGGCGCGTTCAAGATCCGCGGCGGCCTGGTGTACTTCGCCGATCTCGCGGCGACCGGACGCGTCGAGCGGGTGATCGCCGCCACGCGGGGCAATCACGGGCAGTCGGTCGCTCTCGCCGCCGGACGCTACGGACTTTCGTCGACCGTGGTCGTGCCGGTGGACAACAGCGTCGAGAAGAACGCCGCGATGCGTGCGCTCGGCGCCCGGTTGATCGAACACGGGGAGGATTTCCAGGCAGCACTGGAGTACGCGCGGGAGCTGGCCGCGGCGTCCGGCGCCCACATGGTCCCGTCGTTTCATCCCCTGCTGGTGCAGGGTGTGGCCACTTACGGCGCCGAACTGTTTCGCGCCGTCGCGGACATCGGCACCGTCTACGTGCCGATCGGCCTGGGTTCGGGCATTTGCGGCGTTGCGGCGGCGCGCAACGCGCTGAGCCCCGCCACCCGCATCGTGGGCGTGGTCTCCGCGCACGCACGCGCCTATGCGCTCTCGTTCGCGTCGGGGCGCCCGGTCGACGCGCAGGTGACCACGCGGCTGGCCGACGGCATGGCCTGCCGCACACCGCAGCCCGAAGCGTTCGAAGTCATCCGGCGCTACGTCGATCGCATCGTCGAAGTCGACGACGACGAAGTCGCCGAGGCGATGCGGCTGATCTTCGAATGCACGCACAATTGCGCGGAAGGCGCCGGCGCCGCTTCCGTGGCCGCGGCGGCGAAGGAGCGCGAACGCCTGGCAGGCCAGCGCGTCGCCGTAGTGCTGTCCGGCGGCAATGTGGACAGGACGGTTTTCGCGGATGTCCTCGCGGCACGCGCGGCTGGTCCGTGAGGGCGAGCGCGGCGAGTAGGATATCGGTGCACGGCCGTGCATCGGCGAGGCCGTATGGCCGATCCGGCCGGGTGACGCCGGGAGAGCCACCGCGGGCGTTCCGGTTCATCGGACGTGAAAGCGCCGGCATCGACTACCGGGATGGAGAGCAGACCTCATGACCCTGCGCATCGTCAGGCTCGGCACGCCCCGCGAGAAGAACGAAGGACTGCGGATCGGCACCGTTCGCCGTCCGCCGCGCGGCGTGCCCAAATCCGAATTCTCCGCGCGCAACTGGTATGACGTCTGGTATCCGGTGCTCGCTCCGAGCGTCGAAACCATGAAGCTGGCCCAGGCGGCCACGACACCGGCGCAGTGGACCGCCTTCACGAAGAAGTACAAGGCGGAGATGTCGGCACCGGATGCGCGACACGCCGTCGAGCTGCTCGCCGCGCTGTCGCACCACGCGAACTTCTCGGTCGGCTGCTACTGCGAGAACGAGGCGCACTGCCATCGGTCGGTGCTGCGCGCGCTGCTCGCGGAGGCCGGTGCGAAAGTCGAGTAGCGCCATGCCCGCCGTGCCGTACCTCCTCTCATGGCGGCCCGTCGACGGGCCGCGCACCTGACACCCGTCCCCATGCCTCCCGCCGGCGACATCCTTCTTTTCGCAGGCGCCGCGCTGCTCATGGTCCTGACGCCCGGACCGAACATGATCTACCTGATCTCGCGCTCGATCTGCCAGGGCCGCAAGGCAGGCGTCATCTCCCTGTTCGGCGTCATCGCGGGCTTCCTGGTGCACATGCTGTCCGCGGCGGCCGGGCTGACGGCCGTGTTCCTCGCGGTGCCGCTCGCCTACGAGATCCTGAAGTGGGCGGGCGCGGCCTATCTGCTGTGGCTGGCATGGCAGGCCGTCAGGCCGGGAGCGCGCTCGCCGTTCGAGCCGAAGCCGCTGCCGCCCGATCCGGCGCCGAGGCTGTTCGCCATGGGCTTTCTCACCAACGTGCTCAACCCGAAGATCGCGATGTTCTATCTGTCGGTGTTCCCGCAGTTCGTGTCGCCCGAACACGGCTCGGTGTTCGTGCAGAGCATCACGCTGGGGTTCACGCAGATCGCGGTGAGCTTTTCCGTCAATCTGCTGATCGCGCTGTTCGCCGCCGGCATGGCGTCGTGGTTCGCCCGCAATCCGCTGTGGCTCGCGGTGCAACGGTACGTCATGGGCTTCGTGCTCGCCGGCCTCGCCGTACGCATGGCGCTCGAGCAGCGGCGCAGCGCCTGAGAGCCCGCGGCGACCCGCCATGCTGCGCATCGGCCTGATCTCCGACACGCACGGCCTGCTGCGGCCGCAGGCCACGGCATTCCTGCAGGGCTGCGATCACATCGTTCACGGCGGCGACATCGGGCACGCGGGCATCCTCGAAGCGCTTGCCGCGATCGCGCCGCTGACCGCGGTGCGCGGCAACAACGACATCGGCCTGTGGGCCGAGCGCGTGCGCGAAACCGAGCTGTTCAGGGTCGGGGAAATCTTCCTGTACGCGCTCCACGACCTCGCCCAGCTCGACATCGATCCGGGCGCCGCCGGCGTTCGCGTCGTCGTTTCGGGTCACTCGCACAAACCGTCGATCGCGCAGCGGCAGGGCGTGCTGTTCGTCAACCCGGGCAGTGCCGGCCCGCGGCGTTTCAGGCTGCCGGTCTCGGTCGCCGAACTGGTTGTCGGCGACGACGGCGAGGTCTCGGCGCGCACGGTCGAGCTGCAGGTCCGGAATCCGGCATGAAGCTCCGGCGCCATGCAACGCGGGACGCAGGCTGGCATCATGAGGGCACGCAGCGCCCCGTCGGAGGTTCCATGGAATCGAAGGAGCATTGGGAAAAGGTCTACGCGACGAAGGCCACGACGCAGGTCAGCTGGTTCCAGGAGCACGCCGAGGTTTCGCTGAAGCTGATCCGCGATGCAGGCATCTCGTGCCAGGCCTCGATCATCGACGTCGGCGGCGGCGCCTCGACCCTCGTGGACGATCTCGTGGACCGTGGCTACGAGGACGTCACGGTGCTCGACTTGTCCGGCGCCGCGCTGGCGGCGGCGAAGGCGAGGCTCGGCCCCCGGGCGGCGCGCGTGCAGTGGTCGGAAGCGAACGTGCTCGATGCCGCGCTTGCCCGGCACCGCTACGATGTCTGGCACGACCGCGCGGTGTTCCACTTCCTCACCGATGCGCACGACCGCGGGGCCTATGTCCGGGCGGTGCTGCACGCGGTCAAGCCCGGCGGCCTGGTCATCGTCGCCACCTTCGCGCCGGACGGGCCGACACACTGCAGCGGCCTGCCCGTGATGCGATACGGCGCCCGTGAGCTGCACGCCGAATTCGGCGAGCCGTTCGTGCTGCTCGGTCACGAACACGAATCGCACCAGACGCCTGCCGGCAGCGAGCAGCGTTTCGTCTACTGCTTCTGTCGCAAGATGGTTTCGTAGTCTGCGGGCGCGGGCCGCGCATCGTACGGCCTTCCCGAGGAGGGTGCAGCCATGGATACGATCCTCTGGCGTCGTCTGGACACCACCGGCCACGATGCCTGTCGGTTCATGGCGGCCGACGACGGCTGGCGCCTGCAGGGCACGGCGGTGTTCCGGCACGACGGCGAGGCGGCATGCCTGGCCTACGAGGTGAGCTGCGACGCTGCGTGGTACACGCAGGAGGGCAGCGTACACGGCTGGGCGGGCGCGGAAGCCCTGGACTTCCGGGTCGTGAAGCTGCCCGGCGGCATCTGGACGCTCAACGACCAGATCGTGCCTCAACTGGATGGATGCATCGACCTGGATCTCGGGTTCACGCCGGCCACGAACCTGATCCAGCTCCGGCGCGTGGCGCTCGAGGTCGGCGAGGCCGCCGACGTTCCCGTCGCGTGGCTCGACGTGTTCGCCGGCACGCTCGATGCCCTGCACCAGCACTACGAACGACGCGCCGCCGACCAGTACGGTTACGAGGCGCCGCGCTTTTCGTATTCGGCCGTCCTGCGGGTCGATGCGAGCGGATTCGTGCAGCACTACCCGCAGCTGTGGGAAGCCGTGCCCCGATGAAACCCTGGCTCGTTCTTTCGGCGGCGATCGTCGCCGAGGTGATCGCGACGTCGGCCCTGAAGTCGAGCGACGGATTCAGCAGGTTGTGGCCCTCGCTGCTGGTCGTCGCCGGCTACGGCGCGGTGTTCTTCCTGTTGTCGCTGACGCTTCGCGTGATACCGGTGGGCATCGCGTACGCGGTCTGGTCGGGGGTGGGCATCGTGCTGATCGCCGTCATCGCCTGGCTCGTCCATGGCCAGCGACTGGACCTGCCCGCGATATTGGGCATGGCCCTCATCGTCGCGGGCGTCGTGGTCCTGAACGTCTTCTCGAAAGCACTCGTCCGCCAGTGAAACGCTGCGCCCCCCGACGGCGGCCCGGGTGCGATTCGGGCCGCCGCGACGCTACTGCCTGCGCGGATCGTCTGCCGGATCGACGTAGACCACGTCGAACGGACCGACGCCGTTGATCTGCACCACCGTCTCCACGTCGGTCCACGCGTAGTGCGGCATGCCGGCCGGCAGGTGGACGAAGCTCGCCGGCGGCAGCGGCCGGCTCGACGCGCGATCCAGCTTCTCGCCGGAGGAGACCGAGAACATCCCCGAGATCACGGTGACGAACTCGTCCTTCGAGTGGCGGTGAGGCGGAACGACGAAGCCCGCGGGGAACTTCAGGCGCAGCACGAACGGCCCTTCCTTCGCCGGGCTGCCGAGCAGCGCGGCAGCCTGCGCGCCGGGCGGCAGCGACGGGGGCGCCGGCCCCCACTTGACGGCCTCGGCCGACACCACGGTGTGATGCGGCCCCGCCGCATGCGTCTGCGCGGCCGCGGTGCCGATCGCGGCAACGCCGAGCGAGAACGCGATCGCAGGAACGATCGGGATGGAATGCATCGAGAGTTTCACGAGAGCCTCCTTTGCAGTTGCATCGTGAGCGGCCGACGTGGGTCAGCGCAGGGTGATCACGATCTCCAGGTACTCGCCGGGAACCACCATCGAGCCGTCTCCCGCACGGTTGAACCGATCGATCAACGCGATCAGGTCGTCGCGCAGTGCCGCCTGTGCGGCCGGCTCGAGCACGGTGAAGGCCTTGAGCACCGGGCCGTACCAGGTCCTGAACACCTGCAGCCAGTGCTCCGGCGAGCGATAGCGGAACACGAAGTGGCGCTGCGCCGCGCTGATCGAGCTCGCGGACGCCTCGAACAGCTCGGCGATGTACGCGCGCGTCCCCCACAGCGCCGGCGATCGGGCGCCAGGGGCCGGCGGAACATGCTTGCCGATGGTCTTGAAGAGCTGGCCGATGAAACCGTCGGGCGTCCAGTTGGCCAGCCCGATCCGGCCGCCGCGTCGGCACACCCGGATCATCTCCGCCGCGGCGCGATCGTGGTCGGCGGTGAACATCACGCCGAACGTCGAGACCACCGCATCGAAGCTGCCGTCCGGAAACGACAGCGCCTCCGCATCGGCCTCGCGGAACTGGATGTCGAGCCGTTCGGCGTCGGCGCGTTCGCGCGCCCGCTCGAGCAGCGCCGGCACGTAGTCGGTGGCGACCACCTCGCACCAGCGCCGGGCAGCCGCCAGCGAGGCATTGCCGTTGCCGGCGGCGACGTCGAGCACCTTCTGTCCCGCGCGCACGTCGAGCGCCTCGCACAGCCCCTCGCCGACGATCTGCAACGTGGTGCCGATCACTGCGTAGTCACCGGACGACCAGGCAGCCCGCTGGCGCGCCTTGAGCGCCACGAGGTCGGATTGCCCGGTGGAGGGGTGACCTTGACTAACGGTAGCAGCGGTTGTATCCATGATGTTTCTCCAGGTGTCCCGTGACGTTTCGCCTCGCGCATGCGACGGCGGTTCCCGAGGTCCGGCTGCGAAGGCGCGGCGTGACCGTCGGACTCAAGGTAACGGCCGGCCGTGGAGGCGAGCGTGGTAGCAGGCGTGGAAATTTCCGTGGAACCGGGCGGTAACGACCGGCGCAACGGCGAACGTCCGCTCCACGTACGGCTGCTCGGGCCGCTGGCGATCTCGCGGCACGGCGCTGCGCTGGCGCTTCCCGGATCGCGCAAGGTCCGTGGGCTGTTCGCCTGGCTGGCGTTGGCACCGCGCGCCGCGAGCAGGAGTCAGCTCTGCGAGCTGCTCTGGGATGTTCCCAACGATCCGCGGGGCGAGCTTCGCTGGTGCCTGAGCAAGATCCGCGGCGTCGTCGACGAGCCCGATCGGCATCGCATCCATGCCCGCGACGACGCCGTGCGGCTCGACCTGCAGGACTGCTTCGTCGACGCGCTCGAAGTCGCGGCCGCGATCGGCGACGGTATCGAAACGCTCGCTCCGGAGCGCCTGCGCACGCTGGCAGCGCTGTTCGACGGGGACTTCCTCGAGGGACTGGAGATCGAGCGCAGCCCGGCATTCAACGGCTGGCTCACCGCCCAGCGACGGCGCTTCCGCGGCTATCAGGCCGCCGTGCTCGAACACCTGGTTGCTCGCCTTCCCGATGACGAGGCGTTCGGGTACCTGGAGAAGTGGCTCGAGCTCGCGCCGTTCGATCGACGTGTCCACGAGATCGTCCTGACGGCGCTGGCCCGCAGCGGCCGGATCCGGGAAGGCGAAGCGCACCTGGCCGCGGCCGCCCGGCTGTTCGAAGCCGACGGACTCGACTGCGCACCGCTGCGCGAGGCATGGCATTCGGCCAGGGCGCACGACTTCTCCGCGTCGCTGGTGCGCACCGCCGCAACCGCAAGCGCCCGCGGGAGCGCCCCGCAAGGCGCGCCGGCCACCGTCGTGACGACCGCGGACACCACCACCGCCGGCCGCGAGAACGTCGCCGGCCTCGCGGCGCGTCGCGCCTCGATCGCGGTGATGCCCTTCGTCGAGCGGGCCGATGTGCCGGATGCGCGCGGCGGCGCCGCCGATGCCCTCGCCCACGACGTGATCACCCGGCTCGCCAAGCTGCGCAGCCTGTTCGTGATCGCACAGGGAACCGTGTTCGCGCTGCACGATCGGCACATCGGTCCGGAAGAGGCCGGCCGGATGCTGCACGTGGACTACGTCGTCAGCGGATCGCTGCAGCGCCGCGGCGAGCGCCTCACCGTGGCGGTCGAACTGGCCGAGACGCGAACCGCGCGGATCGTCTGGTCGGAGATCCTCAACCGCAAGCTGGACGATGCGCTGCTCGTGCTCGAGGAGATCGGCAACCAGATCGTCGCGTCGGTGGCCAGCGAGGTCGAAGCGATCGAGCGCAATCGCGCCATGCTGAAGCCGCCGAACTCGCTCGATGCCTGGGAGGCCCATCATCGGGGCCTGTGGCACATGTACCGCTTCAACAAGGCCGACAACGAGCGGGCGCGGCATTTCTTCGAGACCGCGGTACGCCTGGATCCCACCTTCGCGCGCGCATGGGCAGGGCTGTCGTTCACGCATTTCCAGAACGCCTTCCAGGGCTGGGCCAGGCGCGAACCGGAAATCGATCGCGCCTTCGAAGCCGCAGGGCAAAGCCTGATGGTCGACGATCGGGATCCAGCGGCGCACTGGGCCATGGGCCGGGCGCTGTGGCTGCGCGGCCGCCACGACCGGTCGGTCATCGAACTGGAGCAGGCCATCGAGCTGAGCCCGAACTTCGCGCTGGGGCACTACACGCTGGCGTTCATCCAGTCGCAGGCCGGCGACCCGGGCGCCGCCATCGCGTCAGCGGACTATTCGCGCCACCTGAGCCCGTTCGACCCGCTGCTGTTCGCCATGCTCGGCTCGCGCGCAATGGCGCTCGTGCGCCTGGGCCGGTTCGAGGAGGCCGCGCAGTGGGCGGTCAAGGCCGCCGCCCGCCCGAATGCACACCAGCACATCTACGCGATCGCGGCGTATACCCTGGCGCTGGCGGGTTCGCTCGACGAAGCGCGCGCCCATGCCGCCGCGATCCGCAAGCTTGCCCCGGCATACGGCGTCGCGGACTTCCTCGCCGCCTTCCAGTTCGATCCCGACGGCGCAGCGCTGTTCCGCGAGGGCGCCGGCCGCATCGGAATGAGCGGCTGATCGGGCAGCGCCGAGGCGGCCGAGCTGGTCGCCCACGTGTCCGGTGTGCTCGCCCGCTACAAGGTGCCGAAAAGGATCGCCTTCGGCGCACTGCCCAGGACAGCCACGGGGAAGATCCGGAAGTTCATCCTGCGTGAGCGGGCCAGGGATTCATGACGGCAGAATGACCCGAACGGGGCACGTCGTTTGCTCGCAACACCGCGCGCAATCAACGACAGCGAGGTGTCCATGAGCCAGTACCGAATCGCCGTTATCGTCGGCAGCCTGCGGCGCGAATCGATCAATCGCAAGCTCGCCGATGCCGTGTGCCGGTTGGCGCCGCCGGAGTTCTCGTTCAGTTTGCCGCGGATCGGCGACCTTCCGCTCTACAACCAGGACGAGGAAGCGAATCCGGCCGAGCCCGTCAGGCGGCTCAAGGGCGAGATCGGCGCCGCGCAAGGCGTGATCTTCGTGACGCCCGAATACAACCGCTCGATTCCCGGCGTGCTCAAGAACGCGATCGACCATGCATCGCGCCCGTACGGGCAGAGCGCCTGGGCCGGCAAGCCGGCCGGCGTGATGGGAGCATCGAGGGGCGCAATCGGTTCGGCCGTTGCGCAGCAGCACCTGCGCGGCATGCTCGCCTATCTCGACATGCCTGCGCTGGGCCAGCCCGAGGCGTTCATCCAGGTGAAGGACGGAACCTTCGACGAGGCCGGGAACATCGCCGTCGAGAGCACGCGCAAGTTCCTCCAGGGCTGGATGGACAAGTATGTTGCGTGGGTGAAGAAGCACGCCGGCTGAGAACGGCGCAGCCTCGGGATGCGCCGCCGGCGACACTGCCGGGCCATGCCGAACCGCCGTCATGGCGACCACGCAGCATCGCTGCCGGGCGTTCGCCGACACCGGGGCGGGTGGGTGCGCGTCAGCGCTGCGCCAGCGCCTCGAGCCGCCCTGCCTGCCAGGCACACAGCGTTGCCGCCATGCGCGACTCCACGCCCAGCTTCTGGAAGATGTGTTCGGCGTGCTTCTGCACGGTGCGGCCGCTCGCGCCGAGGATCATGCCGATCTCGCGATTGGTCTTGCCCTGCGCGATCCAGGCGAGCACCTCGGCCTCGCGCGGCGTCAGGCCGAACGCTTCCAGCGACGCGGCCGGCGCGAACAGCCTTTCCTGCGCCAGCGTCAGCACGTGCCGGCCCTTGCCGTGATCGACGATCAGGTCGATGACCAGGCACCGGTCGCCCGCCGTGACGACCAGCGGCTCCCCGTGCGTGACCGGATTGCGCAGCCCGGTCCCTTCGGCGTCGACGCGCGATCGCGCCCAGGCCAATACGGCGGAGGGCAGCGTCGGGCGGTAGCGCGGGCGATGCCCGGGGAAATACTCGGCCAGCCACAGCCGCGCCTGCTCGGAGCACAGCTCCACGGCCAGCGCGTCGTCGAGCACCACCACACCGTGCTGCTCGCGCGGTCGTTCGATCGGGACGCCGCCGTGCGCCATCCACCTCGACCGGCGTACCTGGCGGGCATGGCGCGCGAGATGCATCCACGACAACTCCAGCAGCCGCCGCTCGTGATCGTCGAAGTCGTTGCCGCCGCGGCAGGCGACGATCGCCAGCAGCTTGTGGTCGGGACTCGCCAGGCGCATCACCATCTGGTAGCGCGCGCGCAATGGCTGGTGGATCTCTCGATACAGGCGGGTACGGTAGAACGCCCGGTGCGGGTCGGCATCCGAAAGCCGCCATGCGCGAATCGAGCGATCCAGGCTCAGGCGCGCGACCAGCGGGTGCTCGCGTTCGTGCCATTCGATCGTGGCCCGGTCGATGACCGGCGGCAGGCTGCCGGCCGGCCAGGCATGCAGCGCGCCGCGCCCGCGCGGGCGGTCGATCGCCAGATGAACGAGCAGGTCGCAGTCGAGCGCGCGTGCCAGTGCGTCGACCATCGCCTGTTCGGCGGCGCCGTCAGGCGTTTCCTGAAGACTGTACAGGCCGGCCAGCAGCCGCAGGACGGCCGCTTCGGTGAATACCATCGCGCCTCCGCAAGCGGATGCCGCCCGCCGCCCGGGCGCTGCGCGTGATTGCGTGCCGGTGATACCGGCACTTTCGTTCAAGGTAACGCAACCGTGCGACGGCGGCAACGGCGGACGCCGTCATGGCCGCCGTTGACAATGACAGCCCGGCCGTCATCATGGTGCGCGATGAAGCTTCCCACCCCGCAGCAGGCCCTGTGGCTGTCGATCGCCGCTGCACTGTCCACCCTCGGCATGAAGTTCGGCGCGTGGTGGCTGACCGACTCGGTCGGCTACCTGTCGGACGCGCTCGAATCGCTGGTCAACGTCGCGGGCGCCACCTTCGCGCTGGCGATGGTGTCGCTGGCGCGTGCGCCGGCGGACCCGGAGCATCCGTACGGCCACGGCAAGGCCGAGTATTTCTCGGCCGCCTTCGAAGGCGTGCTGATCTTCCTGGCGGCGCTGGCGATCCTCGTCGCGGCGGGAGAACGCCTGCTCGATCCCCGGCCGATCGGCGCGCTCGGCGTCGGTACCGCGTTGTCGGTGGCGGCAAGCCTCCTGAACTTCGCGGTGGCACGGGTGCTGTTCCGGGTCGGGCGCGCGCATCGCTCGCTGGCGCTCGAAGCCGATGCGCGCCACCTGATGACCGATGTCTGGACCACCGCCGGGGTGATCGCGGGCGTCGCGCTGGCCAGCCTGAGCGGCTGGAACCGGCTCGATCCGCTGATCGCGGCGGCGGTGGCGATGAACATCCTGCGCGAGGGCTGGCAGCTGATGCACCGTTCGGTCGATGGGCTGATGGACCGCGCGCTGGCCGACGACGAGATCGCGCGCATCGAGGCCGTGCTGAAGTCGTTCGAGTCCGAGGGCTGCAGCTTCGAGCGGCTGCGCACGCGCGCTTCGGGGTCCACGCGCTTCGCGCACGTCGTGCTGCGCGTACCCGGGCACTGGAGCGTGACGCGCGCGCACGACCTGGCCGATGCGGTGGAGGCAGCCGTCGAGCGCGCGGGCATCGTCCTGAGCACGCACGTCGAGCCGCAATAGCGGCGCGCCGACGTGCTGCAGGCCGGCATCGTCGAACGATGACGGCGCGTCCCGCCGATCAGCGCTGCGGCATGTCCTTGACCGAATACCCGAGGCTGACCCCCGCATCCGGCGGGATCGGCGGCATGGTCGCGTTCCACGCCAGCCAGCGCTCGCGCATGCGATCCAGGCGTGCCGGATCGCGCGCCGCCAGGTTGGCGCGCTCGCGCTCGTCGGCCGGGATGTCGAACAGGTATTCGTTGTCGTCCACCTTCAGGTACTTCCACCTGCCTTCGCGGCAGGCGCGCTGGCCGCGGTGGTTCATGCGCCAGAACATCTGGCGCTCGAAGGAATGGCCAGGGTCGCGCAGCACGTCGAGCAGCGACACGCCGTCCGGCGGATGGTCGGGATGCGGTCGCCCGCCGCCCACCTGCAGCATCGTCGTCGACCAGTCCATGGTCATGCAGTGCTGCGCGCTCGTGCCGCCGGCCGGAATCACCGCCGGCCAGCGCGCGATCCACGGTACGCGGATGCCGCCCTCGGTGAGATCCATCTTGCCGCCCACCAGCGGCCAGTTGTCCGAGAAACGCTCGCCGCCGTTGTCGCTGGTGAATACCACCAGAGTGTCGTCTTCCAGCCCCTGCTCGCGCAGCGCCTGCGCGATCCACCCGATGCCTTCGTCCATGTGGTGGATCATCCGGCGGTAGCTGTGGACGTTGCCGCCGTGCAGGTGAAAGAGATTGCCGGCAACGTCGCCGGCAAGGTGGCGGTCGTCGCGCGTCTCCCACGGCCAGTGCGGTGCCGTGTAGTGCAGGCTCAGGAAGAAGGGCTTGCCGGCCCTGGCATCGTCCGCCACGCGCCGGATGTAGTCCACCGTGCGCCGGGACAGGACGTCGGTGAGGTAGCCGACTTCATGGTGCTCTTCTTCGCCGAGGTAGAGGTCGTGGTCTCCCCTGCCGCTGCAGTGGGTGAAGTAGTCGGCGCCGCCGGCCATGATGCCGAAGAACTCCTCGTAGCCCGAGCGCAGCGGCCCGAAAGCGGGCGGGTAGCCGAGGTGCCACTTGCCGATCAGCGCGGTGCGGTAGCCGGCATCCTTCAGCAGCGCGGGCAGCGTCGGGATGTCGGGCGGCAGGCCCAGCGTGGTGCTGCCCTTGCTGCGGCTGTGGATCGGCTCCTCGAGCGCGCCGCGCAGGCGGTACTGGTAGCGCATGGTCATCAGCGCGAAGCGCGTGGGCGAGCACACGGGCGCGTTGGCGTATCCCTCGGTGAACCGCATTCCGCCGGCGGCCAGGCGGTCGATGTTCGGGGAAACCGGACCGAATGGCGCTTCGCGCCCACCGTAGCAGCCGAGGTCGGCGTAGCCGAGATCGTCGGCGACGATATAGAGGATGTTGGGGCGCTGCATGCCTTGGATCTCACTCCACCTTCATGCCGGTGGCCTGCACCACCCTGGCGTAGCGGGCGCTCAGCGCCGCCATGCGCTCGGTCGCGGCGGCGCCGGTCAGGCCTTCGAAACGCAGATCGAGACTGTTCATGCGGGTTTGCACGTCGGGGCGCTGCAGGGCGTCGAGGATACCCTTCTGCAGCACCTGGACCACGGCCGGCGGCGTTGCGGCAGGCGCCATCACCAGGTAGAGCACTTCGAGTTCCAGCCCCGGCAGGCCCAGTTCGCCCACGGCGGGCACGTCGGGAAGGAGATCGGAGCGGCGCCGGCTGGTCACCGCAAGCGCGGTGATCTTGCCGGCCTTGACGTGCGGCAGCATGCCTGGCGTTGCCAGGATGCCGCCATCGACCTCGCCGCCGACGACGGTCGTGACCGCCGGCGTGTTGCCGCGATAGAAGATGGGGTTGATGCGGATGCCGGTGGCATCGGCAAGGACTTGCGCCGCGAGATGGCCGGGGCTGCCGTTGCCGGCCGAGCTCAGCGCCAGCGCGCGCGTCTTGCCGACGGCGATCAGCTCCTCGAGGGTCTTGATGCCGGTGGAGGGGTGCATACCCACCAGCAGGCCCGAGGACGCCATGATGACCACCGGCACCACGTCCGCAGCCTTGAAGCTCATGCCGCGGTAGATGTAGGGATTGACCGTGAAGGTGGTGTCGATGCCGACCAACAGCGTGTGGCCGTCCGGCTGGCTCCTGGCCACCGCCTCGGCACCGATGTTGCCGGCTGCGCCGGACCGGTTCTCCACGACGAAGGGCTGCCTGAGCAGCTCGTGCAGCACCGGGGCGATCGAACGCGCCAGCAGGTCGGACGGCCCACCGGGCGGAAAGTTGTTGATGATCAGCACCGGCTTGCCGGGATAGGCAGCCTGTGCGGCGGCCGTCCTGGCGCCGACACCGAGGCCCAGCGTCAGCGACAGGCCGCCCAGCGTGTGCAGGGCGTGGCGGCGAGCGGCGAGGAATTCCATGGGTCGTCTCCGTCCGGACCCCGATCCGCGGTCGCCGGCCGGGTATACCGTCCGACAGGATCGGGGCTTTCGCCGGTTTCGTAAAATGTATTTTTGGTTCTTCAACCAGAAGTAAACGTATGGATCCGCGTCACCTCCAGCAACTGGCGACGATCCTGGACAAGGGCTCGATCACCGCGGCCAGCAAGCATCTGTGCCTGACGCAGCCGACGCTCACGCGCAACATGCGGGTGCTCGAGATGCAGGCGGGCGGGCAGCTGTTCACACGCAGCCGCTTCGGCGTGCGCAGCACGCCGCTGGGGGAGATGCTGGCGCGCGAGGGCCGGGTGATCGCGCGGGGCATCAATGCGCTGCGCGAATCGACCGCGCGTCACCGGCTGGGGCTGCGCAACCAGCTCAGGCTCGCGGCGGGCCCTCTGGTGGGGGCTGCCGTGCTGCCGGGTCTGGTCGCCCATCTGCTGAAGGAGCGCCCGGGCCTTGCGCTCACCATCCAGACCGGTCGTCCGCACCGCCTCATCGACGAGTTGATCGACGGCGAGCACGACCTGGTCATGGCGCCCTCGTGGTCGGCCCGCCCGCCGCAGGGAATCGCCCGCTTCCTGCTGGCGCGCGATCGCATCGGCGTGTTCTGCGGGCTGGGGCATCCGCTCGCCTCGCGCGAAGCGCTGGCCGCGCGCGATTTCGATCGCCACGACTGGATCAGCCTGGGCACCGCGTCGCCCTACGAGAGGGACGTGTTCGAGATGCTCTCCAGGGTCGGCATCCGGCAGATCCGTACCGAGATCGCGACCCTGGGGGACGCCTACGTCCTGCTGCGCCTGATGTCCGAGGGGCGGCACCTGGCGGTGCTGCCGACCTGGCCCGTGAAGTGCCTGCGGGAGAACTTCCCGCTGGTGGAGCTGCCGACCGGGGCGCCGCCGACCCCGAGGGACCTGTTCCTCTGGTGTCGCGAATCGGAGCTGGACAAGCCGGCCTTCGTCGACCTGAAGCGCAGCGCCCTGGCGTACGTCGCGACCCTCGACGGCGGCGCCCGGGGGGTCGAGGCATGACGGAAGACCGGACGGCGTTTCCGTCGACAGGCAGGGCGCACCCGCCGCTACGGGCGCGGAATTCCGGCTGACCGCGCGATTCAGGCGCGCCAGTGAAACTCCTTGAACCGTACCGCCAGCCGCCGCAGCTCCGGCGGCTGCGCAGCGACCGCAGGTCGGCCATCGATGCGGCAGCACTGCACCGTCCAGTGCGTCACGCCGCGAGCGGCCAGCTCATCGGCCAGCTCCTCGAGGGCGCTCATCGGGAACAGCCCCGGATGCCAGGTGGTGCGGCATTCGAACGGCACGCCCGCCGCGAGCAGGAGGTCGAGCGACTCGCGCGCCTTCGCGCCGCCGCCGGTGGTGCCGGTCACGGCATCGTAGGTGCGTAACGGCGCCTTGATGTCCAGGCCCACCCAGTCCAGCCGCGGCAGCAGGCGCGCGAGACGCGCCGGATACATTCCGGCCGTGTGCAGGCCCACCTCGAAGCCGAGCGCGCGCACCTGCTCGATGGCGGCCGGCAGATGCGTCTGCAGCGTGGGCTCGCCGCCCGAGAACACCACGCCGTCGAGCAGGCCCTGCCGGTTGCCGAGGAAGGCCAGCACGTCGTCCCAGCGCAGCGCGGCGGGCGTGCCGGCCTCGAGCAGCGTGGAATTCTGGCAATAGCCGCATCGCCATGCGCAGCCCTGGCAGAACACCACGGCGGCCAGGCGGCCGGGAAAGTCGATGGTGGTGAGCGGCGTCAGCCCGCCCACTCGCAACCCGCCCTGCGCCGTCATCCGGCTGGCTGTTGTCGTGGTTCGGCGAAGAAGCGGCGCTCGTTGTGCTCGCCCTGCTTGCCGACATTGAAGCTCGCCACGGGGCGGTGGTAGCCCATCACGCGGGTCCAGACCTCGCATGGCTGGCGCTCGTCGTCGCGCAGCACGGGTTCGTCGTTGGTCGGGCGGGCATGGTCGGGCATGGCGGGGCTCCTGGGAAGAGAAGGGGGAAGGGAGAAGGGAGAAGGGGATGCAAGGCAGGCGTCAGGCGGCGAGTGCGCGGCGCTTGCGGTCGAGGATTTCCTCGTCGCATTTCGGGCAGAACGTGTGCTCGCCGGACAGGTAGCCGTGGGTCGGACAGATCGAGAATGTGGGGGTGACGGTGATGTAGGGCAGCCGGAAGCGCGTCAGCGCGCGGCGCACCAGCTCGCGGCACGCGTCGCCGGAGGACAGCCGCTCGCCCATGTACAGGTGCAGCACGGTGCCGCCGGTGTAGCGCGACTGCAGCGCCTCCTGGCGTTGCAGCGCCTCGAACGGGTCGTCGGTGAAGCCCACCGGCAGCTGCGACGAGTTGGTGTAGTAGGGCTGCTGCGCGGTGCCGGCCTGCAGGATGTGGGGCCAGCGCTTGCGGTCCTCGCGCGCGAAGCGGTAGGTGGTGCCTTCGGCCGGCGTGGCCTCGAGGTTGTACAGGTTGCCGGTTTCCTCCTGGAACGCCACGATGCGCTCGCGCACGTGGTCGAGGAAGCGCAGCGCGAGCGCATGCCCGCGTTCGGTGGTGATGTCGTCGGCGTCGCCGCTGAAGTTGCGGATCATCTCGTTGATGCCGTTCACGCCCAGCGTGGAGAAGTGGTTGCGCAGCGTGCCGAGGTAGCGCTTCGTGTACGGGAACAGGCCCTGGTCCATCAGCCGCTGGATCACCTTGCGCTTGACCTCCAGGCTCTGTCGGCCCAGCTCGAGCAGCGCGTCGAGCGCGCGCAGCAGCCCCGCTTCGTCGCCGCGGTGCAGGTAGCCCAGGCGCGCGCAGTTCACCGTGACCACGCCCACGCTGCCGGTCTGCTCGGCGCTGCCGAACAGGCCGTTGCCCCGGCGCAGCAGCTCGCGCAGGTCGAGCTGCAGGCGGCAGCACATCGAGCGCACCATGTTCGGCTCGAGCTCGGAATTGACGAAGTTCTGGAAGTACGGCAGACCGTAGCGCGCGGTCATGTCGAACAGGCGCCGCGCGTTGTCCGACTCCCACGGGAAGTCGCGCGTGATGTTGTAGGTGGGGATCGGGAAGGTGAACACGCGTCCCTTCGCGTCGCCCGCCGTCATCACCTCGATGTAGGCGCGGTTGATCAGGTCCATCTCGGCCTGCAGCTCGCCGTAGGTGAACGGCATCTCCTCGCCGCCGATCACCGGCACCTGCTCGCGCAGATCTTCGGGGCAGGTCCAGTCGAAGGTGAGATTGGTGAACGGCGTCTGCGTGCCCCAGCGCGACGGCACGTTCAGGTTGTAGACCAGCTCCTGGATGCACTGGCGCACCGCGGCATAGTCCATGCGGCCCTTGCGCACGAACGGCGCCATGCAGGTGTCGAACGACGAGAACGCCTGCGCGCCGGCCCACTCGTTCTGCAGCGTGCCGAGGAAGTTGACGATCTGCCC